>JBBTJT010000016.1:0-17757 GCA_038059315.1 Gemmatimonadota bacterium
GTATAAGTAGTAGTAACTCTGAACGTGTGCGATACGATGTTCGAGATCATTCGCGACTTGCTGGGCTACCTGCGCCATCACCAGAAGCTCTGGCTCCTGCCCATGCTCATCATCCTCGGCGCCGTGACCGCGCTGCTGTGGATGGCGCAGGGTTCGGCGCTGGCGCCGTTCATCTACGCCATCTTCTGATCGTCGTGCCCCGTTCGCCCCGCCCTTCCGCGACACCCGACGGCGCGCGCGCCCGCTGGTTCCTGGCCGTCGCGCTGCTGCTGCCCTTTGCGCTGCTGGGTACGGGCGAAGTTGCGCTGCGCCTGTTCTGGGAGGGCGGCAGGAACCCGCTGTTCGGTCCGGCCGTCGAGGGTGGCGGAGCGCTTCGGGTCGCGAGCCGAACCGTGGGAAGACGGTACTTCCCCACCGAGGCGATGCCGCCGGCGCCGCCGCACGATGCGTTCGCGCGCGAGAAGCCGGCCAACGGCTTTCGCATCTTCGTGCTCGGCGAGTCGGCGGCCGCCGGCTTCCCGTTTCCGCACAACGGCACGTTCTCGCGCATCCTGCGGGATGCACTGCGCGACGTCCTGCCCGCGGACTCGGTGGAGGTGGTGAACGTCGGCATTCCCGCCACCAACAGCTACCAGATGCTCGACCTCGTGGACGAGGTCATTGCCGAACGCCCCGACGCGGTGCTGGTGTATGCGGGGCACAACGAGTTCTACGGCGCGCTCGGCGTCGGGTCCACCGTGCGGGTGGCCGGATCGCCCGCGCTGGTGCGGCTGTACCTGCGCGCCATGCGCTGGCGCGTTCCGGCACTGCTCAACCGCGGGGTCGCCGCCCTGCGCCGCCGCGCCGCGCCGGCACCAGCGAACGACGCGTCGGTGGCGAGCTTCATGGAAACCGTGGTCGCCGACCAGGACATCCGCGCCGGCTCGGCGCGGCTTCACGCGGGCGAGCGACAGTTCGAGGGGAACCTGGCTCGCCTGCTGGCCCGGCTCGCTGGCGCCGGCGTTCCCGCGTTCGTGGGGTCGCTCGCATCGAACGTGCGCGACTTGCCGCCGTTCGCCGCAGCCGGCAACGAAGGGGAGGCTGGCGCGAAGGCCGCGTGGCTCGAGGGGCAGGCCCTGCTGGCGCGCGGCGACACGGTGGGGGGGCGCGCGCGCCTTCGGGCCGCGCGCGAGCTCGACGTGGTTCGCTTTCGGGCCCCGGCCAGCTTCAACGGCATCATCCAGCGCGCCGTCGCGGAAAAGAAGGCGACGTACGTGCCGGTTGCCGAACTGTTCGAGGGCGCATCGCCCGACAGCCTCCCGGGACACGAACTGCTCCTCGAGCACGTGCACCCGACGCGAGCCGGCGCCACGCTGATGGCCCGGGCGTTCTTCGAGGCGTTGCAGCGGTCCCGTTTTCTGGGGCGCTCGGCGCGCGAGGCCTCGCTCGCTCCGTGGAGCGAGTACCAGGCACGGATGGCGCTGTCCCCGTTCGACGAACGCGTTGCCGCGCACACCGTGGCCACGCTGCGCGCGCGATGGCCGTTCGTGCCGGCAACGCGCCAGATCGACTATCGGGCGACGTACCGGCCGGTTGACGCCGCCGACAGCCTGGCGCTGCTGGTGTCGCGCGGCGGAGTACCGTGGGAGGCGGCGAAGGTCGCTCGCGTCGAGGCGCTCACTGCGGCCGGCGACTACGACGACGCCATCGTCGAGGCGCAGGGCCTCGTTCGCGACGCCCCGTTCCAGGCGGCGCCGCTCGAACTCGCCGGTCGCGCGCTCTTTGCGGCCGGCCGCGACGCGAGCGCCGACACCGCATTGCGCAGCGCGTGGAACCTTGGCCCGAGCGGCAGCGCGGCGTATGCGCTGGGGCTGCTCGCCCTCCGGCGACAGGACCCCGCGGAGGGGGTCACCTGGCTCGAGCGCGCACTGCAACTCGAGCCGCGCAGCGCGCCCGCCCTCTACCAGCTCTCGTTGGCCTTCGCGCTTCGCGGGGACATCGAGAGGGCGCGCGCCACGGCGGCACGCCTGGCCTCGGTCAATCCCACCTATCCGCCACTGGCGGAGTGGCTGCGCCGGCTTGGGATGCCCCCCGTCCGTTAGGGGAAGCCGGAGGCAGGAAGTTCACGGGCACCTGCACCACCTGCGCGACGTGGCGGCCGGCGCGCACCGCCGGCGTGAAGCGTGAGCGGAGCAGCGCGTCGCGCACCGCCCCGTTGCACCGCACGTCCGTCGTCGCGACCACCGAGTAGGTGTTCCACAGGATCGCGCCGACGGAATCGACCACGAACTCCACGCGCACCTTGCCGGTGGCGCGCTCTTCGATGAGCGTCTCGGGGTACTGCGGCGCGAACGACTTGCCATCGAGCAGTGCCTGGGTGTCCACGCCGTCCGTGGCGTAGGCGATGTTGGCGGCCACGAGGGCGCGCACGCGACTGGCCGCGAGCGTCGCCTCGGTGAGCTTCGGTGCGCGCACGCTCCGCGTCGACGGAAGGAACTGCCTTCCCCAGATGGCGATCACGCCGCACAGGGAGCCGCCGCGCGGACCCTGCAGCTCGGGGGGAATGCTGGAAACCCCGGAGTAGATCTCGATGCCCTCGATTGCCTCGGCCGACAGCGACTCGAAGTCAAAGGCGCCGGCGGTGAGCGGAAACCCATCGATGAAAACGAGGGGCGAGCAGTTGCTGTTGCGCAACCGGACCGTGCGCCCAAGGCGCGAGTTGTTCCCGATGCGCAGGCTGGGCGCTCCACGGATGATCTGCAGCGCATCCACGGCATTGCGGCTGGCAATCTGCGAGCGCGTAATGAAGTACCCGCCGCTCTTCAGGCGTGCCCGTTCGTAGAAACCCTCCATGCGATAGTCGCGGGGAGCCGCACGACCGACGATGGTCACCGCGTCGACGCTCTGGGGCACGGCATCGACGCGGATGTCCACCACGTTGTCGCGCGATTCGACCACGACGACGTTCACCGCCTCGAGGCGGTAGCCGAGGCGTCGCACGACGATCCGCGAGGGAACGGCCGGCACTCCGGCGATGCGGTACCTGCCGAGGTTGTCGGTCCGGGCCTGCAGCGCGCCGCCCTCCACGAGGACTTCCGCGCCGAGTACGCCGGCGCCGTCCTTGTCGCGCACGGTGCCGACGATCACGGCGGCCTGCGCGCTCAGCACGAGGGGCGCGACGCAGAGCGGCACGATGAGGAGGCAGCCGAGTCGGAGGTGTTTCATGGCGTGCTTCCCTTACGCTGGGAGAGGGGGGTATCCCATTTAATGTATTGGCCCGGCCGGAGCACGGCGCAATGGGAAGTTGCCAGTCTCCGTTGCACTCAGTACCAATTTCAGTGATGAAGCGTCACCTTATGATGACAGGCGGCCTGTTGGCCGCCTTGACCGGCACCAGCCTGCGTGCCCAGCCCGCCGCCGTGGCCGACCTTGCCCGCATCCGGGGCGTAGAGGGCGCGAGCCACTGGCTTGTCATCGTGGGCGATTTCGCCAGCGACGGCAATCGCGCGTTCCATCGCGACGCGTGGCCCACGATAGACTCGCTGTACGTGCGCCCCGGCAAGCTTCGCGTGGCATGGATCAACCTGCCGAACGATGCGAGCAAGAACTCCCTGATTGCCGCCGAAGTGGCGGCCTGCTCCGGCACGGGCATGAAGTTCTGGCCGGTGCACGACGCCATGTTGCGCGAACAGCCGCGGTGGATCTCCCTGGCGGATCCGACGGAGTTCCTTCAGGAACTCGCCGGACGCAACGGCGGCAACCCGATGCTCATCAGCCAGTGCCTGCAGAAGCGCCAGGTGAAGGCGTTCCTGCAATCGGACGTCGCGCGCGCGCGGCGCCGGCATTCGTGCGGCACCCGCGTACATTCTCGACAACAAGATGCTGCCCGGCGTGCGCGCGGTCGGGGAGATTCGTTCGGCCATCGAGCTTGCCCTCCGGGCGGGACGCTAGCCCTGCCCTGACGGCGCCAACCGGTCAGCGAACACGATCAGTTCGGGCCCATCGTCGACCAGCCGGACCAGCCGCTCCCGCACCATCCCCAGCTTCTCGAGCACCCGGATGGACACGAGGTTCTGCGGCTTCACGATGGCGAGCACGCGCTGCAGGCCCAGCGTATCGCGACCGTACGCCAGTGACGCCCGCGCGGCCTCGGAGGCAATGCCACGGCCTCGATGCGCGGGCAGCAAGGCGAAGCCTACATCAGGCGCGTCCAGCGTGTCGCGCTTGAGCAGGCCGCAGATCCCCGCCAGTTCGCCGCCGTCGCGCAGGGCGACGGCCCAGAGCCCGAAGCCGTGCTGCGCGTAACTGGCGCGCGGCCCGCACTCGATGTACGCCGTCGCATCATCGAGTGTGCGCACGCCGCGGTCGCCGACGTTTGCCAGGAAGTCGGCATCGTTGAGCACGGCGTGAATGAAGCCGGCATCGGCCGGTTCCAGTTCACGGAGGATGACGCGGTCGGTCTGGGTGATCTGCATGAAAGTCGATAGTCGATAGTCGATAGTCGATGGTCGATAGTCGCCGGGGGGCCGAGTTCCGTCCCATGCCGGCAATCACTCACCCTCCACGCTAGCGCGCGGCGGTCACCGAGGTAATATCCGCCTCCATGAACCTTCACGCCGCCGCCGTGGCAGGCCTGTGCGCCGCCCTCTGCACCGTGGCCGGTGGCGCTCAGGTCGTCACGCCCTTCGACACGTTGAAGGCGCGCGCCCTGCTCGAGCGCTCCCTCCCCTGCCTGGGCTGCCACACGCTCGGCGCCTCGGGCGGTCGCGTCGGGCCCGACCTGGCTACCGTGCGGCAGCGCCGCACCGCGCGGGTGACGCCGCGCCGTCGTGGCACCGCCTATGAGTTCGTCGTCAGCCGCGACGGTGAGGCCGACGAGGTGCTGCGCGTGGACGGCGTGGTGGGAGGCGGCCACATGGAAGGTGGCGGCACGCAGGGCTTCGTCACGCGCCGCGACGACGGCACGGTGCGGTTCCTGTCTTTCGATTGGTCGCGGCACGACCGCCGTTGGTTCTGCAACACCAACTCGCGCGCGCAACGTGGATGGGTGTCAATTACTCCCGAACTGCGACTGGCGGACTGCGGCGACTGGCCGCCGGTGCGCGTGCTCGGCGATCTCGCACGATACGCCAACTGCCAGGGGTGCCACGCCAGCCAGCTGTCGGTTGCGCTCGATACCACGTCGCACCGCTACGAGACGAAGTTCACGTCGCTGGCCATCAACTGCGAGTCGTGCCATGGCGCCGGG
Source organism: Gemmatimonadota bacterium (assembly GCA_038059315.1). Lineage (GTDB taxonomy): Bacteria > Gemmatimonadota > Gemmatimonadetes > Gemmatimonadales > Gemmatimonadaceae > PNKL01. The sequence goes on from JBBTJT010000016.1 coordinate 5,228, forward strand.
CGGCGCCACGTGGAGCTCGCCGAGCGTGGTGAGATTGCCCGCGACGCCGACATCGGCTTTGCGCCGTTGGCCGTCGCCGGCAAGGACGCGTCGTTGAAGGTCTGCTTCCAGTGCCACGCGGTGAAGGACCAGCTGCGCGAGGGGTTCCTGAACGGCGCGCCGCTCGAGGTGTTCTACTCCCTCGGGCTCCCGGCACTCGGTGATCGTCCGTTGCACGCCGATGGACGCGTGCGCACGTTCGCCTACCAGGAGGGTCACCGCTTCAGCGGCTGCTACCTGAATGGCGGCATGACGTGCACGTCGTGCCACGAACCGCACGGCCAGGGCTACCAGGACATCGCGGGCACGCCGCTCCCCGGGCGGTTCGACGACCGGCAGTGCACGAGCTGTCATCCGAGCAAGGCGGCCGACGTCACGGCGCATACTCACCACGCCCCGAACAGCGCGGGGAGCCGGTGCACCTCGTGCCATATGCCGTACCTGCGCCAACCGGAGACCGGCGAGGGTGACGGAACGGCGGGCACCGGCGTACGGTATGCGCGCTCCGATCACACCATTTCTGTCCCGCGTCCCGGGCTCGACAGCGCCATGGGCATCCGCGGCGCCTGCGCGTCGTGCCACGCAGGGTGGAACTCACGAGAGATGGAGCACCTGGTGCATGCGTGGTACGGCGAACCCAAGCCGATGCCCGAGGCAGTGCGCGCGCAGCTCGCGTTCCGCACCGGGATGCCGGTGGACTCCGCCTGGCCATTGCTGCTCGGAGCCGGCGCCGACAGCGCCGCCGACGAGCGTGCCGCCGCCCGCGGAGCGGGCCTGGGGCGGTTCTTCGAGGAGTGCGTCAGCCCCGATGAGCCGCTGCCGTCCGGCGCCATTGCCAGGCTTCGCGCGCTTTCGGCGCATGGTGACGCCGACGTGCGGGCGCTGGCGCTCGCCGCGTGGCACCTGAGCGCAGGTGCCGATCGCGCCACGAGACGGCAACTGCGACGCAGACTGGCTTCGTCGGATGCTGCGCATGACGGAGTCCGCGCACGCTGGACAGTGGCGCTCGGCTTCGCCGCCGACCGACTGGCGGCAACTGGCGAGGGAGCGGCGGCGGACGTCGCCTACCGCCGGACGCTGGAACTTGCACCACGCGACGCGCGCGTCTGGCTGAACCGCGCCAACGCCCAGCGCGCCGCGGGACGTCCGGACGGCGCGATTGCGTCGTATCGCCGGTCGCTCGCGCTCGATGCACAGCGCCCTCTCGCCTGGCTGAACTACGGAATCGCACTCACCGACGCCGCCGACACCAGTGCCGGGATCGAGGCGCTTCGGCGCGCGGTGGCGCTGGAGCCGGGCGATGCGCTGGGCTACTTCAACCTCGGCAACATCGCGTTCTTGCGCGGGGACGGTGTAGCGGCGCGCGCCCTGTACGAGCAGGCGCTGCAGCGCGACCCTTCGCTGACGCTCGCGCATTTCCAGGTGGCCCGAATTCAGCTGATGACGCGCGACGCCGCAGGGGCGTTGCGCTCCCTGCGACGAGGCCTGGCCTTTGATTCGTCCGATGCCTCGGCGCGCGAAACTGCGCAACGGCTGGCAGCGGCGCTGGAGCGGCGGTGACGCCAGCCGAAGTCGCGGGGTAGACAGTACAGGCAACGGGGGGAAGCGTCAACAACGCGTGGGAGCTCCCCTTGACGCCGGTTCCACTTTATGGCATTTAAATGAGTGGTACGCGATTGTCCTGTTTCCGCAGCCAGGCGACTGATCGAGTACCACCCTGCAATCGTGGGTCAGGACCGGCTACCTGCCATGGTGCCGAGCTGAAGTTGCTCCATTCCCCCCGGCGTTGTTCGAGCGCGCACATCGCGCCCACGCGTCGTAACGCCATAGCTCCACGGCTCGATTTCGAGCTCCCCACCCCACCCCGTTGGAGGAAGGCATGAGTATGATCAGTTCGGCCAAGGCCAAGCTGGCGCGACGTGCGTTTGTGGCATCGTTGATGCCCATGGCGCTCGCCGCCCAGCAGGCAACCGGCACGATCGAAGGAACGGTGATTGACGCCGGAAGCCGCCGCCCGCTCGCCAGTGTGCAGGTCACGATCACCGGCACCAGCCAGACGATTGGCAACATCACGGATGCGGCGGGCAAGTTCCGCATCAACAACGTCTCCGCCGGCGAGCGCAATGTGCGTGCACGCCTCATCGGATACGCGCCGCAGGTCAAGGTGGTGAACGTGCTGCCGGGCCGCACCGCGACCGTGGCCTACGAGCTTCGGCAGTCGGCCGTCGAGCTGAGCGCGGTGGTGACCACCGGCACGGGCGGTTCGCAGGTGGAAGCGCGCAAGCTCGGCAACACGGTGGCGGCCGTCGAGGCGCCCACCAATGCGCCCATTTCGTCGCTTTCCGACATCCTGCAGGGACGTGAACCCGGGCTCATGACGATGCCGTCGTCGGGCGCCACGGGCGAAGGAGCCCGCATCCGCGTGCGCGGCAACGCCTCGCTGTCGCAGTCCAACGAGCCGATCGTGTACATCGACGGCGTGCGACTCGACAACGGCGGCGGCTTCGGCAACGGTTTCGTCGGCACCGGTGGCGGCGGTCGTCCGTCGCGCCTCGATGACATCGATCCCAAGTCCATCGAGAAGGTGGAAGTGCTGAAGGGCGCGGCCGCGGCCACGCTGTACGGTACCGAGGCCTCCAACGGCGTCATCCTGATCACCACGAAGAAGGGCGCGCTGGGCGCTCCCAAGTGGTCGATCGACGCCGAACAGGCGTTTACGACGTACCCAACCGACCGCATCGCGCCGCAGTGGGGTGTTGCCCGGTCGGACTCGCAGGCCACCCGCCTGGCCGCGCACTACGGCACGCCCGTCAAGGCGTTCCAGCCGTTCAGCAAGTCCTTCGCCACCAAGCTGTTCGAGACCGGCATGTCGCGCACGTTTGCGGGCCAGGTGTCGGGCGGCACGCCGCTGGTCACGTACTTCGCCGCGCTACGCGCGCTCAACGAAGACGGGCCGTTCACTGCCGACAATTACAACTGGCAGGATCGCGGCGTCAACATGAAGGACATCAACAACAAGTACCAGGGGACGGTGAACCTGGGCATCTCGCCAACGACGAACACCAAGCTGCAGGCCAACGTCCTGTACGCCACGACGCACAACGAGATTCCCGAGAACAACAACAGCATTTACGCGCCGTACACGATCGCGCTCTTCTCCAAGCCGGAGAACGCGCAGTGCGACGCGTCCAAGACGAGCGCCAGCGATCCCACCAATGGCTCGCTGGGCAACGGCCTCTGCCTGGGCGCAGGCAACCCGACGGGCGCCAGCTCGTTCGGCACGATGCGCGAACTGCTGCAGTATGCCATCAAGCAGGACGCCCGGCACTTCAACGGCCGCCTGCGGGCCAGCTACATCCCGTCGTCGAGCCTGAACTTCGACGGCACGTTCGGCGTCGACTTCACGGCGCAACGCTCGACGTCGTTCCTGCCGTTCGGCAACAACCTCGACCGCCGCGTCAACCGGGCCAATGCCGGTCTCGCCAGCGTCGATGACCGGACGCACCAGGAAGTCACGATGAGCGTCAACGGCGGGTGGACGACGGATCTCATGAAGGACATCTCCTCCAACCTCATCTTCGGCGCGCAGGGCTTTCTGACGCGCGACAACGACGAGTCGGGGAGCAATCAGGGCTTCCCCGGTCCGGGCATCGAGGTCGTGGGTGGCGGCTCCTCGCCGCGGGTGTTCGAGTCGTTCAGCTCCGTCGTGAACGCCGGTTTCTTTGCCCAGGAGCAGATGGGTTACCGCGACTGGATCTTCACCACGTTCGGCGGGCGGTACGACTACAACAGCGCCTTCGGCAAGACCGAGGGCGGCGTGTTCTATCCGCAGGCATCGCTGTCCGTCATTCCCTCAGATCGCGCGGGTTGGCGCGAGAGCTTTCTCGCCAAGTACCTGTCGACGTTCCGCCTCCGCGCCGCCGTCGGCCGGGCCGGTCGTCAGCCGGGCGCGTTCGACAAGCTCACCACGTACGGCCCACTCACCTCCACGGCGGGCGGCGGCCTGGTGCCGGCCAACCTCGGCAACCCGGAGCTGAAGCCGGAGATCAGCACCGAGTGGGAGCTGGGCACGGAGTTTGGGTTCTTCGACAACACCTGGTCGGTGGACTTCACCCGCTGGGGGCGTGAACTGAAGGACGCCCTGGTGGCGCGCCAGTTCCCGGTGACGGGCGGCTTTTCCGCCCTGCAGCTCGACAACATCGGCGGCATGAAGGCGTGGGGCTGGGATCTGAAGGTCAAGGCCTTCCTCATCAACAAGCCGGACCTCTCGGTCGACGTCTACGGCAGCACGGCTTTCCTCAGCCAGCTCGTCACCAGTCTCGGCGGCGCCCCGCCGCTGAAGGTCGGCGGCAGCTACCCGCGTTACCGCAATTTCATCAAGGAAGGCTACGCCCCCGGCTCGTTCTTCGGCGCCAAGCTGCCCGACGCCTGCGCCAGTGGCCAGACCAAGACGGCGAAGGGCGGCCTCTGCCTGCAGTCCGGACAGTTGCCGTTCGACACCGACAAGAACGGCGTTCCCGACACCGAGGCGCAGCTGCTTGCCTATCTCGCCACGCCGCGCCAGTTGTCGGCCGTCTCTCCGATGCTCGCCGACGACGACAACAACAAGGACTTCCTCGACCACTTCGACGGCAAGCCGTTGCCGGACTTCCAGGGCTCGTTCGGCGGCTCCATGACGTTCCGCAAGAACTGGCGCCTCTCGACAAACCTCGAGTACCGCTTCGGCAACTACACCATCTCCAACCTCACCGACGCGTTCCGCACCTCGAGTCCCTCGAACGGCGGCAACACGCAGTTGCGCGCGGAAACCGAGGCAGCCATCCTGAACCCGGCGAGCACCCCGCAGCAGCGCCTCACTGCCGCCAACGTGTACGTCAACAAGCTCGCTGCTCTCTCGCCGTTCGATGGGCTGAACCAGCAGTTCAGCGGCGACTTCCTGCGGTGGCGCGAGCTGTCGCTCACCTACACGGCGCCGGAGAACTGGGCCAACTACGTGGGGGGCTCGGACATGGCCGTCACCTTCTCGGCGCGCAATTTCGCGCTCTGGACCAAGTACCCGGGCGTGGACCCCGAGATCAACGTCTTCGGCCGCAGCAGCGGTGGCGGCACCAACAACAACTTCGGTGAGTCCATCGACGCCTTCGGCTTCCCGATCCCGCGCCGCTTCGGCATCAACGTGCGGGTGGGTTTCTAATGAGGAACTACATGCACAACATCATCTCTCCCCGCAGCTGGTCGCGCGGGTTCACGGCCGGCGCGCTGGCCCTGGCGCTCGGCGCGTGCTCCAGCATTCTCGACGTGAAGAACCCGAACAATGTCCCGGAGTCGGCGCTGGAGAACCCGGCTTCGGCTGACGCCCAGGCCAACGGGTCGCTGGCTTCGCTCGTGCGCATGCTATCGGGAACCACGGTGCCGTACGCCGTGGCTACTGACGAGCTCGACTGGATCGGCTCGCGCGACGCCTGGCTCGACCTCGAGACCGGCGGCCTCGGGAACTTCCTCAACGAGTTCACCGACGGCGCCTTCCCGAACGTGGGAACGGCGCGCTACCTCGGGGACCAGGCGATCGTCAACCTCGAAGCGTTCGACAAGGCGGGAACGCTGGTCAACCGTCAGTCGCTCGCTCGAGCGTACCTCTACGGCGCTGTCGTGTACGCGTCGATCGCCGACATGTACGACGACTTCGCCTTCTCCAGCAAGACGGTGCCGGCCGCGCCCGTCGGCCGCGCCAACATGAACAAGCTCTACGATACCGCCATCGGGTACCTGGGCAAGTCGCTGGCCATCGCCACCGCCACGGCGGATCGGTACAACATTACCGCCTACCGCGCCCGGGTGAAGCACGCCAAGGCCGTCTGGGGCAAGATCTCGCCCAAGGGCGCGGTAAACACGGCCAACCCGCTGGTGAACGATGCCGGCGCGGTCAGCGATGCCAATGCCGCCATCGCCATCAGCGGCGGTGACGCGAAGTTCAACATGGTCAACAACCTCGAGGCCACCGCCGGCATCAACATCTGGTTCGAGGTCAACGGCCGCAACGAGCATCGCGTGGGCGCCGCCTACACGAACCTCAAGGATCCGATCTCCGGCGCCACCGATCCGACCGCGACCGCCTCGCTGGCGGCGTTCAAGGCCTTCGGTACGCAATCCGGGACGCTCTGGATGACCAGCAATCGCGAACTGCACCTGATCCTCGCCGAGGCCTCGCTGGCCGCCGGCAACACGGCCGAGTTCACGACGCACCTGAACACGGTGCGCGCGCTCGACGGCAAGCCGGCCTACGCGGCGCAGATTCCCGCGCAGCAGATGCTGGCCTACGAGCGGCAGGCGCAACTCTGGCTGATGCGCCGCCGCCTGGCGGACATGTACCGGTTCGGCCTGACCGACCCGAAGTGGGCCAACAACCCGAATTTCGAGTCGGCCTTCACCAACAAGGGCCTGCTCTTTCCCATTCCGAACGTGGAACGGCTGGGCAACCCCTGCATTGCCAACGCGGCGCTCTGCAAGTAACAGGGCACGCGTGACGCCGTGACCTTGGGGCGGGTTCGCTACTGGCGAGCCCGCCCCATCGGCATTATTCGATGTAGTACGGCCGCACCACTCTTTCCGGGATTCCGCGTCATGCAGCGCTTTCGTCGTCCGGCTCTCATTCTGGGCCTGTTCGCCGTGCTCACCAACACCGCGTGCTATGCATACCAGCCAGCGGCGGGCACGCCGCGCCCGGGCAATGGGGTGCGCCTTCAGTTGACGGCGGCCGGTACCACTGAACTGGCGACGCACCTCGGACCGAACGTCCAGGAGATCACCGGCCGGCTCAATGATGTGCTCCCGTCGGGCGTGCTCGTAGTCGCGCCGGAGTGGGTGAAGACGTCCAACGGCGTCTCGCAGCCGTGGAGCGGCGAGGGCTCCGTCAACGTCCCCCGTGATTTCGTTCGCTCGCTGGACGAGCGGGCTTTCAGCCGACGGAAGACGACCCTCGCGTCGGTGGCGCTGGCAGGTGGGCTCATTGCGATCGCCGTGATCGCCCTGAAGGCCGGTGGCTCCCATGGGAGCGGCGGACCGGACGGGGGCACTCCCACACGCTGAACCTGCTGCGCGCACGACGCGCGGTGACGATAACGCCAGCGGGCGCGTAATATCCTGATGATGCGCGCCCGCGCCGCCCTTCGATCAGCGCTCGTGGTCAGCCTGCAGGCCGGCCTCCTGGCCTGCCTGCTGCCGCCGTGCACCACCAGGCGACTGGACGCGCAGGCCAGCCGGCCGCTCCCACCCGCCACCGACTCCCTGTATCGCGAGTCGCAGCGGCTGCTCAGCATCGGCGACACGTCGAGCGCCCTCAAGCTGCTCAAGCAGGTCGAGCAGCGCGCTCCGCGTTTTGCCCAGGCCATCTTCGATCACGGCGTGATCCTGTCGCGCCGGTCGGAGATGGGGCTCGCGCCCGACGACATCTTCCGCCGCCGGCTGGCGGGCCAGCAGCTCGAGAAGGCCCTCGACCTCGACCGCGGAAACCCGCTCTACCTGCTCGAGTTGGGGCGCCTGCGGCTCAAGACGCCGTTCCTGCGCATCGAGGCCGAGCGTCTCTTCGCGCGCGCGCAGCGCAGCGCCCGCGATCGGGGCGATGCGCGCGTGCTGGCCGCCGTCGAGCATGAGCTGGGACTCATCTCGTCGCGACGCTTCAATGCCATGCGCAACCGGCGCATTCTGACCGGGAGCACCACCTCGTTCGACATCGACGCCGCCGCCAATGACTGGCACTACGTCCGGGACTTCCTCGACCAGCGCACGGCGGCGGTCGCGGACGCCGGCGCCATCGACGCACTGAAGGCCGACGATCACTTTCGCGCCGTTCTGGCCGCCGACTCCTCGCACGCGCCAGCGGCCGCCGACCTGCTGGGGCTGCTCTATGAAACCGGGCGAGTGGACGAGATGCTGCCGCTCGCCCAGGCGCTCGCCCGGCGCCAGTCGCGCGAGCCCCGCACGTGGATGGCGCTCGGCCTCGCGCTGCACCGGCTTGACCGCCTCGAGGAAGCGTCCATTGCCTTTGACTCCGCACTCATCCTCTTCCCCGACTCCACACGCCGCGAGCTGCTGGACATCACGCAGTGGCTGCGCCCTGACGACGCCGCGCACCTGGCCACGGTGCCGGCCGCGGAGCGGAGGGACATCGAGAACGCGTGGTGGCGCACGGCCGATCCGCTGGCCCTCACGCCGGTGAACGAGGCGCGCGTGGGACTGCTCGCCCGCGTCGCGTACGTGGACCTGCGCTTCACCTCGGACGAGGCGCGCATCCCCGGGTGGCGCACCGACCGCGGACAGGTCTGGATCCGCTACGGCGCGCCCGGTGAGATCGCGTCGCTGGCGCCGGAGACTCAGGAGGTCCATTCCGCCGAGAGCCTGGCGCGCGTGATCACCATCTGGTGGTATCCCCGGACGTCCATGCGCTTCGTCTTTCGCGGGCCTCCGGCCATGAACGTGGCGGGCTTCGCCGGCAACTTCCGCGCCTACACCGACAATGCCCGGCGCATCATCCCGATGCAGCTCGACGATGTCAACTCCGCGATGCGCCTCGACACGGTCCCCGTGCAGGTCGCGCGCTTCCGGGGTGATTCGCTGGTGCGCGTGGAGCTCTTCGCATCGTTCCCCACCAATCGCATGCTGGCCGACGTCGACCTCTCGCCGGCGCTGGTCGAGACCGGATTCGCCTTCGATGCCGGCGCCGCGCGCGTGGCGCCGCGCATGCTGCGCGACACCCTGCGCGTGCGATCGGGGCGCGCGGCGGTTGCCAGCCGGGTTTCGTGGGTGCGCAACGTGACCCCGGGCAGCGAGTACGCATTCCGCATCGAGGCGCGCCAGCCCGATACGGGGCGCGGCGCGCGTGGCGAGGGCACGCTGGGCGTCGTACCGATGGGCCGTGGCGGGGCATTCGACATCTCGGACATGATCGTGGCCGACCGCATTGCCGCTCCCGCCGAGGCAATGACGCGCGCCGCGTACCGCATCGACGCCAACCCGGCACTGCTCTTCTCGCAGCGCGACACCGTGGCGCTGTACTGGGAGACGTACAATGCCACCGCGCGTCCCGACGGCGCCGCCCGCCTGCTCGTGCAGGTCACGGTAAAGGTCCTTTCGCTCGACCGCGGACCCTCGTTCACCGCCCGCATACTCGGCGGCATCGCCGACGCCGTGGGACTGAGCGCCGTCGGCAACGAGCAGGTGTCGCTGACGTTCGAGCGATCGGTGGGCGGCGCCAGCAGCACCGTGCCGCATCAGCTGGCGCTCGGCATGGGCGATGCGCCGGCCGGTCGTTACCTGCTGGCGCTCGACGTCACCGACCTCGCCTCGGGGCGCCGCGCCCGCACCGAACGCACCATCACCCTGGAGCGACCTTCGCCGTGAGTTCACTCTTTCGCGTGCGCCTGCGAGCGGCGGTCCTGGGCGTCGCGCTGGCGGCCCAGCAGGCGGCCGCCCAGACCGTTACCGAGACGCGGCCCGCCGAGCCCCAGGCCGCCGAGCGGCGCATCCCGCGGCGCATCCTGCTGCCGATCATCATGGCCACGGCGGCCGCTGTGGCGGCCAGCGTCTACTTCGTCAGCGATGCCGACGAGGCGGTGGGATCGTACGTGAGTCCCGGGTGCGTGCTTCCCTTCACCATCGGCGCCGGCCTGGCCGTAGGCTACCTGATGGGACGCGAAGTCGACCAGGCGCATGCGCTCCGGTATCGCCAGGGTGCGCCGGTGTTCACCCCCAGCGAGCAACTGCGCCTCGAGGGCGAGCCGCAGTGGATGTCCATCGGTGACCGCCTCGGAGCCGCCGGCGGGGCAGGCGGCGTGCACCTGTTCAGCACCGGCGGCGCCCCCCGGGTGCTCGCCCGGCGCGCCACCAGCATTCGTGGGCTGCGAGCCGTGGAAATCGGTGATGGCGTCGTCGCCGTGGCCTCGGCAACCGGACTGTACGAGTTCGCGGTGGACTCGGCGGTGGGCGAACGCCGACGGGACGGAGACATCAGCGCCATGACATCGGTGCGCGGACGGCGCGTCGTGGGCATCGGCGACCGCGTGGAACTGGAGCCCGGCGCCGGCGCGCGCGACACGGCGTGGACGCAGCGCGCGCTCGGGGCGCCGGTGCGGGCCATGACCACGGACGCGCGCAGCGGCGTGCTGTGGGTGGCCACCGACAGTGCGCTCGTCGCCCTCTCCGTCGTCGGCGACTCGCTGGTGCTGCGTTCATCGACCCGGCTGCGCGGCGGGGCACGATCGGTGCGCACCGACGGCACGCGAGTGGTCGTGGCCGCGGGGGAGCGCGGGCTCTGGCTGTTCGACCTCGACGGAACCACGGCGCGCGAGCGGTTCGTCTGGACCGGTGCGCGCTTTGCCTATGACGCGCTGATCACGCGCGAGCGAGTGTACGTGGCGGGCGGCGGCGAAGGGTTGTACGTGCTCGACGCGCGCGCGCAGCGCGGGCTGGTGCTCGGGCTCGCCCGCCAAGTGGGGTTTGCCGTCGCGCTGGGCGAACGGGGAGACTACACTTATGTGCTGGACCGCACGGCGCCCGCCGTGCACCGCATCCGATCCGACTTCCCCCTCCGATAATGTCCCGACTCTCAGTCCGCCCGTTGTTCGCGCTCGTCCTGTTCGGCTGCTCGGGGAGCGAGGGGAGCGCCGCGGCGAGGGCCGCGGATGCCGCGACCCTCCAGCCGGCGGCCGCGACCGCGCTTGCCGCGAAGGGCGATACGGTGCTCGCCAAGGCCGACGCGGGGCGTATCCTCGGGAGCGCCAAGGCCGGCGTCTGGATGATCATCATCAGCGACTTCCAGTGTCCTTTCTGCAAGCGCTGGCACGACGAAACGTGGGCCGCCGTCAGGAAGGACTACGTGGACACCGGCAAGCTGCGCGTCGCCTACGTGAACCTCCCGCTCAGCATGCACCGCAACGCGCTGCCGGCGGCGCAGGTGGCGATGTGCGCGAGCGTGCAGGACAAGTTCTGGCCCGTGCAGGACGCGCTGTTTCGCGCGCAGAGGGAGTGGGCGGATGCGGCTGACCCGCAGCCGGTCTTCGAGACCTACGCGCGCGCCGCCGGCGTCGACATGGATGCGCTGCGCTCTTGCGTGCAGTCGGGGGCAACGCGTCCGCTGATTCAGGCCGATGTCGACCGGGCGACGAATGCCGGTGCGAGCTCCACGCCGATGTTCTTCATCGGCGGACGGGCGCTGCTCGGCGCGCAGCCGCTCTCGGCATTCCGCGGGGCTATCGACGCGGCGCTCGCGGCGCTGCCCGCCGGCAAGTAAGCGGACATCGGCGGTGCATCCCGCCCTGCGCGTCCCGTACGCCGCAGCCGGCACGATCGCCGAGTGGGCGGCGGCGCGCGCCAGCCAGGGCGGCGGCAAGATCATGGAGTCGCTGGCCGGCCGTCACGGCGTCGTCGATCGCTTCGTCGCCTGGGGTGCGGCGCATCGTGACCCGTCACGCCCGCTGGTGTGGCTGCACGCGCCGTCCGTCGGCGAAGGGCTGCAGGCGCGGCCGGTGCTGGAACTCCTGCGCCAGCGCCGTCCCGACGTCCAGCTCGTGTATACGCACTACTCGAGCAGCGCCCGAGCGTTCGCGTCGGGGGCGGGCGCCGATTTCTCCGACTTCCTGCCGTTCGACACCCGCCGGGCGACGCGCGCCGTGCTCCGCGCCATCCGTCCCTCGGCGCTGGTGTTCAGCAAGCTGGATGTCTGGCCGGTGCTCGTGGACGAGGCCGTCCGTCAGGGGGTGGGCGTGGCGCTGATTGCCGCGACACTCGCCGAGCACTCCGGGCGTCAGGGGCCGCTGGGGCGGGCGCTGCTCCGCGATGCGTACCGGGCGCTGCGCGTGGTGGGCGCCATCGACGCGGCCGATGCCATGCGCCTGCAGGAACTCGGGGTTCGGGCCGATCGCATCCAGGTGACGGGCGACACCCGCTACGACCAGGTGTGGGCGCGCGCGCATGCCATTGACCGCCGATCGGGACTCATCGCCGCCTTGGCAGGAACGCGGCCTACGCTGGTGGCCGGTTCCACCTGGCCCAGCGACGAGCGCGTGCTGGAGGACGCGTGGCGCGCGGTGCGGGAGCAGTCACCGAACGCGCGCCTGATCATCGCGCCGCACGAACCGGATGAATCGCACCTCGGGCCCATCGAGGAGTGGATTGCCCGCGAAGGATGGCGTGGCGCCCGCCTCGGCACCGCGGCGGCAAGCGACGCCGACGTCGTCGTCGTCGATCGCGTGGGCGTGCTCGGCGACCTCTACGCCCTGGCCGACGTCGCGTACGTGGGCGGCGGTTTTCACGCGGCCGGACTGCACTCGGTGCTCGAGCCAGCGGCGTTCGGCGCGCCGGTGCTGTTCGGCCCGCGCTTCGCCAGCAGCCGCGACGCGGGACTGCTCATCGCCTCCGAAGCTGGCCGGTCGACCGAGAACGCGGGCGTGCTCGCCGGAGCATTGCTCGCCTGGCTGAACGATGACGACGCGCCCCCC
>JBBTJT010000016.1:17767-18677 GCA_038059315.1 Gemmatimonadota bacterium
GGCGGCCTGGGAGCGGCCGAACGTTGGCTGGCGCTGGTGGCCGGGCTGCTCTGATTCCGCCGGCTGTCGGCCGCCGGGTTTCCGCCCGCGTGGCGACGCGACCACGCTCCGACGCGAACCGCTACTTGCGAAGCCCCTTGGGCGTCCAGGCGATGCTCAGGCCAACGCCGTTGCCCGAGCCGAGGTAGTCGCTTCCTCCAACGATCGCCGCCACGCGCATCGCCACCTGCTCGGTCATTTGCAGGCCGAGTCCAAGGTCGAGGTCGACGTTGAGTTTCGAGTCGGCCGCGCCGGCCTTGCAGTCATTGCACCGGTCGAGTGACAGTCGCGGATGCACGAACGGCGTGAGGCGCATTCCCCCGTCAAGTTCGAAGCGGTGACCGACGGAGGCCCCGAAGGGAACGCGAAATACGTTGTGCCCATCCACGCCGGAGTACCCGAGGCCGCCCGTGAGCACGACGTCGAAGGGGAAGTCGGTCGTGGCGCGCGCAATCTCGCGCGCCGCGTGAGCGCCGAGCACCAGGCGCGTGGAGGCGCTGCCGTCGGGATCAGCCAGCCCGGCATCGAGCCCCAGTTGCCAGCGCGGCGACACACCCTCGCGCCACTGGAACAGCAGCGTGGTGCCGGCCCGTCCGGCGTCGGCGGCGGCAAAATTGTATTCCCGTTCCACCAGCGTCGGCTGCTGGAAGGACGGATACGTATACGACTGCGCCAGTGCCACGGACGGCGCAAGCAGGATGACGGCGAGGAATTTGTTCACGATTGGTCCATGAGCAGGTTGCACGAGGATTCCACCCCTGACGAGTGCGGCTGGTTCCCCGTCACGACGGTCCGTGTGCACAACCGGGCATCGAGTCATCTCTCACGGAGACCGGAGCAGACGGAGGACGCGGAGGCTGCAACAACATCT
>JBBTJT010000017.1:0-8583 GCA_038059315.1 Gemmatimonadota bacterium
CACCCGGAACTGTTCTGGCCGGCAATCCTGCTCGGAACGCTGGGCAACACCCTGTGTGGCATGGTGACATTCGGCATGGGCTGCCAGCTGCCGCTAACGCGGCAGCTCAGGCATGTGGAACAACTGCGCCGCCACGGCACGCCGGCATTGCTGCTGGCCTGGACGCCTATCGTCGGTGATGCGTTGTGCCTGACGGCCGGCTGGTTGAGGCTTGATCCCTGGCGTGCGGCGCTGTTCATGGCGATCGGCAAGCTGGCACGCTACTTCTTGATCGCTCTTTCCCTGACGCGGGTCTTCGGGCAAACGGGTGGGTGAGCCTGGAGCAGGAAGACGGTGCGATGAAAAGGCATCGTCGATGGGCAGATCGGCGCCGGGTCTTCCGAGGTCATCCGAAGTGCCGAAATAGCGTCCTCACGTGGTTGATGCGAGCCGCATCCACGCCCACGGCCTTTGCCTCCTCGTCCCACAGCCCGAGCGCCGCCTCGACCTCGCCGAGGATCGTCGCTCCGCTCTCCGCCACGTCGAAGGCGTTGCCAATCGTCAGAAGATCGTCGCGCGTGAACGCGTCGTCCCTCCCGCGTGCGGTCATCTGATGGGTCATCGCCCAGCTGCCGCCGTATGCCCACGTCATGTCGAAGGCCGGGGCGAGTCGCCACCGGCCATCCACGCCCATGAGGAACGCGACGTTCTTCACGTGGTCGTCCTGGTTCCGCGTGGCGAAGTTGAAGGCCATGCGGCGGTACGCCTGGTCGACGGCGGGCTGGCCCATCCCCAGTAGCCGTATCGTGCGGAAATAGTCCTCGTACGACAGCACCTGCCGCACGTTGTAGTCGGCATGGTGCAGGCCGCCCAGGCTGTGCATGTGCACCCGGGTGTCGCCGTCGCGGTCGAAACGTCTCGCCATGAAGTGGGCGTAGTCGCGTTCGCACAGCAGGTGCGCGTCGGCCATGTCCACGCCGGCGGCGCGCGCCATCCGCCAGTAGGCATACTCGATGCGACCGAAGGGGCCCGGCTGGAACGCCTGGGCGAGTTCGAGCCCGGCGGCTTCGGCCGACACGCCGTCGAATTTGATGATCCAGTGCTCATCACCCTCGGCGCGCGGCGCGAATGCCGACTTCACCCGCGCCTTCCCGCGATTCCAGAGGATCAGGGCCTTGGCCCGGGCCCCGCCCGCGGAAGCTCCAACATGCATCATCTCGGGTACGGCGACGGTCGGGTCGCCCTCGATCACGCGCCGGGCCTCCTCCACCAGCGTGGCGATCGCCAGCGCCTCGTCGGTGTCGCGGGTCCTCCGCCCCTCGAGCGGCGGGCTGAACTCGAGCGCGCCCATGGCGCGACTTCCGATGTACAGGAGTTTCTGCACGGGGCTCATCGCGGCGGCGGGCGTGCCGCGCTGCTCGAAGTAGCGCCGGATCACGGCGTTGCCGAACGCGTCGGGCAGGCTGTCGGCCAGCAGTCCGGGAAGGCCGGCAAAGGACTGGACCCGCTGCAGGGCCGGGAACGAGATCGGCCCGCGTCGCGACAGCGGCAGGTGGATGGGCGAGAGCTCGAGGCCCGATCGCCGGAACTCGTTGTCGTACTCGAAGACGATGACGCCCCGGCGGTCCTCGGCCACGGCGCCGACCTCCCGTCCCCATAGCGTGATGCGGGCAACGGTATAGTCGCTGCCGTTGCGCGCCACCGTGCGCGGGCGACGCGGTGCGTCAGCCATCCGTTTCCTTCAAGCGCGGACGGCCGCCCCGGCGCGGCGTCCCTGCGCGTTGCCGTTCCTGACCGCTCAACTGCGCCAACTGGATGGGCGAGACGAGCGCGGGCGGCAAGAAGGTATCGAGCGCGTCGAGCCGGCCGAGCGCGCGCAGCAGCCGGATGAGGGTCTCGAGCGTCGGGTTCTTCCCGGCCTCCGCCCGCTGTGCGGTGCGATAACTGATGCCCGCTTCGCGCGCCACGTCGCCAAGCGTGCGGTTCTGTTGGAGGCGGAACCGCCGGAGTCGCTGGCCGATCTCGCCCAGGATCTCGTCGGTAGTGGCGGTCGACCTGGTCGGATGCACTTGAGCTCCATGCATTCAAGTTATTGTCAACATAAAATGACTTATACGACATACTAATGCCAGTATTCTATCACAACAGGACTTATACGACTGATTATAACATCAACTAATCTCGTACGCAAGACAGTGATATTCTAATAGGCCAAAAATGGCTGGTTAAAGCCATTAATGAACCGTACAAGCTAATATAAGTCTACTTGTGCGAGCCTATCTGATGGCTTGCACCACCGGCATCCGCGCGGCGCGCCGCGCCGGGAAGTACCCACCGAGCACGCCCATCACGATCGAGAAAACCATCCCCTCGAGCAGGATGCGCGGCGTGACGAGGAACCTGAAGGCGATCATCGAGAACGAGGACCAGTTCGTCGTGCTGGTCACGATGCCGTTGATCGGCAGCGCGACGAGGCCGCCGAGCGTCCCGCCGATCAGCGTCAACATCGCCCCGAAAATACGCTTGCCCGGGTGAACGCGCGAACGCGCCGCGGGTGGAGTGGCCGCCTCGCTGCTATATTTCTCCCGCTACCCACCGGTAGCTGCCCTCGGGCAATCCCACTCCGGTTACCCTCGAGGTACCAGTGGCACGACGCCGAATCGCCCCCGCATTGCTGGTCCTGCTCCTCGCCCTGCTCGCGCTGGTGATCATCCCGAGGACCACCGGGCTGCTGGTGGACTTCTGGTGGTTCCGCGAACTCGGGTTCGAGGTCCTGTTCACCCGCACGCTCGTCACCCGGCTGCTGCTGTTTACCGGCGTCGCGATCGTCAGCGGAGGCCTCGTCCATCTCAACCTCGCGGTGGCCAATCGCGGGGAGGTGTCCGACACGGTGCGCGTGATGCTGCGCACCGGGGTGGACGTGTCGTCCGTCGACCTCGCGGCGATGCTGCGCCGGCTGGCCCGGCCGGTGGCGATCGTCGTGGGGTTGTTCATCGGCGCCGGCGCCAACGTGCTGTGGGATACGGTGCTGCAAGCGTGGTACCAGTCGCCGTTCGGCACCACCGACGCGGTGTTCGGGCGCGACATCGCCTGGTACGTCTTCACCCTCCCCGCACTCTCGGCGATGCTCGGCGTGCTGACGAGCCTCACCGTGCTGACGCTGCTGCTGCTGGTCGTCGTCTATTACTTCCGCGGCGAGATCGAGCTGCAGCCCAGGCGGCTGCGCATCGAACCGGCGGCCGGCGTGCACCTGTCCATCGTGCTGGCCGTGATGTTCGTGCTCTGGGCCGTGCAGCTCTGGTTCGTCGACACCTCCAGCCTGCTGTTTTCCACCACCGGGCCGCTGGTCGGCGCCAGCTACACCGACCTGCACGCGACACTGCCGGCACTTCGCCTCACGGCCGTCGTCGCGGTCATCGCCGCCGGGGTGGTGATCGCCGGCGGCGTGCGTCACCAGCTCGGGTTCAACGCGGTGATTGCCCTCGCCGGCTACTTTGCCGTGTCGCTGGTGGGACGATCGCTGGTGCCGTCGGTGATGCAGAAGTTCGTGGTGGCGCCCACCGAGCTGACGCGCGAGGAGCCGTACCTGGCGCACCACCTGGCGGCCACCCGCCGGGCGTGGGGCATCGACAGCGTCGAGGTGCGCGATCTTGGCGGCGAAGCCAGCCTGACGCTGGCCAGCATACGCGCCAACGCGCCGACCATCGACAACGTGCGGCTGTGGGACCGTGACCCGCTGCTGCGCACGTTCGGCCAGATCCAGGAGATTCGCACCTACTACGATTTCGTGTCGGTCGACGACGACCGGTACTGGATCGACGGGCGCTACCGGCAGGTGCTGCTCGCGCCGCGCGAGCTGAACTCGGCGTCGCTGCCGACGCGGACCTTCATCAACGAGCACCTCACCTTCACGCACGGCATGGGCCTCACGCTCAGCCCGGTGAACCAGGTGACGCCCGAAGGGCTGCCCGTGCTCTTCGTCAAGGACCTGCCGCCGTCGACCACCGGGACCATTCGGGTGACGCGGCCGCAGATCTACTACGGCGAGCTCACCGACCAGTTCGTGTTCGTGAAGACGAAGCAGAAGGAGTTCGACTATCCCGCCGGCGACGAGAACATCTACCGGACGTACGACGGGACGGGGGGCGTGCCGGCCGGGAGCGCGCTGCGGCGCCTCATCTTCGCGGCGCAGCTGGGATCGATGAAGATCTTCCTCTCGGGCGACATGAACGCCGACACCCGCATCCTCTACAACCGGAACATCGTGGCGCGCGTGAAGAAGGCGTTCCCCTTCCTCCGCCTCGACCGCGATCCATACATGGTGGTCGCCGAGGACGGGACGCTGCAGTGGATGCAGGACGCGTACACGGTGACCAGCCGGTATCCGTACTCGTTCCGCAGCGCCGACGGCACGTCGTACATCCGCAACAGCGTCAAGATCATCATCGACGCCTATCACGGCACGGTCACCCCGTACGTGTCCGAGCCGAACGACCCGATCATCCAGACCTGGGCGCGGATCTACCCCGGCGTGTTCCAGCCCATCGACAAGATGCCGGCCGACCTGCGCGCGCACGTCCGGTATCCGGACGACCTCTTCCGCGCGCAGACGGCGCGCTACGTCACGTACCACATGAACACGCCGGCCACGTTCTACAACCGCGAGGACGAGTGGCAGGTGCCGGTGGTGACGCGCAAGGACGAGTCGGTGCCGTTCATGCGGCACATCGTCATGCGGCTTCCCGACGAAAAGGAAGCGGAGTTCATCTACATGGCGCCGTTCACGCCGCGCGGAAAGGACAACCTGGCGGCGTGGATGGTGGCGCGGAACGATGGCGCCGCGTACGGCAAGCTTCGCGTCTATCGCTTCCCGCGGCAGACGCTCGTCTTCGGTCCGCGGCAGATCGAGAACCGCATCAACCAGAACACCGAGATCTCGCGGCAGGTGTCGCTGTGGGACCAGCGCGGATCGCAGGTGATACGCGGCGACCTGCTGGTCATCCCGATCGAGGAGGCATTGCTCTACGTGCAGCCGCTGTACCTGCAGGCGGAAGGCGGCACGATCCCCGAGCTCAAGCGGGTGGTCGTG
The DNA here is from genome assembly GCA_038059315.1 of Gemmatimonadota bacterium. GTDB lineage: Bacteria > Gemmatimonadota > Gemmatimonadetes > Gemmatimonadales > Gemmatimonadaceae > PNKL01. The sequence goes on from JBBTJT010000017.1 coordinate 5,069, forward strand.
GCGTACCAGAACCAGGTGGTCATGCGCGAGACGCTCGATGCGGCCCTCTCCGACATGTTCGGCGGCGCCGTCGATTCCCGCCGGTCCACGGCGGTGGCTGCCGCGGACAGCGCGGCTGCTCCGGGCGGCGCGCCGTCGGCGCGCGGGCTCGACGCCGCCACCCGGCAGGCGATCGTCGAGGCCCAGCGGCGGTACCAGGCAGCCATGGACGCCCAGCGCCAGGGCGACTGGGCGCGCTACGGTGAGGAGATCCGGCAACTCGGCGCGCTGCTGGAGCGGTTGCAGCTGAACCGGCCGCCGATGTAAGGCACGGCTTCGCACCGGACGCACCGGACGCATCGGACGCATCGGGCGCGCTGGCAACGCCCGGTGGGTTCGCCGCGTTATCGTCACATGCCAATCAACCGACTCTTCCGCCGCCTCCATCGATGGGGCGCCATCTCCGGCGCGATTGCCGGACTGGCGACCGCATCCCGGCTCGAGGCGCAGGCCGTGCCGCGTGCGCGCACCGCGACACCGTACGTCCCCGGCGTCACGTGGGAGCGGCGCACCGCCGCCGCGATGGGCGTCGACAGCGCCCGGCTCGCCGAGGCCATCGCCTTCGCCGTGCAGCGGGAGGCCCGCGCGCCCCGCGACATGGAGGAGAGCCACTACCGGTCGTTCGGTCGCGAGCCATTCGGGGAGGGCATCGGTCCCTTCAAGCCGCGCGGCGAGCCCTCCGGCGTGGTGCTCCGCGGCGGCTATGTGATTGCCAGCTGGGGCGAGCCCGACCGCGTGGACATGACGCACAGCGTGACCAAGAGCTTTCTCTCGGCGACGGTGGGACTCGCTTTCGACCGGGGCCTCATTCCTTCGGTCCGCGACACCGTCTGGAAGTCGCAGGCGCCGACGTACGCCCTGCGGCTCGAAGCGCCGGCCGAACCGGGCTCGCGCCATCGCGCGCCGATGTTCCTCGACCCGTGGGGCACGCCGCACAATCGCACCATCACCTGGGACGACCTGCTGCGGCAGACCAGCGACTGGGAAGGGACGCTGTGGGGCAAGCCCGAGTGGGCGGACCGTCCGTCGCAGAACCCCGCGGAGTGGACCACGCGCTCGCGGGTGGCGCCGGGCACCGCGTACGAGTACAACGACGTGCGCGTGAACGTGCTGGCGCTCGCCGCCACCAATCTCTGGCGCCGGCCGCTCCCCGAAGTGCTGGCTGAACTGGTGATGGACCCCATCGGCGCATCGCGCACGTGGCGCTGGTACGGCTACGACAACGCGTGGATCACGCTCGACGGCCGCCCGGCGCAGGTGGTGAGCGGCGGCGGACACTGGGGCGGCGGCATGTTCATCAACGCCTGGGACATGGCGCGCTTCGGCCTGCTTACGCAGCGGCGGGGGATGTGGGGGGACAGGCGCATCCTCTCCGACGAGTGGGTGAAGCTCTCCCTCACGCCCTCCGGTCCGCAGCCGACCTACGGCTTCATGAACTGGTTCCTCAACACGGGCCGCAAGTGGATGCCGAGCGCCCCGGCCAGCGCATTCGGGCACGTGGGCAACGGGACGAACCTGGTGTTCGTGGCGCCCGAGCAGGACCTCGTGATCGTGGTGCGCTGGATCGAGAACGGGGCGATCGACGAGTTCCTCGGCAAGGCGCTCGGGGCGATCGTGCGCTGACTCGCGGCGCGCCGGGCTTCCCGGTTTTCAGGGTGGACCGCCGCGTGTCAGGGTTTCGTGCGACGAAGGAAGCCCTACGCCACTCCAGCGTGACCCTTACTGCGCCACCGCGTGCCGCGCGGCACTATTCACCCGGTGCGGTACGCTCGCGCGCGCAGCGCGAGGCCCTCAGGGCGTTCCGCCAGTGCGGGGAGGTGCGCGACATGCTGACTTTTTCTGAACTGGTGACGCTCGATCGCGAGCTGAAGGATACGCCGGCGCTGACGCTGTACCTCGATGGCCGGAGCGACAACCCGGCGTGGCGCACCGCATGGCGGCGCGCGCTCAAGCAGGAAGAGACGCGCCTGCGGAACGCGCTGGCTGACGCGTCGCACGACGAGCGCGAGGCGTTCTCCCTCAACGTCGAGGCATTGGAAGCGCACCTGGCCCACCGCCGCGGTTCGCTCGACGCGCCCGGATGGCTGGGCGTGGTCGCCAACGGCCAGGTGCTGCTGGACGCGCCGCTGCGCGGTCCCACCCCGACCTACGGGCATTGGGGGCGCGGCGTGGCGCTCGCCCCGTTCCTCTGCGTTCCAAACGGCGAACATGGCGCCTGGGTGGTGGTGGCGGACTCCCGCACGGCGCGGATCTTCCGCTGCGACGACGACGGCGTGCATCGCATCGACACGGTGCGCACGATGGTCCACACCGACCACAGCGAAGCGATGGGCGCCGCGCACGGCGGCAAGCTCCACCCGGGCACGCGCGGTGGGGTGCGACGCGACGCCGCCGAGCGCGAGCGCCGGGTGGCCAGGGCGCACATGCTGAGCACCCTGGCCGAGCATGTGCGGCAGCTCGACCCGGTCGCGCCCGTCTTCGTCGGCGGCACGCCGCAGCTGGTGAACCAGGCGGTGACGGCCGTCGAGGAGGCCGGGGTGACGCCGGTCGTCGAGTCGCCGGCGCTGGGGGCGCGGGCGCGGGTGGTGGAGATCGCCCGCGCGGTGCGCGAGGGGCTGGTGATGCTGCGGCACGCCGCCGACGATGCCGTCGTGGATGAAGTGATCCGCCGCTTTGCGGCCGACGACCTGGGGGCGACGGGGGCCGCGGCCACGGGGCGCGCGCTCGACGACATGGCCGTGAAGGAACTCGTGCTCAGCGACATCTTCGTGATGACGCAGCTCGACGTGGCCGAGGTCTTCGTGCGTTCGGCGCTCGCCCAGCACGCCGCCATCGACGTGGTGACGGGCGACGCGGCGCAGCGGCTCGAAGAAGCCGGTGGGGCGGGGGTGCTGCTGCGATTCTCGCCGTTCCGCAACCAGTCGGTGGCCGAGGGGGAACTGGCGAGCGTGTAGGAGGCAGTGACCATGGAACTTCGTTCCGCTTCGTTCGAGCACGGTGAGGCGATTCCCGTGCGGCACACCTGCGATGGGGCCAACAGTTCGCCACCGCTCTCGTGGTCGGGCATCCCGGCCGGCACGCGCAGCCTGGCGCTGATCGTCGACGATCCCGACGCGCCCGATCCCGCGGCGCCCAAGCGCGTCTGGGTGCACTGGGTGCTGTACAACATTCCGCCATCGGTGCAGGCGCTGCCCGAGGGTGATGCGCAGTCGCCCGTGCCGGAGGGGGCGCGCGAAGGGCTGAATGACAGCAACACGCTCGGCTACGAGGGGCCGTGCCCGCCCATCGGGCGCCACCGCTACTTTCACGCGCTGTTCGCGCTCGACGTCGTCCTGCCCGACTTGGGGACGACGGCGCGTCGCCGCGACCTGGATTTGGCTATGAAGGGGCATATACTGGCGACGGCGGTGGTGATGGGGACATTTAGCCGGGGATAGAGTGCGGAGTGGCGGGTTCTGGTGAGGGGGGTGAGTGGA
>JBBTJT010000018.1:0-7651 GCA_038059315.1 Gemmatimonadota bacterium
GGCGACGGTGCTGCGCATCCGGTTCGGCACCAACGAACCGACCCCGCTGCCACCAGAAATGCCGGCCGGACAGAACCCGATGCCGGGCGCTGTCATCGATTATTTCCTGCCACGCGCTGCGGGTGAAGTGGTGCTCGAGATTCTCGACGTCAAGGGCATGGCGGTGCGCACGTACTCGAGCCAGGATCCGGTGCTCAACCCACACCCGGCCCTCGATCGCGTGGCGTACGACAAGATCTGCCAGAAGAACACCACTGCGACGTTCTGCGGCCTGCCGCTCTACTGGCCGGCTGCGTCGATGGTCTTCGGCACGGGCGCCGGCATGCACCGCGTGGCGTGGGACATGCGCCTGCAGCCGTTCCCGACGGACGATGTGAACGCCGCCGGCGACGTCAACGCCACCGGTGCCGTGGCGGGACGAGCAACGCTCGGGGAGTCCGCGCCGTGGGCGCCGCCGGGCACGTACACCGTGCGCCTGACCGTTGACGGCAAGACCATGACGCAGCCCATCTCGGTGAAGCTCGATCCGCGCGTGAAGACGCCGGCACCGGCGCTCGCACAGCTGAACACGCTGTCGCGCCAGATGTGGGACGGTGCCATGCTGTCGCGCGCCGCGTTTGCCGAAGCCCGCGCGCTGGCGACGAGACTCGCCAGCGAGTCGGGCGCTGATGCAAATGCGTTCAAGGCGAGACTCGATTCGCTCGCCCCGACACCAGCGCGTGGACGCACGGGGCGTGGCGGCTTCGGTGGCCGCTTTGGCGCACCCGCCGGTCCCGCCACGCTGGCCAGCATCAGTGGCACCCTGATGGGCGCGGCCATGGCCATGCAGGGGGCGGAGGTGGCGCCGACCGCCAGTCAGGCGGCGGCGTGCGACCGTGCGGGCAGGCAGCTGGCCGAGGTGATGAAGCAGTGGACCGCGCTCAAGACAGAGGGACTCGCCGAGCTGAATGCCAGGCGCAAGGCGGCGGGACAGCCGGCGGTGACGATTCCGTAGTGAGGACACCGTCGTGAACCATTCGTCTCTTCCGGGAGGGCCCATGCTGAAGTTCGCCCGTCTGCTTCTGATTCTCGTGGCAATGTCCGTGGTGCGTCCAGTCACATCGTTGTGGGCGCAGGATGCCGTCGCAAAACAACTCATGAGGTTCGAGGACCAGTGGGGCGCCGCGTCGCTCAGGCGCGACGGTGCGACCATTGGGAGGATGCTCGCGGACGACTTCACGTTCGTCAGGCCAGACGGCAGTTCTGCCGACAAGGCGAAAACGGTGGCCGACGTGAACGGCGACACCGGGCAGTACGTGAGCGGCAAGAACACGGACTACAAGGTGAAAGTCTACGGCAACGCGGCGGTCATCACCGGGTTATGGACCGTGGCATCGAAGACCGGGAAGGGAATCGTCACCCGCCGGATCCGGTGGACCGATGTCTGGGTGCGTCAGGGCGATGGGCGTTGGCTCTGCGTCGCCGGACAGGGCGTGATCATCGAGAAGTAACTGGTCCGGATGAACAGCGCCCCACCAGGCGGAGGAACGCATGGTGAGGCGTTTGCGCGGCGCGTCCGCTACGCCGCCAGTTCCTTCAGCGCCTTCACAAATGTGTCAAGTTCGCCGGTGGAGGTATACACCTGCGGAGTGACCCGCACGCCGTGCACGCCGACTCCGTCGATGGCCACCGTCCACACGTTGTACCGGTCGAAGAGGGTTTTCGCGAGGTCGCCGGGTTTCATCCCCTGCACGCCGACGTTGGCAATGGCGCACGAGCGCGCCGGATCGGCCGGCGTATTCATCACGATCTTCGGAGTGCCGCGCACCTTGTCGCTCCAGTACCGTTGCAGGTAGCGCAGTCGCGCTTCCTTGCGCGGGCCGCCAATGGCCTCGTGGAAGGCAAGAGCGCCCTCGATGCCGAGGTCGGTATGCACGGGATGCGTGCCGGTGTGGTTGAGCTTGCGGATGTCGCCGTCGGGGATGCCACGGTCGCCGTAGAGGGGCCACAGTTTCTCGATCCGGTCGTGCCGCACGTACAGGATGCCGGCGCCGAGCGGGGTGGAGAGCCACTTGTGGAGCGAGGCGCCGTAGTAGTCGCAGTGCAGGTCGGGCACCCGGAAATCGAGGTGCGCGAAGGCGTGGGCACCGTCAACCATCACCGGCACGCCGCGCTCGTGCGCCATGTCGCAGATGGCCCGCACCGGAAGCACGTGCCCGGTGATGTTCACCATGTGCGGGATCATCAGCAGGCGCGTCTGCGGCGTCAGCGCGCCGGCGTACACCTGCACGACCTCCTCATCGGACCTGGGGTCCATCGGAATGTCGACGAACCGGTTCACCATCCCGAAGCGCCGCGCCTGCAGCCTGAACTGGTCGATCATGGCGCCGTAGTCCTGGTTGGCCATGACCGCCTCGTCCCCGGGCTTCCAGTCGAAGCCGGCGATCACGGTGTCGAGCGACTCGGTGGTGTTGCGCGTGAGGATCAGCTCGGCGGGTGAGCAACCGGCGAGGGCGGCCAGCCGCGTGCGCACGCGCAGCTTGTCGTCGTCCTTGACGGTGCGCATGTAGCGCGACCCCATCAGGTTCACCCGGCGCACGTGCGCGATGAACGATTCGAGCACCTCCTCGGGCTGGAAGCAGTAGTAGCCATTCTCGAGGTTGATGTACTCGCTCGTCACCCTGAACCGGCTTCGCATGGCGGCCCAGAAGACCTCATCCTCGGCGAGCGTCGCGGCCGGCGTGTTCGCGTACTGCGCCACCAACTCGGGACCGAATGCCAGGCCCAGGGATGCGCCACCGACGGTGCGCAGAAAGTCACGCTTGTTCATGGATACGCCTCCTTACTTCGCGAAAAGGCCGGTGTCGACATCCTTCACGAACTTGATGAGCCCGCCGTAGTACACCGGTCCGTCATCGTACATCGCCATGTGCCCGGAATTGGGGCAGAGCAGGTATCGCCCCTTCGGAAGCTCCTTCGACATCCACTCCATATGCCTGGGGTCCATGGTGTCGTACGTGCCACCGATCACGAGGGTCGGCACCACAATGTTCTTCAGGTCGGCGCTGTGGTCCCACCTGGCGAGCTTGCCGCTGGCGCCGAGCTCGCTGGGTCCCTGCATGGGGATGTAGATGTCGTTGTTGATGTGCTTGAACGCACGGTTCACCGGGTCGGGCCACTCGGCGGCGGGACGCCGCAGGATGTGCTTCTCGTAGTGGCTGGGGACGAGCAGCTCCATGTAGCGCGGATTGGCGTAGTCCTTCTTCGCCTCGATCGCCTTGACCTCGGCGAGCACTTTCGGGTCCATTGTCGGCATCAGCACCTTCTCGGCGTACTCGACGTACGCGGGAATGCTCGACATCATGTTGGAGATGACGAGTCCCTTGAGGTGCTTCTGGTACTTGAGCGCGTACTCGGTGGCGAGAATGCCGCCCCACGAGTGGCCGAGCAGGATGAAGTTGGTGCTGTCCATGCCCAGCGCCTGGCGCACCTGCTCCACCTCCTCGACGAATCGGGCGGTGTTCCAGAGCGAAGAGTCCGTGGGCTGGTCGCTGTAGAACGAGCCCAGCTGGTCGTAGTAGTAGTACTCGATGCCGGCGGCAGGGAGGTAACTGTCGGCCGACTCGAAGTACTCGTGCGTGGCGCCGGGGCCGCCGTGCAGCAGCAGGAGCTTGATGCGCGGGTTGTTGCCGACGCGCTTGGTCCAGACGTTGAACCTCCCCTTGGGGGTCGTGACGGCAATCAGGCGCGCGCCGCCGCTGTAGACATCGGCGTGCCCGGTGGTGTCGAAGTAGCTGGCTGGCGGAGCGCCGGCGCCGGCCTGGTCGGCGGCGGGGGCGGTGCAGGCGGCGATGGCGCACGTCCCGAGCAGGGCGGCGCTGCGGCGCAATGGGGTCACTGGATGCTCGCGGTGAAGAGGGCGAGTATATAGTAGTTGTCCGGGGCACCGCTGGTCAGGCGGTGTCCGGTTTTCACAGCCTTCCCGACACCGTCCGGAGTGACAATGTCCGCTCACACCCTGCTTCGTCCGATGATCGTGCTTTCGCTTGCTGTGTCGCCGGTGATGCTGACCGCGCAGGGTGCGGCGCCCAGCCCCCGCGCCGACAGCAACCGTACGGCATCGCGCCTCGACTCCGAGGGCCAGACGGCCAAAGCCCGCGAGATCTTCCAGCGCCTCATCGACGGCGCGCCAACCCCGGCGGCCAAGGCAGCGGCACAGCGGGCGATGGCCATGTCGTACGGGTTCGACGGTGACTGTTCGAATGCCGTGAAGCTCGAGGAGATGGTGATCGCGTACTGGGTGACGCGCGAGGAAGCCGAGCCGCAGAACGCGTTCTACCAGCAGGGGGAAATGGCCAACGAGGCGGCACGCGTGTGCATCGACGCCGGCGACCTGGCAACGGCCGAGAAGTACTATCGACGCGGGAGCGAGCTCGGCCTCCGCGAGCCGGAGCCGAGGACGCATCCCAGGAGCTTGTGGGACTTCCGCCTGGAACACGCGCTGGCGCGCATCGCGGCGCGTCGCGGCAACAAGGCCGAAGCCCAGGCGCACGTGGCGGCCGCGCGGAAGGCGCTCGATTCCGATTCGGCGATGGCCGCGCAGCAGGCACGCTTCTTTCCATACCTGGTGGGGTACGTCGCGTTCTACACGGGTGACCTCGCCACCGCCGAGTCCGAGCTGACCAAGGCGATTGCGATGCGCGGCAACGAGCGAGACCCGTTCTTCCACGCCCTGCTCGCCATGACCCACGAGCGGATGGGGCGTGCCGATGCGGCCAAGCCACTCTGGCAGAAGGCGTACGACCTGTCGGGCGGGCACAATCCGCCGGCTGCGCACGTGCGCCCGCTGGCGCGGAAGAAGCTCGGGCTGCCCTGACGAGCGACCGACGGGAACAGCATGCGCTACGTGATGAAACAGAAGTTCCTCTCCTGGGGCGACGACTTCACCATCCAGGACGCCGGCGGACGCGACGCGTACTTCGTGGACGGCAAGGCGTTCAGCATTGGCGCCAAGCTCTCGTTCCAGGACGTGGGCGGCAACGAGCTGCTCTTCATCAGGCAGAAACTCCTGTCGTGGGGGCCCACCTACGAGATCTACCGCGGCGGCATGCCGGTGGCCGTCGTGAAGAAGGAACTGTTCACGCTCTTCCATTGCACGTTCATGGTGGACGTGCCGGGCCCCGACGACCTGGTGGCCGAGGGCGACTTCCTCGACCACGAGTACGCATTCCGCCGTGGCGAGACGACGGTGGCCACCGTGTCAAAACAGTGGTTCTCGTGGACCGACACCTATGGCGTGGACGTCAACGACGGCGAGGACGACGCGCTGATGCTGGCCAGCGCCGTGGTGGTGGACATGGCTTGCCACGAAAACCGGCGGGGATGCTGAGTTCGCACCGGGCCACATCCGCGCGCCGAGTTGGCCGCGCTGGTGGCGCGCAGCCGTTGCGGCGATCATGCCGGAGAAAGGTCCGGGCGATGGCTTACGACGCGCCGCTGACCGTCGCGGTCACGAACGTTCAGCTCGCGCTCGATGCCCGGCCGGGTGCAGGGAAGGCAATGGCGTGAGTCGGATGCGTGACCAACTCCGGGTCACGCGCGGTGGTTCCAATACGGAGTGCCATGCCGCGGAGGGCGATACCGCGCGGCGGCGGAGCGCTTTACACGAAACGACCCCGATGGCAATATCCCCGGCGACATGCAGGCAACTCCCCCGCGACGTCCCGGAGATCCGCCCCCCGATGAAACCGTACCTTCGTTGGCGAGCATGAGCCTGCTGCTTCCTCGCACGTATGCCCGCTACGTCGCCATCGGCGACAGCTCCACCGAAGGGCTGGATGATCCCGATGGACGCGGCGGTTACCGTGGCTGGGCCAACCGACTGGCCCTGCACGTGGCCGAGGCCCAGGCCGCTCCGCTGCTGTACGCCAACCTTGCCGTGCGCGGTCGCAAGACGCGCGACATCCGCAAGCAGCAGATCGCCCTTGCCCTCGCCATGCACCCCGACCTTGTGACCGTCTTCGCCGGCGTCAACGACGTGGTACGGCGCGACTGCGACGTGAAGGCCGTCGCCAGGGACATCGAACTCATGCAGACGGCCTGCGTGGGGGCGGGGGCGACCGTGCTGACCATCACGATGCCCGATCTCAGTGCCGTCGTGCCGATGGCGCGAATGATGCGCGAGCGGCTGCTGATCCTGAACGACCGGGTGCGGGAGACCTGCGCACGCACGGGCGCGCGCTGTGTCGACCTGGCGCAACATTCCGTGACGTCCGACATGCGCCTGTGGAGCGACGACCGCCTGCATGCAAACAGCGAAGGGCACCGGCGCATCGCGGCGGCGCTGGCCCAGGCGCTGGGACTGTCCGGCCACGACGGCTGGTGGACCCAGCCCCTGCCACCGGAACGCGCATCATCCATCATGACTCGCGTCACTGGCGAGTTTTGCTGGGCGCATGAACATCTTCTTCCCTGGCTCTGGCGGCACGCGCGCGGCATTTCGTCGGGCGATGGAAGGACGGCCAAGCGACCGGCGCTGGAAACCGTGACGACGGAAAACGTGTAGCGGTCACCATGGAGGCGTCAGGATGAAGCACACGATTCGGGACCCCGACTTCGAACGGCGCGTGCGGGACAGCTTCGCCCGCCAGCAGTTCATGGTCACGCTGGGCGCCACACTCGAGAACGTGAGACCCGGCGAAGCGCTGATTGCGCTGCCGTTCAGCAAGGCCCTCACGCAGCAGCACGGCTTCCTGCACGCCGGCGTGGCGATTTCCGTGGTGGACAGCGCCTGCGGCTATGCCGCGCTGTCTCTCATGGAGCCCGGCGCCGGCGTGATGAGCGTCGAGTTCAAGGTGAACCTGCTGGCCCCGGCCATGGGCAACCGCTTCGTGGCCGTGGGGCGCGTGGTCCGGTCCGGCCGGACGCTGACCGTCTGTCAGGGCGAACTGCGCGCGGTGCAGGATGACGGCGAGACCCTGGTGGCCGTGCTGCAGGGAACGATGATGGCGGTGCGCGGCCGCGACGGGATCAGCGACTAGCGCGCCGGGGCATGATTGCCGTGGAACCCCATGCGGAGAAAGACGTGACGAGAAAGCTCATCTCATCGGGATCGACCTTCGAGCGGGACATCAGCTACTCACGGGCGGTGGTCGACGGGCGGTGGGTCTTCGTCTCGGGAACCACCGGCTTCGACTACAGCACGATGATCATCGCAGATGACGTGGCGGCCCAGGCCGAGCAATGCTTCACGAACATCCAGCGCGCGCTGGCCGACGCGCGCTGCCGGCTGAGCGACGTGGTGCGGGTTCGCTACATCCTGCCCGAGCGCGGCGACTTCCCGAAATGCTGGCCGGTGTTCCGGCGCTACCTCGGCGAGGTGCGGCCGGCGGCAACGATGATCGTGGCCGGGTTGTCGGATGCGCGCATGAAGATCGAGATCGAGGTCACGGCCAGGCGACAGCGGCGGCAGAAGGTCGCCAGTGCCTGACATCCTGCACGACTTGCCCATCGCTGCGCCCCTCAATACCGGCCGGCTGATCGAGTGGGAGTTCACGCAGCCGGATGCCGACTGGCATGGCACGCGAGTCGGCGTCGAGCTGACACCATCAGGCTCAAGCGCTGGGCAGAGACAGGAAAGGTGGTGCCGTACGAGTCGCGGGTGGAGGCCTAG
>JBBTJT010000019.1:0-30253 GCA_038059315.1 Gemmatimonadota bacterium
AATTCGAGATTCGAGACGGAACGCGGAAGACGCGGTGGGCCGCGCCGCGGTGGGCCGGGCGGGCGAGGCGGACCGGGCGGCTTCGGTGGCCGAGGTGGCGATGCTCGGGGCGGCAGCGGTCGCGAAGACTCACGCGGCCCGTTTCGCGATTCTCCGCGCGGCGATGGACGCGGCGATGCGCGAGGAGATCGTGGTCGTCCGGGAGGGAGCCCGTGGGACGGCCGCGGCGGTGGCGAGCCGACTGGTGGCGGGAAGAATCGTCCAGGTTCACCGTCCGGACGCGGAAAGCGAAGAGGAAAATAGTATTAGTGCTATGTTACAAACATATGATTGGTCATTTGTCCAGTAAAAGATAGAGAATAACTGGACAATAATTGACAAGATCGAGATAGAGCGCGTAGGTGCTCCGTGCGCGCCATCGGCGCACTTCCCTGGGCGACGGGCTACGTCTGGGCATCGGCGGCTTCCGCGGGCTGAGTGCCGCGTCCTCAGGGCATCGGCGGCTTCCGCGGGCCGACTCGCGCCGCCGCGCGGTGCCGGGCCGCCTTGGCCCGGTTGCCGCAGCTCTTCATGTCGCACCAGCGCCGGCGACCATTGCGGCTGGTGTCCAGAAAGACCCGCGGGCACGGCGGCTCGGCCGCACAGCGACGCACGCGCGAAAGCTCCCCGCTGACCAGCGCGTCGGCCGCGCTCTCGACCACGGGAATGACGAGGGCGGCAAAGGCGTCGCCGCCCGACAGGAACGCACGCTGGAATGAGCCGTCGCGCGGGTCGTGCTCCACGCGCTGCACGCCCGCCGAGCGGCCCAGCACGCGGTTGATCTCGATGATGGCCGCCTGCGTGACGCGCTCCGACGCGTTCACGCCCTGCTCGGCCAGCGGCCGCAGCGTGCCGCGAATGCGCCGTGCCTCGTGCAGCGCGGCCGTGGCGCTAGCCGGCTGCTCCAGCGCGCGACGCTGCAGCGCGGCGCGGCGCCCGGCGTCGAGCAGGGCGGCCGACTCGAGCCAGGCGAGGTATGAGTCGAACGACCTCAGCGTGTCGGCGTGCGCGTGGCGCGGCGCCTCTTCGGTGTTGACGAAGTCGAGCCAGAGCCGGCCGGCCGCCAGGGGAACTCTCACGCGAGGCATCGTTCGCCTAAGTTACACGCCGTGCCTCTCGCCAACATCCACCGTGTCGCCGTCGGTTCCACGAACCCCGTGAAGCTCGGCGCCGTGCGCGCCGTGCTGCAGCATTTCGCGCCCTTCATCGGCGTGGATGGCGTAGAGGTCGATTCGGGCGTGCCGGACCAGCCACACGGCGACGAACAGACCATCGTCGGCGCCACGAATCGTGCCCACGCCGCACGCGCCGCGCTCGATGCCGACCTCGGCGTTGGCATCGAGGGCGGCGTTGTGGAGACGCCGACGGGGATGCGCACCTGCGCCTGGGCGGTGGTGGCGACCCGCGAGGGCGGGACGCACGTCGGCGGGTCGCTCTCCATGCCGCTGCCCGATGCCGTGGCGGCGCTGATTCGGGACGGCGTGGAGTTGGGGCATGCTATCGACCAGCTGGCCGGGACGGAGAACATCAAGCACGGCGCGGGGGCGGTGGGCGTGCTGACCGACGGCCTCGTCTCGCGGCAGCAGGCGTATGAAGTCATCATCGCGTATGCGCTGGCGCCCGTGCTGGGCGAGGCGCTGTTTTCGAGGAGGGGTGCGGAGTGCGGGGGTTTGGTGCGGAGGGAGGAGCGAAGTACGGGGTGAGGGGGAATGGGGCGGCCGCCCTGGTCCTCCTCACCCAACCTCCACTCATTCCCCCCTACCAAGCCCCCGCACCCCGCACCCATGTCCCATTTCTCGATTACAGATCGCGTCCGCTGGTCCGACTGCGACCCGATGGGCATCATCCAGTACGCCACGTACCTGCGGTTCTTCGAGATCGCCGAGCACGAGATGTTTCGCGCCTGCGGACTGCCATACGAAGTGCTGCGCGTGGCCGGCGACGTCTGGCTGCCGCGCAAGGCGCTGCAGATGGAGTTCCACTCGCCGGCGCACATGGACGAGGCAGTGATCATCGAGAGCTGGTTTTCCAGGGTCGGAACGACGTCGCTGACGCTGCAGTTCGAGGTGTATCGCGAGGGTGATCGCCTGCACCGGGCGAGCGGCACCCTGACCGTGGTCTGTGTGCACAAGGACAACCTGAAGAGCTATCCGCTGCCGGACAGCGTCCGGGCGGCGATCGCCAGGTACGTCGCCGCCTGAGCGCATCCGGGCGTCCCGTTCCTGCACGCCGGTCGGCACTTCACTGACGAGGTGAATACGATGCATCCTTCCAAGGCGATCGAGGTGCTGATGCAGGAACACCGCGTGATCGAGCGCGTCCTCGACGCGCTCGAACGCGCGGTCAGCCAGCTCGACCGATCGGTTGCCGTGCGCCCGGGGTTCTTTCTCGAGGCCGCCGATTTCATGGCCGGCTTCGCCGATGGCTGCCATCACCGCAAGGAGGAAGGGGTGCTCTTCGGCGCGATGATCGACAGCGGCGCACCCCGCGAGGGCGGCGCGATCGACATGATGCTCGACGAACACGAACAGGGCCGCGCCTTCACGCGGGCGATGCGTGAGGCAGCGCGCCGGCTGGAGGCTGGCGACGCGGCAGCCCGCCGTCAGGTGGTGTCGAGCGCCCGCGGCTACGTGGCGCTGTTGCGCGACCACATCGCCAAGGAGGACGAGATGCTCTTCCCGATGGCCGACGGACTCCTGTCCGCCCAGCGGCATGACGACGTGATGCGCGGCTTTGAGCAGATCGAGCGGGAGGACGCCGACGCGGGCGCGCACGAGCGGTTCCACGCGCTCGCCGGCCGCCTCGAACAGGAGGCACAGTCCCTCGTCGGCTGACCGGGGCATCTCTCCGTGAGAGAATCCCTACGGCACCAGCACCATCCGTCTGAGCAGCTTCCCGTGGTGCGCGTCCTCGAAGACCTCGTTGATCCGCTCCAGCGGCGCCCGTTCGATGTACGGCTTCACGGCAATCCGCCCGTCCACGATCCACTGCAGCAGTTCCGGATAGACCAGCGGGTCGGCGCCCCAGTTGCCGCGCACGGTGGCATCGTACGCCATCAGGTTCGACAGGTTCACCTCGAGACGCTCCGTCGTGTAGCCGACGATCGCCAGCGAGGCGCCGAAGCCGAGCAGGGAGTACGCGGACTCCTGCCCGGCGCGCGTGCCCGACATCTCGAAGATCTTCCACAGGTGCGCCGGGGCGCCCAGGCCCTCGGAGAGGCCGCGCACCAGCTTGCGGATGTCCTTCGTGGGGACGTCCCGCACGTTGAGCACGGCCAGCGCGCCGGCATCGCGCGCCTGCTCGAGCTTCCGGTCGTCCACGTCCAGCGCAATGACTCTGGCACCGGTCGCCGCGGCGATCTGCACGCCGTACACCCCGATGCCGCCGACGCCCACGAACAACGCGAGCTCTCCCGCCACGAGGCCCGACCGCTTGACAGCCTCGAACGGCGTGGCCACTGCGTCCGAGACGACGCTCAGCTCCCACACCTCGTGCGACGCGAGCGCGGCATCCGGCACCGGGCAGAGAAAGCGCGCCGGCACCACCGTGTGCGACGCGAAGCCTCCGTGGCGATCGTTGCCTGGCATCACTTGGCGGCGGCAGATCGTCCGCCGGCCGGCACGGCACAGGTCGCACTCGCCGCAGGGGAGCACCGCCGGCACGACGACGGCGCGTCCGACAAGCCCGGCGTCCACGCCGTCGCCGACCTCGCGCACCACGCCGCTGATCTCGTGGCCGAGCACCAGGGGAAGCGCGCCGCGCGTCTTGACGCCGTGATGCAGGAATGACAGATCCGTGTGGCAGACGCCACACCCCGACACCTCCACCGTCGCCTCGCCCGCGAGCGGCGCAATGGGCGCAAGCAGCCGGCGTTCGAGCGGCGCCCCCGGGGCGACCATCATCCACGCGTCCCACTGTCCGTCGGATCTCGTCGACATCGTCCGTACTCCGTTATGTGCGTTCGTCAGGGGTGCGGGCATCGTCGAACACGAAGCTCCCGCACAGGTGACACTGGTCGAGCGTGCGGTCAAGGCCGGCCGGGCAGCGCCGGTCGTCCGGGTAGAGCCGCATCACCTTGCGCAGGAAGCGGCAATCGCAGTGTTCGCCCGCGGTGTACACGGCCTCGAGGTAGTCACCGGAGCGCTCGAGCACGTTGCGCACCCGCACCTTCATGGACGGAGTCAGTTCCTCGTCCTCGAGCGACAGCTCCTTGCTGATCACGGTGAAGGCGTGGATCCGTTCGTACTTCACCACGTGCTCGCGGTTGAAGGCGAGCAGCGTGTCACGCAGCGACTCCTTCACCACCCGGTCGGCCGTCTGCAGGTCGGCGCCGAACTGCTCGGTGATGCGGAAGTAGTCGGGAAAGATGAGGGCCGCCAGGAAGCCGCGCCCCTCGCCGGTCACGATGACGTGCCGGATGTAGCTGTTCATCGCGGCGAGGCGATTCTCGATCTCCGTGGGCACGACCTTCTCCGCGTTCAGCATCTTGAACACGCGGTCCTTGCGCGCCACGAGCTTGAGGCCGGCGCCGGTGAACTCCCCGAGGTCTCCGGTGTGGAACCAGCCGTCGCCGGGGAGCGCCTGCTCCGTCGCCTCGGGATTCCGGTAGTAGCCCGGCATCACGTTGGGGCCGCGCACCAGGATCTCGCCGTCCGGCGCAATGCGGATGGTCACGCCGGGAATCGGATAGCCCACCATGCCCGGCACGCTGCGCGGCTCGTGCAGGTCCGTCAGCGCGCAGCACGGCGCCGTCTCGGTGAGCCCCCATCCCTCGAGCACGGGGATGCGCCTGGCGGCGAAGAAGGCCGACACCGTGCCGGGAAGCGCCGCGGCGGCCGTGAAGACGAACCGCAGGCCGGGGTGGAAGATCGTGGCGTCGTCCTCCGGCCGCGACTGGACGTGCACGACGAGCTGCTGGTACACGTGCGGCACGCTGAAATAGATCGTCGGCCGGACTTCCGCCCAGTTGCGCCGCAGCGCGCCGAAGTCCTTGCCCCGCGAATCGTCGATGTGCAGCGTCGCGCCGTTGTAGAGCGCGGTGTACTTCTCGAAGATACCGCCGAAGCTGTGGTGCCACGGCAGGTACGAAAGGAACCGGTCGTCGCGATTCACCGACCAGATGGCGGACAGCGCGCGCTGCTGGGAAAGGATGTTGTCGTGCGTGAGCACCACGCCCTTCAGCGCCCCGCTCGTGCCGGACGTGAAGTTCAGCAGGCACGGCTCCGCCGGGTCGACGCGCGCCGCCACGTCGAGAAACCCGGCCATGCCCGCGCCGTTGCCTGCGCCCTGGGCGAGCGCGACGGAAAACTCCGTGTGGCTGACGTGGGTGCCCCTCAGCAGCGGCGCCACGGCAGCTTCGTCGACGTTCGAGAGCGTGACCAGCACACGCGTCGCCTCGGTGAGCTGGATGCCGTCCAGCAGCTCGCCGCCGGCGACGATCACGACGGTGGGATTCACGTGGGCGAGCAGGCCCCGCACCTGCTCAGCCGGGTAGCCGGCGAAGATCGGCACGTACATGGCGCCGAGGCTCATCGTGGCGAACTCGGCAACGAGCATCTCGCCCCGGTTGGGCGAGACGATGGCGACCCGCGTTCCCCGTTCCACGCCGGCGGCGGACAGGAAGGCAGCAAACGACCCCACATTGCGGCCGAACTGCTCCCACGAAACGGCGCGGAACGCGCCGTCCCGGCGTTCGCTGTACACCGCATGAGCGGCAAACCGGGCCACGTTGCGCGCCAGCAGTCCACCGACGCTCTCACGCTCGCCCACCGGCGCGAGCTGCGAGCGGATGGTGTCCCCGTCGCGCTCGGCGGCAAGGGCGTGACTCATCGCCCGGCGTCCGGTGTCCGAGGGCTCACTGGTCATCGTCAGAGCCCTCCGCCAGCGGCAGCGCGCGTACCGTCCGCGCGGCGCTCGCCGGGCCCACCGACACCGCGCCATCGCGCGCGGCGAGCGCCGCTCCGAACGCACCCACCTCCTGCGGATGCGGAGGCACGATGACCTCGGTATGCAGGGCGTCGGACAGCAACGCGACCATCGTCGGGTGGTAGGCCACCACGCCGCCCGTGGCGACGACGCGTCCGTCGAAGACGTCCATCGCGATCACGCGCTTCATCAGCGAGCGGTAGGCCGCCATCGCCAGGTCCTCGGACCGCCGCCCGGAGCGAATCAGCGTCAGCAGCTCGGTGCCGGCGAATACCGTGCAGAAGCTGGAGAGCTCGAACTCCTCGGTCGATTGCGAGGCGAGCACGTCGAGCTCGGCCGTCTCGATTCCAAGGCGCAGCGCAATCTCATCCAGGAAACTCCCCGTTCCGGCGGCGCACTTCCGGTTCATCCGGTGCGACAGCCGCTGGCCCTGCGCGTCAAGCCGGATCACCTTGGCGTCCTGTCCGCCAATGTCGATCACGACCAGCGGCCCCGACACGTGAAACGCCGCGCCGCGCCCGTGGCAGTCGAGTTCCGTGCGCGAACCATCGGCAAAAGGCACGGCGTTGCGGCCAAAACCGGTCGACCAGACGGCGGTGATGTCGGTTCGCGAACATCCGGCGCTGGCCAGCGCCTCGGCATACGACCGCACGGCGGCGGCCGTCAGGTCGGCGCCGGAGCGAAGGACGTTCGTGCCGAGCACCTGCCCGGCATCATCGATGACCACGCTCTTCGTGTTCCACGACCCGCTGTCCACGCCGGCATACCGGCTCATCGACGCGCCTTCCGTCCGGCGGCCACCCGCGCGTCGGAGAGTTGCTCGACGAATCCCTCGATGTTGGTGCGCGCCTGCTCGTCGGAGAAGCAGCGCAGGTCGTTGACGTCGCCATCGAGCACCAGCGTGGGGATTCCCAGGCGCTCGCCGAGGCGGCGCGGCATTCCATAGCGCGAGTTCGTGTTGTTGGGGCAGGTGCGGCAGTCGTGAAAGACGATGCCATCGACGTCATAAGACTCCACCATGCGCTCGACGTACCGTTCCTTGGGCCCGTCCGACCTCGCGATGAACAACTCCACCGAGGAGCGGGCCATCGAGCGCCACGGATCGGCGGCGTCGAGGGTCGAGAAGATCCAGCTGTTGCAGTAGGTCGAGGCGACGACGGCCGTGCGGAACTCGGCGAACGTCGTCGACAGCGCCCGCAGCCGGCCCCAGACGGGCATCCCGTCCCAGTAGAGCCGCAGCGCTTCGCCGGGCACGGCCTGCACGCCCGTGCGCGTTCGCTCCTCGAGCTCGGCGCGCAGCGTCCGGTAGTAGGTCGCGGCCTCGGGGGCGCCGCGCAGCACCACCGCCGGCCCCATGTGAATGGTGCCGTCGAAGAACGTGAAGGGCGACGGCCGGTGCGCCGCCGTCATGAGGCAGCGTTCCCAGAGCTCCGACGCGTCGCGGGCGGCGCCGATGGCCGCCGCGAGCCGCGCGCCGTCGAGGCGCGTGCCGGCCACCCCTTCGAGCACGGGCACGAGTGCCTCGAGCTGCCTCGTGACGTCGCCGATCTCGGCCTCGGTCACGTCACCGACGGAACGCGGTGAGTTGATGCCCACGACCGGCACGTTCCACTCCCGCCCGTACCACTCGAACCAGTCGCGCACGTCGCGACACTGGTTGGTGTTGAACACGAGCACATCGGCGCGTGGCAGGCCATGAAAGCCGAACGCCGACAGGGGCGTCTCGCCCGACAGGTACGCGCCGATGTCGCTCGTCAGGTACGAACAGATATCCTGCGAGTAGCCCTGTGCGTGCGCCACCGGCAGGTAGCGGCTGGCCGTGCGTCCCGCGCCGATCATCGCCGAGTGGTTCTCGGGGAAGTGCACGGCGAAACCAAGGGCGCGCAGCAGCTCCGCCGGGCCCACGCTCGTGCACCACGCCACCGGCGCGGTCTTCCGCTCGGCGGCGTCGGCGAGTGCGCGGTAGTACGCGCCCATCGTCTCGCGCAGGGCCGCGCTGCTCGAGAGCTCCGCCCGGGCCACCGTCATCAGGCCTCCAGCGCGGGCCTGAAGACCCGGAGTGCCGCGCCCAGCGCGGCCGTGAAGATGGGATCGGCCACCGCCCGCACCTTCAGTCCAGACTGCGCCTCCAGCGCTCCGAGCACGCCGGGGAAGTACTCAGCGACGCCGCCGCAGACGACCACCGGATCCGCGAACCCGCCAATCTCGATGATGCGCTCGGCGATCGAGTGTATGCAGCCGAGGGCGATCTCCTCGCGCGTCGCCCCTTCGCGCAGGCGTTCGAGCACCTCGGAGGCGGAAAACACGGAGCAGTAACTGCTCACGCGCGCCGGCCCGTCGTGCGCGGCCGACGCCAGTTCCTGCAGGCGCGTCGGGCTCACGTCGAGGTGACGGGCGGTGAACATCAGGAAGCTGCCGATCCCGAGCGCGCACCGCCGCGCGCCCCGCGCCGCCGTGCGCCGTCCCTCGCCGTCGACGGTGATGACGTGCGGATCGCGTCCCCCGATGTTCACGAGCGTCATCGCGTGCCGGACGTGCTGGAACGCGCCGAGTGCGTGACATGCCGCTTCCGTGGCCGTGTGCGTCGCCTTCGGCACGCAGTCCATGCCGAAGCCGGTGGCGCCGATGCCGACGAGGTCTTCCTCCTTGCGCTGCGCGTCGTCGAGAGCGGCGGCCAGCACTTCGTACACGCAGGCCTGGAAGTACCCGCGCGTCGGCATCACCGCGCGACCGAGCACCTGGCCATCCTCGGAGGCGATGGCCGCCTTGACGCACTCCGTGCCGACATCCACGCCGGCGGCGATCCTCAGCTCCTGTTCTGCCATCGGTCCGTTCCTTGTCGGGGCCGCGCGTTACCTGGCGCCAACCTGCTCGACGCGTCGTTCGACGCGCCGTTCGAGAAAATACGCAAACTGCTCCTGCAGCCGTTCCGTCGAGAACAGCCGCAGGTCGTGCGAGTCGGCTTCGATCACCAGCCCGGGCACGCCCGTCAGGTGCTGTATCTGCGCCGCCGGCCCGTACCGCACGTGGCTCGTTTCGGGCGTGGTTCGGCAGTCGTGATAGATCGCGGCGTCCACGGCGTACCGTTCGAACTGCTCCGCCAGGTACGCCGTCCGGAAGTCCTCCGACCGGTTGTCGAAGATGCCCGTGTACGCCACGGCCATGCTCTCCAGCGGATCGTCCGCGTCGAGTCCGCGCAACGCAAACTCCGCGCAGAACGTCGATGCCACGATCGACGCCCCGGCTTCGGCGAACAGCCTCGCCAGCGGGCGCAGGGCGCACCAGATGGGCGGACCGTCCCAGTACAGCCGGTGCGACTCGTTGGGCACCGCCGACACTCCCTGCGCCACGCGATCCTCGACTTCCGCCTTGAGCTGGACGTAGTAGTCCACCGCCTCGGGCGTGCCCCGCATCAGGATCATCGGCGCCACGTGGATGAGCGTGTCGAAGAACGTGATCGGCGCTGGCACGGCACGCGCCAGGCCGAGGATGTCGCTCCACAGCTCGGCGGCCTGCGCCGTGCAGCCCACCACCTTGCCCAGCCGGTCCATGTCGAGCGTGCGGCCGGTGGACTCCTCCAGCCGCCGCTGCAGGCGCAGCAACTGATGCACCGAGGCATCCACGTCGATCCGTTCGAGCACGTCGAGCGCCGGCGGCGGGTGCAGCCCCATCACCGGCACGCCGAAGTGCGAGCCGTAGAACTGGAACCACCGCACCAGTTCGTGGCCGGTGTTGGTGCTGTAGAGCACGAGGTCGGGGCGCGGTGGCCCGGCGACGCCGTGCACGTCGGTGAGCGGACTGGTGCCCGTGAGCAGGGCTCCGATGTCCGTACGCATGGCCGAGCTGACGAACTGCGAGAAGCCCTCGGCGGCGGCGCGGGCGATGTACGGGCCGGCCCGGCGCGCTGCCGCGATCAGGGCCGCGTGATTCTCCGGAAAGTACGGGACGATGTCGAGCGCCCGCAGGATCTCCACCGGTGCCAGTCCCGAGCAGGCCGCCACCAGGCGATCAGGGTCCTTTGCCGCGGCGGCGAGATCCACGTAGTACGTGTGCATCAGCGCCTTGAGCTGCCGGGTGCTCTCGAGCGGCGGGCCACCGGGTGGCATTCCCGCGTCCGCATCGCGCGGTGCCGTCCGCGTGCGAAGACGTGGCCGTGGCGCTTCCTCACCCGCCGCCCGGGCGCGATCGAGGCCCAGCCGCTGGACGATCTCCTGCTTGCGCAGGAACTTCTGCCGCTCGCGCGAGTGGATGAAGCGCACGAGCGCCGCGTTGTGCGGCACCTTGAGGCCGAGGCGCTCCGCCTCGCGCACGATGGCCCCGTTCAGCGCATCGACCTCGGTGCGCGTGCCGCGCGCCAGGTCCTGCCACATCGACGGCCGGTTCTTCCCCAGCGCCTTCAGGGACCCGATGATCGGCCGGAAGGGGTCCTCCTCGTCCATGATCGGCACGCCCCGCACGCGCATCACGGCGATGATCTCGGCGCACAGGTCGCGCATGAACGCCATCAGGTCTTCATCGGCGAGGATCTCGCGGCAGGTGAGCCCGGTGATGGCCGACGTCGGGTTCACCACCGCGTTGTGGAGCAGCTTCCCCCACAGCGCGTGGTCGACGTTGGCCACGACGTTCGTCTCGAAGCCGGCGCGCCGGAACGCTGCGCCAATGACCTCGGCTTCTGGCGTCGCCCCGCCGCGCACGGCGGCGACCTGGATGGGCTTGATGCCGGCGCGATAGCGCAGGCGCCCTGGTCCGGCATGCTCGATGCTGTGGTACGTGACCCCGCACAGCACGCGCTCCTCGCCCACCAACGCGCTGATCGCCTCGGCGTTCCCGATGCCATTCTGCAGCGAGAAGAAGAGCGTCTTCGCGGTGCTGGCCCCCAGGGCCGCGCGCACCGCGTCCTCGGTCTGGTACGTCTTGACGGCGACGAACACGAGGTCGAACGGCTCCACGCCGTCGAGCGACGTCACGACGTGCACCGGGATCGTCGTTTCGTCCTGTCCCACCCGCGTGATGTGCAGTCCGGCGTCGGCAAGCAACCGGGCGCGCGCCTGGTTCACCTCGAGCAGGGTGACGTCCTCGCCCGAGCGCGTGAGGTACGCCCCCACGAGCCCGCCCAGCGCCCCGGCTCCGACGATCAGGATCCGCATCGCCACCCCTCCCGCCGCACCAGTGCGCGGCTCACCGGTTCTTCCATGCCGGACGACGCTTCTCGAAGAACGACGCGATGCCCTCGCGCACGTCCTCCGTGGCCATCAGTTCACTGAGGAACACCCGTTCCGCCTCGAGCCGTGCTTCCTCGAACGAACGTCCGTACAGCTGGCGCGAGAGACGCACGTTCATGCGCAGCACGAGCGGACTGGCGCGCCGCAGGTCACCCAGCACGCGGTCGACCGCCGCCGGCAACCCGGCCTCGGGCACGACGCACGACACCAACCCCATCGCCTGCATCTCGGCGGCCGTGTACGTGCGCCCAGTGGATGTCACCTCAATGGCCCGGGCGAGCCCGATGCGGGCGCTCAGCCACGCGACGCCAACCGGCGCGAAGAAGCCGAGCCGGATTTCGGGCTGGCCAAAGGTCGCGCGGTTGCTGGCGACCAGGATGTCCGCCATCATCACCAGCTCGAAGCCGGCGCCCAGCGCCGCGCCATCCACTGCCATCACCACCGGCAGATCCAGGGCGCCGAAGGCGGCGAAGAGGCGGCTGAACGCGGCAATCATCGCCGGCGCCGCCTCCGGGCGGTGCTCGCCGACGTCGGCGCCGGCCGAGAACGCCCGGGTGGCCGACTCGAGCACGAGCGCCTTGAGCGACCTGTCCGACTGGGCCCGTGCGATGCCGCGCGCCAGCTCGTCCATCATCGCGCCGCTCAGCACGTTGACCGGCGGCGCGTCGAGCGTGAGGAATGCCACGTCCTCCCGCACGTCGTACCGCACCGCGTTCGTGGTCGTCGTTGGCATCGCCGTCCCCTCAGATGTACTGGCCGCCGTCAACCTTGATGACTTCACCCGTGACGTACCGCGCGCGGTCGGACAGCAAGAACGCCACGACCGACGCCACCTCTTCCGGCTCTCCCATCCTGCCAAGCGCCGATTCGGCCACCGCCTTGGCGATGACCTCGACCGGCAAGCCGGCCGTCATCTCCGTGCGCACGATCCCCGGCGCCACGCAGTTCACGGTCACGCCGCTCGGACCCAGCTCGCGGGCCAGCGTCTTGGTCAGCCCCACGACGCCCGCTTTTGACGCCGCGTAGTTCGACTGGCCGAACTTTCCGCGCAGTCCGTTGATCGAGGCAATGGTGACGATCCGTCCGCCCTGCTGCGCACGGAACACCGGTGCGGCCGCGCGACAGAACGCGAAACAGCCCTTGAGGTTCACGTCGATCACCTGGTCCCACTCCGCTTCCGTCATCTTCCACGAGACGCGGTCGCGCGCGACGCCGGCATTGCACACCAGGCCGTCGAGCCGGCCCAGCTCGCGCACTGCGGCGGCCACCGCTCCTTCGGCTGCCGTGAAGTCGGAGACGTCGGCGCGCAGGGCCACGGCCTTCCGGCCCAGCGCGCGCAACTCGGCCGCCAGCCGCTCGGCCTCCCCGAACGCGCCGAGGTCGACGAGCGCCACGTCGCTTCCTTCACGCGCCAGTTCGCGCGCGATCGCCGCGCCGATGCCGCGACCCGCTCCGGTCACGAGCGTCGAGCGCCCCGCGAGGTCGCGCCGCATCGCCTCTTCCATTAGCCCAGCCTCGCGCCGCAACCGCCGCAGAAGTCGAACTGCCGCGGAATGCCCTTGGCGCCGCACCCCGCGCACGCCCTTTCGTACGGCCCCCACACGAACTCGCTGCTGGCCGCGTCATCGACGGCCTTCTGGCGCAGGCCGATGAAGGCCACCTTCCGCTTCTCGACGAACGCCTGCATGCCCTCATAGGGCTCGAGCGTCGTGAAATGGGTCGAGAGCCAGTCGCGGGCGTGCCCCACCGTGGCGTGCCACGCGGCTTCCTTCCAGTAGTTCACCTGCTGCTTGGTGTACCGTGTACACTCGGGGAACTTGTCGAGCAGCTGCTTGACGAGCACGGCCACCTCGTCGTCGAGCTGGGCGCGCGGCACCACGCGGTTCACCAGCCCCCACTCGAGCGCCTTGGCCGCGGGGATGCGCGAATTGAGGAAGAGCATCTCGCGCGCCCGGCGGTCGCCCACGGTGATCGACAGCCACTGCGTGGCGCCGCCGCAGGCCACGCTGCCCACGCTCGTCCCCACCTGGCCGAGGTAGGTGTCGTCGGCCATCACCGCCAGGTCGCAGGCCAGCTGCGTCTCG
Organism: Gemmatimonadota bacterium; assembly: GCA_038059315.1. Taxonomy (GTDB): domain Bacteria; phylum Gemmatimonadota; class Gemmatimonadetes; order Gemmatimonadales; family Gemmatimonadaceae; genus PNKL01. The sequence goes on from JBBTJT010000019.1 coordinate 13,271, forward strand.
TTGCCGCCGCCCACGGCGATCCCGTTGATGCGGGCAATCGTCACCTTGCCGCTGCGCAGGATGCTCTCGATGTACTTGGCGAAGAGCCCCATGTACTTGAAGTAGTCGTGGGGACTCTTGGTGTAGGTGCCCGCGTACTCCTTCACGTCGCCGCCCGTGCAGAACGCCTTGTCCCCGGCGCCGGTGAGCACGATCACGCCCACCTTGTCGTCGTTCGAGGCATCGTCGATTGCCGTGATCAGCTCCTGCAGCGTCGACGTCGTGTAGCAGTTGAAGGATTCCGGCCGGTTGATGGTGATGCGGCCCACCCAGTCCTTCTTTTCGTACAGGATGTCCTTGAAGCCGAAGCCGGCTGCCTCCTTCGAGGCGAAGTAGTTCATGACTGGATTCCTCCGGGTCGTTCGCGTTGTCTAGCGCATGCTCACTTTCAACACCACCGCGGCGGCGCTGTCACCCGCGGCACAGCCGGTGAATAGTCCGTATCCGCCGCCCACGACCACCAGGTCCTCGATGAGTTCGATGATCGACCTCAGCCCCGTCGGCCCCTGCGGGTGTCCCCACACCAGCGAGCAGCCGTGGCGGTTCATGCGTTCGGGGTCGAGCTTCAGCTCCCGCGCCAGGTACACGTCGTTCACGGCGAATGGGTTGTGCGACGTCGCGCTGGCGAGGTCGCCGGCCTTGATTCCCGCGCGCTCGAGCGCCTGCGCCGCCGCCGGCACCACGGCCATGGGCATGAATCCCTTCTTGACTCGCGCCTGGCCGTACGACAGCAGCTGTACGTCGACGACGCCCTTTGGGGAGAGCGCACGTGCGCGGTCGCACCCCGCCGTGAGCAGCATTCCCGCATTGCCGTCGGCCGGATGCGTCTGCGTGCCGAACGTCACGGAGCCCCCGTCCATCACCGGCCGCAGCGCGGCGAGTCCCTCGGCGGTGGTCGCGTGGACGCCCTCGTCGCCGGCCACCGTCGCCGCGACCTTCCTGCCGCGCGCGTCCCTGACCTCGAGTGGCCAGGGCATGTAGCGCTTGAGGAACGCGCTGTCGTTGGCGGTTGCATTCGCGTACTGACGGTAGCGCAGGAGCGTGATCTCCTCCTGGGCCTCGCGCGTGATGCCTGCCTCGGCGGCGACATTCTCGGCGGTCTGGAGCATCGAGTTCCTGGCCCACGGGTCGTGGCCAAAGCTGTCGAGCACGAGGTTCTCCGACTCGCCCGTGCCGCCCGGCCCGGCCGGGTTGGGATAGAAGACGTGCGGCCCGTTGCTGGTGCGGTCGCAGGTCTCGGCGAGGTAGACGCCCGCGCTGCCGGTGCTCAGCTCCTGCGCCGCCTGCACCACGCAGCGCACCGAGGTCGCGCACGCCTGGTTGATCGTCGGCCCGGTGGCGTGTCCGAGGCCGGCCAGCCCGGCGAACCAGGGCGCGCCGTAGAACGAGCCCTTGCTGGAGACTGTCGTCCCGAGGCAGAGTCCGTCGATGTCAGTGGGCGCGATGCCGCGCTCGGCGAGGGCGCGCGCGGCGACCTCGGCGGCAAACGGAATGGGGGGCAAGGTGGCGAGGCTGCCCTGCCAGACACAGAAGGGCGTCGACCAGTAGCCACCGTAGGGAATCCAGACGTCGTCGAACTGCACAGACACCCTCCTTGCGATCGAAATCCCGCTGCGCCGGCGCGGCGCGCGGAGTCAGCGGCCTCGTTTCACGCGCCGCAGCCCGTTCAACACCAGGTCGCGCATCTCCCTGCCGATCTGCTCCACCGTCCCGTGCCGCGACGGGTCATACCACATGAAGATCCAGTTCAGCATGCCGAAGATGAACAGCGTGGCATGGCGGCTCTTCCGCGTCTCCTTGCCCCTGGACCCGGGTCCGCCAATGGCGTCGGCGACGACCGCGGCCATCAGCCGGTAGTAGTCGCGCCGGATGACCTCGACCGTCTCGTACGGCGTGCCGGTGAGCGACTCGAGCTCGAAGGTGCACGCCTTCAGTTCGTTGGTGTGCTGTGCATAGAACCGGAGGTGCCCGGTGATCAGGCGGTCAAAGCGCTGCTCGGGAGTGCCGGGCTTCGCCGCGACCTTCTGCTGCGAGCCGAGCAGGGAGGCGAAGGTCCGGTATTGCAGCTGGAAGAGCAGATCTTCCTTGGTCTCGAAGTAGTGGTACAGGCCGGCGAGGCTTCCGTCGACCGCCCTGCCGAGGTCGCGCATCGACGTGGCCTCGAATCCCTTGCGCGCTATCAGGGCCGCCGCCTTCGTCAGCAGCTCGTCCAGCTTCTTGTGCGTGGACGCGCGCACCAGCCGTGGCCCGGGCGCGGGTGCGGAAGCGCCGCTCCGCTTCGGCACTGTCATGCGCGCTCCCCGCCCACGAGGGCCAAGGGCGAGCCGCGCGACGCACGCTCCTTCAGGCCCCGCAGGATCTTCTCCGGCGTGATCGGCAGCTCCGTCACTCGCACCCCGCATGCGTCGTAGATGGCATTGGCAATCGCACCCAGCACGGGAAGCAGCGAGCCTTCCCCGATTTCCTTGGCGCCAAACGGGCCGCGCGGTTCGTAGCTCTCCACCGCCGCCGTATGGATTTCCGGGGTCTCGCAGATGGTCGGGATCAGGTAGTCGTGCAGGTTGGCGTTGGCGAATCGCCCCCCGGCGCCGACAACCGTGTCCTCGAGCAGTGTCTCGCCCAGCCCCATGATGATGGCGCCCTCGACCTGGCCGTGGAGCGTCACCGGGTTGATCACCGTGCCGGCGTCGCTGTAGTCCGTAAAGCGATCGACGGTCACGTAGCCGGTCTCGAGGTCCACGGTCACCTCCGCCACGGCCGTCGAGAAGCTGTAGGCCGGCGATGTGCCCACGGTGCCGCCCTTGAACTCGCCGCCGAGGTGCCTTGGAGGCGAATAGCATCCGGTACCGACCACCGGTCCCTTTTTCGAGAAGGCTTTTCGCGCGGCGGCGGCCCAGTCCATGCCCACCGACGCGTGTTCCTTCACGAAGATGCGGCCCTCCCTGGCCGTCAGCGCGCCCGGGTCGCAGCCAAGCTCGTGCGCCGCCACTTCACGGAGCTGGGCGGTGACGTTGTTCGCCGCCATCTTCACGGCGTTGCCGCCCATCAGCGTCACGCGACTGGAATACGAGCCGAGGTCGAGCGGACTCAGCGTCGTATCGCACTCGGCCATCCAGACCCACTCATACGGCACGCCCAGCTCCTCGGCGGCGATCTGCACCAGCACCGTGTCGGATCCCTGGCCGATGTCCGAGGCGGCGATGTGCAGCGTCACGCCCGTGCCGTCTTCATGCACGCGGATCATCGCATTGGAATGCGGAAAGTCGGACCGGTAGATCGGGTACCCCGCGCCCGACACGAACCCGCCGCATCCCACGCCAATGCCCTTGCCGCTCGGCAGCTTGCCCTTCTTCGCCGCCCACCCCGACGTGTCGCGCGCGCGGTTGAGCGTCGCAATGAACTCGCACGATGAGATGTCGAGCGCATTGCCCGTGCGCGTGTTCGGTTCCATCGCATTCCGCAGACGGATGTCGAACGGGTCGAGCCCCAGTTCCTCGGCGATCATGTCGAGCAGCGACTCGAAGGCGAAGCGCGGCTGCGGCACGCCGTGGCCGCGGAACGCCCCCGATGCCGGAAGGTTGGTGTACACCCGCGTGCCGTCGTACTTGTAGTTGGGAATCCTGTACAGCGTGGGCAGCATCGACCCGGCGTAGTACGCCGTGATCACGCCGTACGACGTGTACGCGCCGCCGTCGAGCACCACCTGCTGTTCCACGGCCGTGATCGTCCCGTCCTTCCTGACGCCGATCTTCAGGTCGATGTACTGCTTGTGGCGTCCGCGGAAGTGCAGGTGCATCTCCTCGCGGGTGTATTCCATCGCCACCGGACGACCGGTGAGCTTCGACAGGATGGCCGCACAGAAATCAAGCGGTGTCGCCTCGGCCTTCGCGCCAAACCCGCCGCCCACCGCCGGACGGATCACCCGGATGTTCCCCATGGGAACGTCGAGCACCCGCGACAGCGCGCGATGCAGGTAATGCGGCGTCTGCGTCGACGACCAGAGCGTCAGGCGGTCGCCGTGGTGCTCCCATCGCGCCAGCGCGGCGTGCGGTTCCATGGGCGACTGATAGGTGCGGTTGCCGACGAAGCGTTGTTCGCGCACGAGGTCGGCCTCGGCGAATCCCTGCGTCACGTCGCCAAAGTGCCAGTCCACGCGCGTGTTGATGTTTCCCGCATAGCGTGGCTTCTCGGGGTGGATCACCGGCGCGCCAGGCGCCATGGCCGACACCGGATCGAAGACCGCCGGCAGCTCCTCGAATTCCACCTCGATCAGCTTGAGGGCACGCTCGGCGGTCTCGAGGTCCACCGCCGCCACGGCAGCGATCTCGTCGCCCACGTAGCGCACGCGCTCCTTGGCGAGAATCTGCTCGTCCTCGCGTGCGGGGCTCACCCCGTACCACGCGTCCGGGACGTCGGTACCGGTGATCACCGCCAGCACGCCGCTCAGCGCGCGCGCCTTCGACACGTCGATGCGCCTGATCAACCCGTGGGCGATGGGGCTGCCGAGGATCTTGCCGACGACGGTGTCGGGGAGCCGGATGTCTGCCGTGTACCTGGCGCGCCCGGTCACCTTGTCGGGAGCGTCGTACCGCGTCACGCCGTGGCTCACCACGCTGTGATCGCGCTGCTGGTCGCGCTCCGCCTGCCCGTGCGGCCTGGCGTCGAACGGCACACCCTCAAACTGCTTCCACCCCGCCACCGCCTTCATCATCCGCGGGTAGGTGGCGCACCGGCAGAGGTTGCCGGAGAGCGCCTCCTTGATCTCGTCGCTCGTCGGCGCCTCGTTGCGGTCGATGAGGGCCTTCGACGCCATCAGCGCCCCGCTCGTGCAGTAGCCGCACTGCACGGCGCCGTGCTTCACGAAGGCCTGCTGCAGCGGATGCAGTGCGCCGTCGTGCGACAGCCCCTCGATCGTCGTGATGCGCTTCCCCTCGGCGGCCACCGCCAGCAGCAGGCACGCGTTCACCGGCTGGCCGTCCACCTGCACGGTGCAGGCGCCGCAGTCGCCGGTGCCACATCCCTGCTTCGTGCCGGTGAGGCCAAGGTCGTGCCGCAACGCCGCCAGCAGCGTCGTGTTCGGCTTGAGGGCCAGGGTGTGATGCTCGCCGTTGACGTCGAGGCGAACCAGCACTTCGCTGCTCATGGTCGCGCCGCCTCGGCACGGGCCACCGCTTCGTCCAACGCGCGCCGGGCGAGGACACTCACCAGCTCGCGGCGGAAGTCGGCCGTGCCGCGCACATCGGTGATCGGCAACGCCTCTTCCACGCACTGCGTGGCCGCCCTGATGAACAGCGCGGCCGACGGCAGCTCGCCCTCGAGCATCTCGGCCGCGCGCACGACGAGCAGCGGCACCGGCCCCACCGCGCCGAGCGCAATGCGCGCGCCAGTGATCCTGCCGCCCGTCATCGCAAGGCGCGCGGCGACCGCGGCAACCGCCAGGCTGGAGCCCTTGCGACGCGAGAAGCGCTGGTAGCTCGACCCCGAACCGTTCCGCTGTGCCGGCAGTGAGATCGCCACCAGCAACTCACCCGCGGTCAGCACGGTGAGACGTGGTCCGACGAAGAACTCCTCGGCCGCCAGGTCGCGCGCGCCCAGCGGGCCGGCGAGGTGCACCCGCGCACCGCCGGCGATCGCCGCTGGCGGTGTGTCGGCGCACGCCACGGCCCGGCAGAAATTGCCGCCGATCGTCGCCAGGCTTCGTATCTGCGCGCTGCCGATAGCGCGCGCCGCGTCGGAGAGCGCCTCCAGGCGGTTGCGCACCAGCGGCGACGCGGCCACGTCGGCCACGGTGGTCAGGGCCCCGATCCGCAGCTCCCCGTGCTCTACGGCAATGCCGCGCAATTCACCGATGCCGTCGAGGGCGATCAGGTGGCGTGCCGTCTCGCGCTCCCGGTGAAAATCGGGAATCAGTTCGGTGCCGCCGGCGATGAAGGCCGCGTCGCCGCCGAACCGGCTGGCCAGCGCGCAGGCTTCGGCCAGGCTGTGCGGCCGCAGGTACGCGAAGTCCGGCATCACCATGGCGATGCTCCGCAGGACGCGGGGGTCACGCCCAGGACGCGGCCATCGCGGGCGCGCATCACGCGACCTTCGCGGTCGCGGTCCACGCCACGCCGCGCTGCGACAGCTTGCGGTAGCGGTAGGCGCCCCACAACGCAGCCCCGATGGACCCGGCAAAGATGGCCGACTCGTGCGTCACCACCTCCATCCTCGCGACATCCTGCTTCTTGTCGAGCGCGTCGCGCAACGCCGCCAGCATGCCGGTGTCCGACGCCAGCCCGCCACTCACGAACACCGCCCCGTCGAACGAGAGCGACCGCAGCAGCCGCACGAACCGCTCGGCCATGCTCTCGTGCACGCCCCGCAGGATGTCGGAGGTGGTGATGCCGCGCGACACCATGTTGATCACGTCGGTTTCGGCGAGCACGGCGCAGATCGAGCTCACCTTTTCCGGCTTGGCCGATTGCATGGACAGCTGGCCGATCTCGTCGTGCGACACGCCAAGGTAGCGCGCGATGTTCTCGAGGAACTGCCCCGACCCCGACGCGCACTGGCTCGTCATCTTGTAGTCCTTCACCCGCCCGTGGCTGTCCATGGCCACCGCACGCGTGTGCAGCGCGCCGACGTCGAGTACCGCGCCGATGCCCGGCGCCAGGTACAGCGCCCCGCGGGCGTGCGTAGTCATCCCGTAGAAGTGCCCGGTGGCAAACGGCACTTCGCCGCCCTCGCCGGTGGTGCCGATGTAGTGGATCTCGTCCACTCCGGCCACTTCGGCTGCCGCGCCGAACGTCTCGTCCACCACCTTGGCGATCTCGCGGCGCCGGATACGCGTCGACACCTGGCCCAGGAGTTCCTCTGCCCCGCCCCCAGCGCCACACCCTGCCCCTGCCCCTGCCCCATAAGTAGTGCGCATGACCGTCACCTTCACGGCGCCACTCCCCACGTCGATGCCCGCCGTGTTGATCATCAGGCCACCATCCGGCTGGCGAAGAGCGCCGCACCCAGCGCGCCCGTGTAGATGCTTTCCGGCGAGATGTTCAGCGTGCGTTCGCCGTAGTTCTCGTGGACGAGTTCGCGAATGGCCCGCACGGCTGCCGGGTTCTTGGCCACGCCGCCGGTGAAGGTGAATTCCTGGTTCACGCCCCCCGATCGCGCCAGCAGGCTCATGGCGCGAATGACAATCGCCCGGTGCAGCCCGGCCAGGATGTCCTCGCGTTTCTCGCCGAGCGACAGGCGCTCGCGCAGCTCGGCGCCGGCAAACACCGTGCACGTGGAGTTGATCTTCACCGCGCGCCTGGAGAGTTCGGCCAGCGGCCCGAGCTCGTGCAGGCCGAGGTTCATCTCGTCGGCGATGTATCCGAGATAGCGGCCGCATCCCGCGGCGCAGCGGTCGTTCATCTGGAAGCCCGTCACGATGCCCTCGGCATCCACCTGGATCGCCTTGGTGTCCTGGCCGCCGATGTCGAGCACCGTGCGCGTTTCCGGGAACATCGCATGCGCCCCGAGTCCGTGGCACAGGATCTCGCTCCGGATCTGTTCCTTGGGGAACGGCAGCCGCGCCCGGCCATACCCCGTGCCCACGATCGCCGCCGGCGTGAGGTCGTACGCCACGGCATGCTCCACCGCGTCGGCCAGCCGCGGATTGGCCACCCGCGACAGCGCGTCACCGATATGGTCGCGGAAGTCGAGGTCCATCGGCTCGTTCTCCACGCGGATGATGCACTTGTCGTAGACGCCGATCAGCCGGTCGAAGCTGACGCCGGCCGGATCGCCAATCTGCTCGGCGATGCGCATGAACGCCGACCCCACGGCGTCGCGGAAGAAGTCGGAGCGCAGCACCGGCGGCGCCCGGAAGCGCGTCTCCTCCTCCACGGTGATGCGACGGCAGATCTCCTCGATGGCCGCCCGGAAGGGCGCCACGAGGTGCCGCGGCGCCGACTTCTCCACTTCCGCGAGCAGCAGCTGTTCGAGGCGCCGCAGCTGGTGAAGCAACTGCTCCATCACGAAGGCGCGCCGCAGCACGAACACCGCCTCGGCGGTCTCGGTGGCCTGCACCTGCTGTTCGATGAGCCCGAACCTGGCGTTGATGAACGCCTCGGTCCTGGCCACGGCGGCGGCGAGGTCGTAGTTGGACCGGGAGTTCGTGATGCCGCGCCCGAGCACGTCGCCGTTCCCGTCGAGGATGATCGCCTTGGTGGTGGTCGAGCCGAGGTCGATGCCGACGACGCAGGTCATGCGGGCCTCGACGCGCGGCGTGCGTCGATCATCTGAAAGTAGCTTTCGAGCCGGTTCTTGATGTTCGCCGCCGAGAAGTAGCGCGGGTCCACGAGGTCCGATTCAATGAAGGCGCCTGGGATGCCAGTGCGCTTCTCGACCTCGCGCAGGATCATCAGCTGGCCCGCCGAGAACGAGTTGCAGCTCTTCACCGAGTTGATGAGGAAGCCGTCGGCCTGGTACTCCCGGATGTAGTTGACGATCATGTCGACGCGCGCCGGGAGGTTCAGGTTCGTGTAGCAGCCGCTGCAGTAGTCGGCCAGCGTTCCCAGCGGATCGTCGGGGTCGTGGCGGAAGCCGAAGTCGTAGGTGCCGCCGACCTTGGTGTACGTCGACGCCACGACCACCGCCTTCTCGTCGGCGAACATCTTCCAGAAGTCGCGGAAGTGGGTCCAGTTGGGCGGCCCCTCCACCACCAGGCGGTACTTCTCGCCGACCAGCGATCCCTCGGGCGTGATCGGTCCGAGGCCGAGCAGCGCGCGCTCCTCCACTTCCTCGCGCAGCGCCCGGTAGTAATCCACCCCTTCCTGCGTGCCGCGGAACGCGCTGAAGATCGGCCCCACGTAGTACACCGTGCCGAAGTACCCGTCGATCGGGCTGGGGCGCAGTTTCCCCGACTGCAGCACCGCCACCAGGTCGTCCTCGGCCATCGCCGAGAGCGTGAGGTGGTGGCGCAGCTTCTCCTCGTCGTACTTCCGCCCCGTGGCCTTCTCCAGCGCGGGAATCACCGTGTCGCGCAGCTGGCGCAGCATGTACTCGCGGTGTTCGGGCTCCAGCTTGCCGTCACCCTGGTACGGCACGTGGAACATCACCGTGGGGCAGTCATACTCCTCGCGCAGCAGCTCGAACCACTTCATGAAGGTGTAGCACCCCGTGTACGACAGCAGCAGCAGGTCGGGCTTGGGCAGCTTGGTGCCCGAGGGGCCGATGTTCCCCTGCCGCATCATCCCGATGTCGCACTTCACGTACGTGCACACGTCCTCGGAGTGGCCGCTGCGCTCCGCTTCGGCGATGTAGTCGCCGCTGAGCTTCCGCATGCCAGATTGGAGCGCGTTGATCTCCGGCAGCACGGGGAGCGCGCCGAACGATCGGATCAGTTCGGTGAGGTTGCCCGGCACGAACGTGTAGACCACCGGCTCCCCGGTCTCGGGCGCCCGTGCCAGCCGTTCGAAGTGGTTGGCGATCATCTCCTTCTGCAGCACCATCGAGCGGTCCTTGAGCGCGTCGGCCATCAGGCGGCCCCCCACAACTTGATCGAGTCGGCGAAGGTCCCCGCCTGTTCGCGAAACTGCTGGAACTGCCCGGTGTTCTCCGCGTACTTGAACGCGATGCACGGAATGCCGGCCGTCTCGGCGCCGGCGCGGAGCATCGGCTGGTCGAGCAGCGCCGGATCGCAGAAGCTCGGCGTGGCGAAGATGATCCCGTCGGCGCCGGCGGCAGCCACCCGGTTCTTCATCAGGTTGCGCTTGCCCATCGGGTCGGTTTCGTAGAGCACCGACGATGCCATGTCGTTGCGGATGAAGGCCCCGGACAGGGCGCGAACCGGGTCGCCGTCCGTCGGCACGTCATGCGTGAGGAAGCGATTGCCGAGCAGGAAGTCGTCGTCCACGATGTAGCAGCCGGCGCGCTCGATGCTCTTGATGAGCCCCAGCGGCGGCTGCTCGCAGAACGCCCCGACGACCACCACGCGGCTGTTGTCGCGCGGCCGCCTGGGATCCGCCTCGACGGCGGCCAGGTACTGCCGCGCCCGGGCAAGGAACTCCTCGGGCGGAATGCTCTCGGCGGCCCGGAGGAGGAGGTAGAGTTCCTCGGTGGGCACGTCCCACGGCCGGTCGCGCCGCAGCGCGTAGAGCGCACGGATCATCGCGCGCGCTTCATTGTGAAGCGCGATGGAGTGCCGCAGGTCCTCGTCGGTGGCCCGGTGCCCCGACACCTCGCCCAGGTCGTCGAGCAGCCGCTGCACTTCGCCGGCCCAGAATACGGTCGCGGCCACCGGGTCGGGGATCTGCGGCACGTCGATGTACCGCACGTAGACGTCGGGGTAGAGCAGCTTCCACATCCCCGACAGGTTGCGGATCACGTCGCAGGTCGACGGGAAGAGCACCGCCGAGAGCATGTCGAGACGTCCCGACTGGGCCAGTTCGATGACCGAGCGCGGCAGGTGGCAGATGTACGACTGGTAGAAGGCGTCGCCGCGGATGATCTCCAGCCGGTCGCCGGCGCCGTGGATGCCCACCGGGAGGAACCCCGTGGCGTGCAGCACCTCGCGCGGCGCGTACACCGGGAGGTAGCCGCCGGCCTTCCCGTGCGGATGCTCATCCAGCCAGCGCCGCACGACGGTGAAGTCGAGGTCGTCGTAGATGTCGCGCGCCCATTCGACCACCTCGCCGCGCGTCATCAGCGTACCCCTCGTGTGTTGCCAGGTGGGTCCGTCGCTGCCTATTCCGAACGGACGTTCGATAGAATATACTTGGTCCGGGCGGGTCCTCCGTCAAGGGGGGTTTCCCCGCCACGGTGGTCGGCGTACGGCGTGGCCCGCCACGGTACCCATCGGGCCGGGAGGAAGTGGACATGAGCTACCGCTTCGGGGATCTGCGCATCGACAAGGTGGGTGTCGTCGGCTCGGGCAACATTGGACCCGACATCGCGCTCTTCTTCGCCAAGGCGTTCCACGCCCACGGAGTGCCGGTGGTGGTGGTCGACGTTGCCGAGGAGGCCGTGGCGCGCGGACGGGCCAAGGCCGAGCAGAAGATCGGCAAGGGCCGCGAGAGCGGCGCGTTCAGGCCCGACGCCGCCGAGGCGATGAGCCGCTGCCTCACGTTTACCACGGACTACGCGCAGCTCTCCGGCGCCAGCCTCGTCATCGAGGCGGCGACCGAGGATCTCGACATCAAGCGAAAGATCTTCACCCAGCTCGAGTCGTTGTGCGGAGCGACGGCGATCCTCGCGTCGAACTCCTCGCACATCGAGCCGGATGAGATCTTTCTTCCACTCGCACCCTCCACCCGTTCCCGAGCGGCGGTGATCCACTACTTCTTCCCGGCCGAGCGCAACCTGCTGGTCGAGATCGTTCCCGGGCGCGAGACGCTTCCCGCCCACACCAGCGCGTTGATGGGCCTTTACGAGGAGATCGGCAAGATCCCGGTACGCGTGGACGGACGGTTCGGCTATGCCGTCAATCCGGTGTTCGAGGGGCTCTTCCTCGCCGCCGCGCTGGCCGTCGAGGAGGGACTGGGCACCGTGAAGGAAGTGGACACGGCCGCCAGGCGCGCCCTCGGGCTTGGCGTGGGGCCCTTCACCGCGATGAACCTCACCGGCGGCAATCCGATCACCAATCACTCGCTGGACGTGATGACGTCGAAGCTGGGGCCCTGGTTCCGGTCGCCACGGCTGATGAAGGAGGCGATGACGTCGGGCAAGCCGTGGGATGTGCCGAGGCGCGACGAGCAGGTCGAGGTGCCGCCCGCGCAGGACCGGAAGATCGCCGACGCCATGCTTGGCGCCTATTTCGGCCTTGCCGGCGAGATCCTCGACAGCGGCATCATCGCGCTCGCCGACCTCGAACTCGCCATCGAAACCGGGCTCGCCATGCATGCCCCGTTCGCCCTGATGAACGAACTGGGGGTCGGTCGCGCGCTCGAGCTCGTCGGGGCCTATGCTGCCGGCCACCCGGGCTTCCCGGTGCCCGCGTGCATCGCCAGCCACGCCCGCGACGGCCAGCCGTTCCGCATCAACCACGTCATCCGCCGCGACGACGGCGACGTGGCGGTGCTCACCATCCGGCGCCCGCGCGTGCTGAACGCGCTCAACGACGACGTCTACGCGCAGCTGGCCGCGCACGCCATCGCGCTGGGTGCCGATCCGACGATTGCCGCCGTGGTGCTCACCGGCTTCGGTCCCAAGGCGTTCGTTTCGGGCGCCGACGTGAACTTCCTGGCGAAGATCCAGGACCCGGCCGAAGGGGTGGCGACGTCCGAGCGCTCGAAGCAGGCGGGAAACCTGCTGGAGTCCCTGGGCAAGCCGGTGGTCTGCGCCCTCAACGGCATGGCGTTCGGTGGGGGCAATGAGATTGCGATGTGCTGCACGGCGCGCCTCGTGCGCAAGGGACTCGCCGTGGCGGTTGCCCAGCCCGAGGCGAAGCTCGGCATCGTGCCCGGCGCCGGCGCCACGCAACGACTGCCGCGCCTCGTCGGCGTCGAGAAAGCGGCCGAGTTGCTGCGCACGGGGCGCATCATCTCCGGGCCCGAGGCGGTGGCGTGCGGACTGGTTCGCGAAGAAGTCGAGGGCGACCTGGTGGGGGCCGCCGTGCGGCTGGCCCGCGCGGCGGCCCGCGGCGAGGTCGCCCTGACACCCATCGACCCTCGTCCACTGCCGACGCCGGACCGGCTGCCGTCGGTCGACCTCGGTGATCTCAGCCGGTCAACCGATGCCTTGATCTGCCGCGCGATCATCGAGGGATGCCGCCGGCCGCTCGCCGAGGGGCTGCGGCTGGAGTCCGCGCTGTTCGGCGAATGCTGCGCGACGGCCGACATGCGCATTGGCATCGACAACTTCATTGCCAACGGTCCGCGTTCGGCGGCGAAGTTCGTGCACCGCTGACCGAGCGCAGGTGACTGGGTCTCGCTACCCCGGGATGGCCGGAAGTCCTGCCTGGCGGCTGACGCGCTTGACGGTGCGCTGCAGTCCGTCGTACGCGGCGTACTTGAACGCCTCGCTCAGCGTCGGGTAGGTGAACACGGCCTGGATGAAGTAGTCGATGGTGCCGTGGAAGCCGAGTACCGCGCCGGCGACGTGAATGAGCTCGCACGCCCCTTCGCCGACGACGGCGGCGCCGAGCAGCCGCTGGTCTTCGGGGCTGAAGACGAGTTTCACGAAGCCCGCCGCTTCACCGATGATCTGGCCGCGCACGTTGTCGCGGAAGTGCGCCTTGCCGATTTCATACGACAGGTCGTGGGCGCGGGCGTCCTGCTCGGACATGCCAACGGTGGCCACCTCGGGAATCGTCCAGACGCCGTAGGGCATGATCCCCGAAACCGCCTGCTTGTACCTGAAGTCGAACGCGTGGCAGACGGCGACGCGCGCCTGCTCCATGGACGTCGACGCCATGGCCGGGAACCCGATGACGTCGCCCGCGGCGTAGATGTGCGTGATGCTGGTGCGGAACTTCTCGTCCACCTGGATGAAGCCCCGCGCGTTGGTGGCGACGCCGGCGTTCTCGAGCCCCAGCCCGGTGGTGTTTCCCTCGTGGCCGGCGCAGTACAGCACGCACTCGGCCACCAGCGCGGTGCCGTCGGCCACGGCGACGTGCCCGAGGCCGTCGCGCACCTCGATGCTGTCGACGTTGGCGCCGAGGTGCGCGTGAATGCCGAAGCGGCGCGTGAACTCCTGGCGCAGCGCATCGCTGACGTCGTGGTCGAACTGGGTGAGCAGGCGATCGAGGGGATTGATGATCGTCACCTGCACGCCGAGCGCGGCGAAGGTGCACGCGTACTCGCAGCCGATCACGCCGCCGCCGATGACGATCATCCGCGCGGGGATCGCCTCGATCGCCAGCACGTCCTCACTGTCGATGACGACAGCGCCGTCGAAGGGCACGTGCGGCGGGCGCCAGGGATGCGAGCCGGTGGCCACCAGGAAGGCGTCGCCGGAGATCACGCGCGGTTCCTGACCGTGCCGGGTCACCTCGATGGCCTGCGGTCCGGTGAAGCGGGCGGCGCCCTGCACGGTGGTGACGTGGTGGCGCTCGAGGTTCTCCTCGATGTGCTGCCAGGATGCCTCGACGACCCCGCGCTCGCGACGCATGAAGTCACTGATGGAGATGTCGGGTCGCACGTGGAACTCGACCCCGTACAATCCCTTCTGTCGCAGCGCCGAGAGGGCGAGGGCGGTTTCGCGCAGCGTCTTCGACGGAATCGTGCCCGAGTTGACGGCGGCGCCGCCCGGCTTGGGCGCGCGCTCGACGAGGCAGACCGACTTCCCGAAGTAGGCGGCCTGGGCCGCCCCCTTCTCGCCCGCCGGGCCGGCGCCGATCACCACGAGGTCGAAGTGCTCACTCATGGCGGGAAAAGCTAGGGCCTTCCCCTCCCGCTGGCGAGGACGCAGCCCCCGGAACGACGTCGTGTCCGCTATCTTTCCCCTGATGAGCACCTCCGACGCGACCTACTTCCGCAAGGGTTTCGGCCTCAAGCAGGAGGTTGAGGCGACCCTGGTGGCCGACTACACCGGCGAGATCGTGGACCTGCTGCGCTCGCGGGACTACCACCTCGAGGTGGGCGACGTCTCGGTGCGCCTCGCCAAGGAGTTCGGGTTCTGCTACGGCGTGGAGCGGGCGGTCGAATACGCGTACCAGACGCGCCACAAGTTCCCCGGGCGCCGCGTCGTCCTGGTGGGCGAGATCATCCACAACCCGCACGTCAACGTGCGGCTGCGCGAGATGGGCATCGAGATCCTGATGCCGGGCGACGACGGGTTCGACTACTCGGGCATCAAGTCCGACGACGTCGTCATCCTGCCGGCGTTCGGGGTGACGATCACCGACTTCAACACGCTGCGCGAGCGCGGCTGCGTGGTGGTGGACACCACCTGCGGCTCGGTGCTCAACGTCTGGAAGCGCGTGGAAGCCTACGCGCGCGACGGCTTCACGTCGCTGATCCACGGCAAGCACTACCACGAGGAAACGCGGGCCACGGCGTCGCAGGTGGAGAAGTTTCCCGGCGGCACCTACCTCGTGGTGCGCAACATGGACGAGGCCAAGGAAGTCTGCGCGTACATCGAGGGACGCGGCGACCGCGTGGCGTTCCTGGCCAAGTTCGCCAAGTCGGCCAGTGCGCACTTCGACCCCGACCTGCACCTGCTGCGCATCGGCGTCGCCAACCAGACGACGATGCTGGCGCGGGAGTCCCTGGCCATCGGCGAGGAGGTGGGGCGGGCGATTGCAGCGGCGCGGGGCGAAGCGTACCGAGTGGCGAGCTTTCGAACTTTCGACACGATCTGCAGCGCGACGCAGGATCGCCAGGACGCGGTGAATGCGCTGCTGCAGGAGCCGCTGGACGTGATGATCGTGGTCGGCGGCTACAACTCGAGCAACACGCTGTCACTGGCCGCGCTGTGCGCCGAGCGCGTGCGGACCTTCCACGTGGAGGACGCGCTGTGCATCGATCCCGAGCGTGGCACGATCTTCGCGCGCGACCCGCTGACGGGACTCGGCGGCGAGACGGCCGGCTGGCTGGGCAGCGGCGCCGTTCGCGTGGGCCTGACGGCCGGCGCGAGCACCCCGAACAACAAGATCGGCGACACCGTGGCCCGCGTGTTCGCGACGCGCGGCATCGACCCTGCGACCATCCGGTAATCCGGTGGCCGCCGAGGCGCGCTCCGAGTCGTTCGGCACCGTCGAGCTGCGCGGCGGTGACGCGCGCGTCGTGATCATCCCGGCGCTGGGCGGCAAGATCTCGCAGCTCTGGTTTGGCGAGCGGCAGTGGCTGTGGAAGAACCCCCAGCTGCCATATTGCCTCCCCGAAGCCGGCGCCTCGTACGTGCTGACCGCCGACAGCGGCGGATACGACGAGTGTTTCCCGACGGCAGCCGCGTGCACGCTGCCGTCGCTGGTGCGGGGGGCGGGGGGGAGGGAGTTGCCGGACCACGGGGAACTCTGGTCGCAACATCCCGAACTGACGCTCACCACCGGGGAGGCGGGACATCGCGCGCACCTCGTGTGGACCGGCGAGCGCCTGCCGTACCGCTTCGAGCGCGCGGTGGTGGTGACGCCGGCCGGGGACGTGCGCTGCGAGTACGCGGCCACCAATCTCGGCGCGCTGCGGATTCCCTTCATCTGGTCGGCGCATCCGCTGCTGCCGCTCACCCCGGCGACGCGCGTGGAGCTGCCCGAGGGCGCGCGATTGCGCGTCTGGGCGCAGCACGGCGTGGACCTCGGCGGCGTGGGCGCGGAACACCGGTGGCCGCGGCTTCGCTCCGGCGGCCAGTTGATGGACCTGTCGGTGCCGGCCAGCGCGCAGCGGAGGCCGTATGCCTGCAAGCTGTTCGTCGACCTGCCGCCCGGCGCCCAGGCGGTGCGCGTGGTCGAAGGCGACGCGATGCTGACGGCGCGCCTTGATTCCGCGCAGGTGCCGCAACTCGGGCTGTGGATCAACCATGGCGGCTGGAACCCGCTGCCGAAGACGTCGTGGCTGCCATGGCGAACGCCGGCGCCGTATCGAAACCTCGGGTTCGAGCCGGCCATCGGGGCACCAGACACGCTCACCGATGCGCTGGGCGCGTGGGAGAGGGCGCACTGGATCGAGTCCGGCGAGACCCGTCGATGGACGATCACATGGTCGGGGGGCACCGTGCCGCCCCCGGTTCCGGATCGGTAGCTTTCGAGGCGGCGGCGCGCAGGACGGGCGCCGCCGCGGCCTTCATCACCACTTCAGCCCCAGTTTCCATGTTCTCCTGGCTCGGCGATCCAAATGTGTGGATCGGGCTCACGACGCTGACGGCGCTCGAGCTCGTCCTTGGCATCGACAACATCATCTTCATCGCCATCCTGGCCGGCAAGCTGCCCCGCGGTGAGCAGGCCAAGGCCCGGCAGCTCGGCCTCACCGGCGCGCTGCTGACGCGCATCCTGTTCCTGCTGAGCATCACGTGGGTCATGGGGCTGACGGGCGCGCTGTTTTCCAT
>JBBTJT010000020.1:0-23414 GCA_038059315.1 Gemmatimonadota bacterium
ACGTGTGGCATCATTGCCTTTCAGCAGGCTCATGGGTTTTAGGACGTGCTCTTAGCACGGCCGAGGCGCGCGAGCTCATGGCCGCTCGCGACCGCACCGGTGTGCAGGTGGGCGAGGCGTTCATGGTGCGCGCGCACCCAAGGTGGCTCGCCGTGCGCGACCTGGTGCGTGCCGGTCGCATTGGCGACCTGAAGCTGATCGTCGGGCACTTCAGCTACAATCGTCATGATCCCGGCGACGTGCGCAGTCGCGTGGAGTGGGGCGGTGGCGTTCGGGACGGCCGGCCGTAGCGAGGTCGAGATCCCCTTCAATACACCGGCCGACTATCGGGCGCGGATCTTCATTGATGACGGCAGTGACCTGCGCGGCCGCAACGTCGAGACCGTCGAGTTCGACGCGGTGGACCACTACGAGCTGCAGGGCGAACGATTCGCCGAAGCCGTGCGTGGCGTCGGCAGCGTTCCCGTGCCGTTGGAGGATGCCCTCGGCAACATGGCCGTGATCGAGGCGCTGTTCAGGTCCACCGAGTCCCGGCGGTGGGAGACACCGGCGCGATAGCGCTCACTCCGTCCGGCGCCCGCGCGAGGTCACACGCCGGACAGATGCTCCGCCTGACGCAGCGTTGCTTGCGCGGGCACGACGCGCAGCGCCTGGTCGAGGTCCTGCCAGAGATCGCGCGCGTCCTCGAGACCCACGCTCAGCCGCAGCAGCCCGCTGGTGATTCCGGTCTCGGCGCGCGCATCGGCGTCCACCACGCGATGCGTAAGCAGCGCCGGCGGCTGGATGAGCGTGTCGGTGGAGCCAAGACTGATGGCCGGCGTGATGAGCTTGAGCGCGCCCACGAAATCACGCATCACCGCGGGAGTTGAGCCGGCCAGCTCGAAGCTGATCAGGCTCCCCGGCCCTTTCATCTGCCGGCCAATCAGCCGGCGGGCATCCTGACCGGCGAGTCCGGGAAAGCGCACGCCGGCGATGCGCGCATCTTTGGCCAGGCGCTCGGCGAGCACCACCGCCGTGGCCTGCGCGCGCTCAACGCGGAGTTGCAGCGTCGGCATCCCGCGATGCAGCAGGTACGACGACAGCGGGTGCAACACAGCGCCGGTGGCGGCGCGCACGTGCTTGATGTCGCGCACCAGCGCGTGCGAGCCCGCCACGACGCCGGCCAGCACGTCGCCGTGCCCGCCGAGGAACTTGGTGGCGCTGTGGACCACCAGTGCGGCGCCGAGGGCGAGCGGCTGTTGAAGGACCGGCGTGGCGAAGGTGGAATCGACGAGCACCGGCACGGCACCCGCCTGGCGCACCACCGCGGCGATGTCGACCAGGTCGAGCGTCGGATTGGCCGGCGTCTCGATGAACACCAGCGCCGTGTCGGGGCGCAGGGCCGGCGTGATTTCGTCCTGAAGCGCCCAGGTGACGTCGAGGCCGAGCAGGCCGGACGACAACAGGTGGTCGGCCGTGCCGTACATCGGGCGCACCGCCACCACGTGACCACCGCGCACCTTCGCCGCCAGCAGCACCGCGGTGAGCGTAGCCATACCCGAGCCGAACGCCGCGGCGTCCTCGGCTCCCTCGAGTTCGGCCAGCGCCTTCTCGAACCGGTCGGTGGTGGGGTTGAACAGCCGCTGGTAAATGAAGTTCCCCTTCGGTGCGTCGCCCATGACAAGACTGTCGAACGAAAAGGCCGCCTCGTCGAGGTCGGGAGTGGGGTACGTGGTGCTCAGGTCGATCGGCGGTGCATGCACGCCGAGGCCGGCAAGGTCCGCTCGTCCGGCGTGGACGGCGCGCGTGGCAAATCCATTCTCCATGGCCAGCTCCTTGTTCGGTTTCATGGAGTTATGTTAGCGCTATCCTCTAAAATGGACGATAGATGCCGAATAATATGCGGAAACACCCGGATCCGACGCTCATCGACCGAATCGACCGCAGCATCCTGGCTTATCTGCAGCACGATGCGCGGATTTCCAACAAGGAGCTTGCCGGCAAGGTGGGGCTGGCGCCGTCGAGCTGCCTGGCGCGGGTCCGCCGCCTCGAGGCGTCGGGAGCGCTGCTGGGATACCACGCCGAAGTGGACCCGCGCGTGTACGGCGTGCGGCTCGAGGCGCTGATCGCCATCCGGTTGGAGAAGCACGCGCGCAACGCCATCGCCGCGTTCGAGCGGCACATCGTCACGCTCCCCGAAGTGCGCGGCGTCTTTCACGTGGCGGGCGCCAACGACTACCTGGTGCACGTGGCGGTGCGGGACGCCGATCACCTGCGGGAGTTCGCGCTGGCGGCGTTTGCGACGCGGGCCGAGGTGGCGCACATGGAGACGTCGCTGATTTTCTCGCACAAACGGAACGTGCGGTTCGGGATGGTGCCGGCTGGGAGGTGAGGGTTCAGGGGTCTCTCACGGAGACCGTCTCTCACAAAGACCGGAGCAGACGAAGGACACGGAGGCTGCAACAACATCAAAAGGGGGCTTGGCTGGACAGCACCGTCCGCCGAGCCCCTCAAGTGTCTTGCAGTCTCCGCGTCCTTCGTATCACTCCGGTCTTCGTGAGAGCCCTCTATCCCATCGTGAGAGCCCTCTATCCCATCGTGAGAGCCCTCTATCCCATCGTGAGAGCCCTCTATCCCATCCTGAACTGGGCGATCGCCGCGGCTGCGAACCGCGTTCTTTAGTGAGCGTCCGGGTTCGATTCCCGGTCCCAGCAGGGGCAAGTCGCCCGTGACCACAAGCGCCGCCTGGCGCAACGTTCAATCCTCGTTAGAGGACGAAGTTCGCAACAGGCTCGGGGCGGGCGCTCTCATCGGCGCGGCCCCGTTTCTGTTTCCTGGCCCTGCTCCCTGAATGCGCTGGTATCGGCCGACGATGAGCGCGCGAGGTGCTCCGGCGATCTGTTCCGGGGAATGGCCCGCCCGCGGGGGAGTGGGTCGCGGGAGTGGGTCGCGGGAGTGGGTCGCGGGAGTGGGTCTTGCCCACGCCGTCATCTCGCTGTACACTATCCCCAACGCCCTGTTTTACTATCTCAATAGATAGTGTCCTTTTCGGCAGTAGTGCGTGGGAGGTCCATGGTCCGCCGCGTGCTGTCCCGTTCGCCCGAGAATCCCTTCCGGATCAGCGGCACCGTCTCGGGCGCGTTCTTCACCGACCGCGAGCGGGAACTCAAGCAGTGCCTCCGCACGTTGCGGGAGCCCGGCGGCAAGCTGCTGATGGCCGGGGTGCGCCGGACGGGCAAGACGTCGGTCCTCGAGCGGGCGGTGGGGACGATCAACGCGAAGGGCGGCCACGCGTTCCTCGCCGATTTCTCGACCGCGACCTCGCTCGTCGACCTGTCCAACCGGCTCCTGGCCGGCGCGACGCAGGCGGCGGGACGTCGGTGGACGACGCTGGTGCGCGATCTCGTGACCCGACTGCAGGCCCAACTGTCGCTCGCGCCCGACCCCATGACGGGGCTCACCGTCCCGAGCTTCAGCGTGGCGCTGCGACAGGAAAGTGCCGACGTGCAGCAGGCGTCACTCGGCCACGTGCTCGATAGCCTCAATGCGCTGGCGGCGAAGCGCAAGATCGTGCTTGGTGTGGTGCTCGATGAGTTCCAGGAACTCAGCCGGTTCGGCGAGACGGCCGAGTGGCACCTCCGGGGCGTGATCCAGAAGCACACGCACGTCAGCTATGTCGTCGCCGGCTCCAAGGTGGCCCTCCTCGACGCGATGCAGGCGAAGGGGCGGGCGTTCTATCAGCTTTTCGAGCGGTGTCCGTTCGGGCCGATTGACGCGCGCCACCTCGCCGCGTGGATCGACGAGCGCATGCGGTCGGTGGGGCTCGATCCGGTGGAGGCGGGCGCGCACTGCATCACGCTGGTTGGCGCGCGGACGCGCGACATCATCCGCCTGGCGCGCAAGTGTGTAGACCGCGCGGGTGCCGAAGCGCGTGTGGATGCGTCGGCCGTCGCCGCCGCGTACGTGGAGATCATCGACGAGGAGGCCGACAGCACGCACCGGTGGTGGTCCCAGTTGACCCGCGTGCAGCAGAAGGTGCTGCGGGCCGTCGCGGCATCGTCCCAGGGGCTCACGACCGGGGCCACGCGCGGGCGCTTCGCCCTGGAGCAGACGGGGAGCATCAGCAAGACTCTGGCGCGCTTCGTGGCGGAGGGCGCAGTCGTCAAGACGGCGCATGGGTCGGGCTACACGTTCGACGACCCGTTCGTGCGGGGGTGGGTACTCGTCCACGCCGTTCCGGACCTCGGTCTGCACCTGCCGGCCACGCACATCGCCTCACCCACCAGCGAGTACGACTGAGGCTGACGCCCGAGCGCGCGCCGACGACCGTACCGATCGAACACCGCTACCGCGGCTTTTCGACGGGCGTCAGCTTGGCGAGGCGCCGACGGGCTTCGGCCACGCGTGGCTGCAACTCGGGGTCGGCGTTCTTCCAGAGTCCGATGAACGCGCGGTAGTGCTCCGCGGCTTTCGGGGCGTGGCCCTTGGCCTCGTACAGCTGGCCGAGGCGCTCGTGGATGGCCGGCACCGCAACCCCGTCAAGCTGCTCGGCAAGGCGCGACGCGTATGGCGTCGCGAGGTAGCGCTCGAACTGGCTGATGGCCGAGTCAGGCTGATTCGCGGCGTCAAATGCGCGCCCGAGATCGAGCGGCAGGCAGATCGTGCAGTTGTTCTTGGGGCCGTCCGGCGCCAAGTCACCGCGCCTGAACTCAACGATCGCCTCTGACGTCTTGCGCTCGGCAAGCGCAATCATGCCCAGCGTCTGGTGCAGGTCAGGTTCGAGGTCTCGCCGCAGCGCAGTATCGCGCACGGTGGACTGGAAACCGCTGACGATCGCGCGGGCGCGGTCGGGATGCCCGGAAAGTGCGAGGTTGAAGGCGACTGCGAGATCAGGTCGCTCGTCGTCGGGGACCTCTTTCAGGGGGAAGCGGGCCAGCGTCTCTTCAAACGCGCTGAACTCCACGTCGCGGGTTCCTCGAGCAACCGCCAGGACCGCAAGCTCCACGGCGGCTCCCGACGCGGGCGCGAAACGCCTGCCGACCGAGGAATCTGCCGCGAGCGCCTGACCTCGATACGCTCTCCACGTCCCCAATTGCCCGTGCAACAACGCCAGTTGGGCCGATCGCCAGAACGCCCACGAAGGGTCCGTGCGGTCCCCCGCCGTTCGGGCGCTGTCAACCAAGCGCTGGACTTCCTCCAGGCGCCCGCGCTGGTACGCCAGGATGGTCGCGTGGAACTGCGGCAGGTTGGCCTTCGGAAATCTTTTTCGCATGACTCGGAGCACGGTGTCGACCGCGTCCAGCTTGCCTTGCATGAGCAACGCGACGGTAAGGTTTGCGTGCGGAAGCTGGTTGGTCGGCCGCTTCACCACATCAACGCGCAGCAGCGACTCGGCGCGCGCGAATTCTCGCCGACGGATCAGCATGATGGCCAAACTGTTGTTCGCGTTACCGCCGAGTTCATTCACCCGCTCTAGCGCTACAACAGCGCGCGCGCGGTCCCGTCCGGGACCTTCCCAGAAATATGAGTACTCGAACCAGGGCTGCTCGCTCTCGGAGACACGGGCACGCAACTGATACGCCCGCGCGAGCGCGGAATCTCTCTGCGACCTCGGCATGCGGTAGTTAGACATCGCCGTGCCAAGCATTCGCCACCCCTGCGCGAATGTCGAGTCTGCCGCTACCGCCTGACGAAACAGGCGCATCGCCTTGGGGTAGTCGCGTTCCACGCCGTTTGCCGTGTAACCTTCGCTGAAGTACCGCAACGCGTCCAGCGAGGCGGTACGGAGGCGAGGGAGCGGCACCGAATGTTGCACGGACCTCAGCGACTCACCCGCCTTTTCCCGCAGCTCGCGAGCCACCTTGTCAGCCGCTTCTATCAGGCCCTTGCCACCTTCACCGCTGGCCTGGAACGCCGCGAGCACGCGCGCCGAGTCGGCAGTCAGCAGGCGCAGCGCCAGCACGTAGCCGCCGCCGACTGGCGTGACCTCGCCATCCAGGATGGCCTTCGCCCCCTCGCGCAACGCGATGCCCTGGGCGAGCGGAAGGTCCACGCGCGCCGTGCGCGGTCGTTCCATGCGCTCGAGGGCGCTGGCGACCGTCGCCTGGTCCAGGATGGTGAGCACTTGTGACTGCGCCAGCGCATTGCGCACTCCGAAGCTGACCACGCGCGCCAGCGAGGTGTCGCCACTCGTGACGGAGAAGTCCGTCATCACGATCCGATCCGTCTCCTTCAGCTGGCCCGAAGCAAACAGCGTCGCGGCGGGGCCAATGCCGAGCACCCGCATGGCCATGAGCGCGGCGATCACCACGGCGAACGCGCCGAGTCCGTACGCCACGCCGCGAGTCGTCCTGTACCAGCTCATCCGCGGCGCCGCCCTGAGTGCCATCGTGGCAATCGTACCGCGTGCCTCGATACTGGGCGTGCCGCCCGGCGTGTACGTCGGCGTCATCGTCACCGCATGGCGCGCAACGCGGTGCACGTAACCCGTCCAGAGCACCGCCGGCAGACCGAGCGCCATCACGATCAGCGATCCCGGAAAGACCCAGTCGGGAAGGCCGATGCCGACGATTGCGGCCCTCGCGAGGATCGCCACGGCAACGAACGCCGCGGCGTAGATGGCGAGCGCCCGCCGGAACATCCCCGGCCCGCCCAGCAGGATGGGCGGCATGGCCTGCATCCCGCTTCCGCTGGTGATGGAGTCGAGCATTCGCGCGATATCACCTGCAGTCTGCGGCCGATCGTTGGCGTCCTTGGCGAGGCACGACATGACGAGCGCGGCCAGTGGTGAGGGCAGGTCGCCGCGAAGGTCGGCAATTGGCTTCGGCGCCTCGCCCATGTGCGCGGCCAGCATGCGCTGCGGCGTGCGATCGGCGAACACCACTTGCCCCGCGAGCAGCTCATAGGCCATCGCCCCCAGCGAGTAGATGTCCGCCCGATGATCGACGGTCGGGTCACCGGCCGCCTGCTCGGGCGCCATGTACGCCGGCGTGCCAATGCTCGTGCCCATCTGCGTGAGCGTCGCACTTCCCGAGGCCGTGCGTGCCGCGCTGATGGCCTTGGCGATGCCGAAGTCGGTCACCACTGCGGCCCCGCCCGACAGCAAGACGTTGTCCGGCTTGATGTCGCGGTGCACCACGCCGTGCTGGTGCGCATAGCCGAGCGCGCGGGTCACGTCGCGCAGCACACCGATGACCTCGGTCACCGCCAGCGGCCCGCGCGCGAGCCGCGCCCGCAACGACTCGCCTTCCACCAATGGCATGGTGTAGAACGGGAGTCCATTGGTGTCGCCGGCCGTGTGCACCGGCACGATGTTCGCGTGCTGAAGCGCGGCGACCGTCTGGATCTCGCGCTCGAAGCGCTCGACGCTGATTCCTTGCGCGAGCTCGGGCGAAAGGACCTTCACCACCACCTTTCGCCGGAGTCGCAGCTCCTCGGCGACGAAAACCCGCGACATGCCGCCACCGCCGAGTTCGCGCTCGAGCGTGTAGCTGCCACTGAGGGTCGCCTGGAGCTGCTCGCGGAGTTGCTGGCTCATGTCCGGTGGGGTGAGGAGGGACGATGCCCTACATCGAGGAGGGACTATGGACTACACCCGCCCGAATCCAGGGATTCAAGGACGGGTCAGCCAGCGACTACGGGCCCCGAGGTGGCGCACATGGAGACGTCGCTGATCTTCTCGCACCGGCGGAACGTGCGGTTCGGGATGGTGCCGGCCGAGAGGTGAGGGTTCGGGGCCTCTCACGAAGACCGGAGTAGACGAAGGACACGGAGGCTGCAACAACTTCAAAAGGGGGCTTGGCCGGACAGCACCGTCCGCCGAGCCCCCTCAAGTGTTTTGCAGTCTCCGTGCCCTTCGTCTGCTCCGGTCTTCGTGAGAGACGGTCTTCGTGAGAGACGGTCTTCGTGAGAGCGCCTCGACCCTACGACTTCCGGAACTGGGCAATCGCCGCCCGCGTAAACTCGCCGAGCACCAGCCGGCCGCTGGTCGCGGCGCGTTCGTCGAGCAGTTGCGCCCAGTGCTCGGTTCCAATCCAGAGCGCCTTCTTGATGCCGCGCGTCGCCTCGGGATTGGCGGCGGCGAGCGCCTGCGCCCGTGCCGCAACGGCGACATCGAGCGCCGCCGCGTCGGTCACCACCTGCGCGTACAGCCCATGGCGCTCGGCCCAGACGGCATCGCGCCAATTGGCGTCGAGCGCCATGGCGCCGAACGGACCGCGGCCGATCTTGTGCTCGATCACGGGCCCGACGACGAACGGGCCGATGCCGATGGCCAGTTCGCTGAGCTTGAGCGACGCCTTTTCCACGGCGATGCAGTAGTCCGAGGCGGCCACCAGGCCGACACCGCCGCCTACCACCTTGCCCTGCACGGCGGTGATCACGGGCACCGGCGCGCCGGTCATCGCCAGGATGACGCGGGCAAAGCCAAGGAAGAACTCCTTGCCGGCGGCCGCGTCGGCGATCGCCAGCAGCTCGTCGAACGACGCGCCGGCGCAGAAGGCTCCCTCCCCCTCGCTGCGCAGCACGATGACGCGCACGTCGTCGCGCCGGCCGGAGGACTCCACGGTCGCCGCCAGCGTGCGCAGCAGCTTGCCGGGGAGAGCGTTGCTCTTGTGATGGCCGAACCTGATGGTGGCAACGCCACCCTCGATGAACACGTCCAGCGAGCCGTCGTCTGAAGATGGAGTGGTGTTGGACATGGTCTGGGCGCGGCGCGCGATACCGAAAGGAGGGCTCGGGCAGTAGCTTGAAACGGTATCCCCCAAGATACTGCGTCCGTGCCGCGCGCGAACTGGTGCGCGTGAGCGGCCCCGCTTTCGAGGAGACCCCCCAGGATGATGCCGAACCCGGCCGTGGCCGACGACCCGCAGCGCAGCGCCGAGTTCGAGGCGCGCATTGCCCGCGACGAGTCGATCGAGCCCAAGGACTGGATGCCCGAGCGCTACCGGAAGCAGCTGATCCGCATGATGGCGCAGCACGCCCACTCCGAGGTGGTGGGGATGCTTCCCGAGGGGAACTGGATCACGCGGGCGCCGTCACTGCGCCGCAAGATGATCCTGCTCGCCAAGGTGCAGGACGAGGGCGGCCACGGACTCTACATCTACTGCGGCGCCGAGACGCTGGGCGTCGACCGTCACGACCTCGTGCAGGAACTGCTCGACGGCAAGGCCAAGTACTCGAGCATCTTCAACTACCCGACGCTGACGTGGGCCGACATGGGCACCATCGGCTGGCTGGTGGACGGTGCGGCGATCGTGAACCAGACGATGCTCGCCAAGGCGAGCTACGGCCCGTATGCGCGGGCCATGGTGCGCATCTGCAAGGAGGAGAACTTCCACAAGCGCCAGGGCTACGAGATCATGGCGACGCTGGCCGACGGCACGAGCGCGCAGAAGGCGATGGCCCAGGAATCGCTGAACCGCTGGTGGTGGCCGTCGCTGATGATGTTCGGCCCGCACGACAAGGATTCGCCCAACAGCGACGAGCTGATGCGCTGGGGGATCAAGCGCAAGAGCAACGACGAGCTGCGCCAGCGCTTCGTGAACCTCACCATCGCGCAGGTGAAGGCCATCGGCCTGACGGTGCCCGACCCCGAGCTGAAGTACGACGAAGCGAGCGGCGACTGGAAGACGGGCCCGATTGACTGGGACGAGTTCTGGCGCGTGGTAAAGGGCAACGGCCCGTGCAACAAGGAGCGGCTGGCCGCCCGGCAGAAGGCCCACGACGACGGCGCCTGGGTGCGCGAAGCCGCGCTTGCCTACGCTGACAAGCAGGCCGGGCGCAGCACGGAGGCCGCTTAAATGAACGCACCCGACCGTTCCTGGCCGCTCTGGGAAGTCTTCACGCAGGGCAAGGATGGCGAGCCGCACCAGCACGCCGGCAGCGTGCACGCCACCGACGCCGAGCACGCGCTGCAGAACGCCCGCGACGTCTATGCGCGCCGCAACGAGGGCGTGAGTCTCTGGGTGGTGCCGAGCGCGGCCATCACGGCGTCGACCCCGGAGGACATGGGCCCGTTCTTCGACCCCGCAAACGACAAGGCGTACCGGCACCCGCAGTTCTACAAGGTACCGAAAGGGGTCAAGGTCTTCTAATGGCTCCTGTGCCCCTGTTCCCTGCACTGCTGAGGCTGGCCGACGACCGCCTGGTGCTCGGCCATCGCACGTCCGAGTGGTGCGGCCATGCGCCCATTCTCGAGGAAGACATCGCGCTGGCCAACATCGCGCTCGACCAGATTGGGCAGGCCAACCACCTGCTGACGTACGCGGCGACGGTGGAGAAGGCCGGCCGTGACGAGGACGCGCTGGCCTATCTCCGCGATGCCATCGAGTACCGCAACGCACTCATCTGCGAGCTGCCCAACGGCGACTTCGGCGTGACCATCGTGCGGCAGTTCCTGTACGGCGTGTACAGCGTGCTGCAGTGGGACGCGCTGTCGAAGTCGAAGGACGACACGCTGGCCGGCATCGCCGCCAAGTCGCTGAAGGAAGCCAGGTACCACGTGCGCCACGCCGGCGAGTGGGTCATTCGCCTTGGCGACGGCACGGCCGAGAGTCACCGGAGGGCGCAGGACGCGGTGAATGCGCTGTGGCCGTACACCGGCGAACTGTTCATGCAGCTCGCCGACGAAGCGGAGCTCGTGGCTGCCGGGATCACCGCCGATGTATCGCTGATGGAGCCGGCGTGGCAGGCGCAGGTGGCTGGCGTGCTGACGCGGGCCACGCTGACGGTGCCGGAGACGGCGTGGATGCAACGCGGCGGACGCGAGGGCAGGCACACCGAGCACCTGGGACACCTGCTCGCCGAGATGCAGATCGTCGCGCGGTCACACCCCGGCGCCAAGTGGTAGCCACGTGGTAGCCGTCGCCTACGACCGCGAGCGGGTGTTCGCCTGGCTCGAGGAGGTCAAGGACCCCGAAGTGCCGGTGCTGAGCGTGGTCGAGCTGGGCGTGGTGCGCGACGCCGTGGTGGATGCCGATGGCGCGGTGACGGTGACGGTCACGCCGACGTACAGTGGCTGTCCGGCGATGCGAACGATCGAGGAATCGATCCACGACACGCTCCTGGCGAAGGGCGTGCTGCGCGTGACCGTGCAGACGGTCTTCACGCCGGCGTGGACGACCGACTGGATTCCCGAGACGGCCAGGACGAAGCTGGAAGCCTACGGCATAGCGCCGCCGGGCCAGGCGCAGACGAGCGACGAACTGGTGCCGCTGCTCCGTGCGGGCGCCGGACCGCGCTGTCCGTTCTGCAAGTCCTCGAGGACGGCGTTGCGCAGCGAGTTCGGGAGCACGGCGTGCAAGGCGCTGTGGGTGTGCGCGGAATGCACGCAGCCGTTCGAGGAGTTCAAGGCAATCTAGAGTACGTACGGAAGTCGACAAATTGCGACAGCGTACGACAGACGTCGCCGCGGCAGGTCGGTCACCGGCGACGTCTTCCTGCCTCCCACGACGACGATTCCTGCCGCCGTGTGACGCGCCGCAACGTGCTGGAGTATCTTACTGGTGAGCCGTTCCCGGCGACCGTTGCTGGTGGCAGGCATTACATCCTTCCCCCCGAGGATATGCACATGCAGAAGCGCGTCATTACGCTCGTCCTGTCGGCCGCCGTCGTTGTCGCCGTCGCCTGCCAGAGCGACGAGGAGGTCACCGCCCCTTCCTCGAAGATCTTGACGTTCAAGGCAGTGATGAACGGCGCCGGTGAAGTGCCGGCCAACTCGACGACCGGCACGGGCACGTTCACCGCGACGCTCGACACGGCGACGAACCTGTTCACGTACGACATCGTCTTCAGCGGCCTCGGCTCGAACGTGAACAACGGGCACATTCACGGGCCGGCGGCCGCTACCGCGACCGCGGGCACCACGATCAATTTCAACACCTGGCCCGGCGCGCAATTCAGCTTCGGCCTGCGAGCCGGGACGGGGCATGGCGTGGCGATCCTCAGCGCCTCAAATCCGATCACGGCCACGATCAGTGGCGATTCGCTGAAGAAGCTGCTCTTCGCGGGATTGACCTACGCGAATATCCACACGACCGGCAATCCGGGCGGCGAGATCCGCGGCCAGATCCTCAAGCAGTAACTCGGTGTGGAACGCCACCGGGGTGTTCGCCGTCGCCAGGCGCACGCGAGCGACGACCTGGGGCCGCCGCGGCGCGCGGGGCTCGGGGAGTCGCTACCTACCCGCGTGTCCGTACTCGCTGGAGCGGATGTTCCGGATCCGCTGAACGTATTCGTCGTCGGCGATGGCGTTCTGCCAGTTGCCCGTGGCCCGGGCACCGGCGTACACCACCAGCACGAGCCCCGCCACCGCTGCCGCGTACGCCAGGGGACCCACCGGACGGCGCCCCAGGTGCACCTCCAGGGCACCCTTCACCGGGCATACGGCCACGCAGTTCAGGCAACCCGTGCACTCCGCACTCATGATCGAATTCCGCGAGGCAACGGGCAGGCGCGCCATGCACGCCTTGTCGCAGAGCCCGCACGACACGCAGGTGTCGGCGTTCCGTCTGATCCGGGTGGGTGACGCCCACGAGAAGAGCCCGAGGAGTGCGCCGTAAGGGCAGGCGTACCGGCACCAGAACCCGTTAATGAACACGGAGCCCACGGCGAGCGACCCCACGACGACGATGCCGGTCGTCCCGATGTCGGCGAAGAAGAGCCCCATCTTCACGTCGGCCATCCGGTTGTACGGCGACGTCAGGAACTCCGTGAGGGCCGCACGGCTCATGGCGAGGATGGACAGCACGAAGAAGCCGAGGATGACGTACTTCAGGCCTCGAAGCGGGATGTCCAGCCAGATCCACGGCCGGAAGTTTCGGCCGAAAATCCAGCGACCGAAGCGGGCCAGAAGCTCTGACAGGAAACCCACCGGGCAGACCCACGAGCAGAACGATTTCCGAAGCAGCAGCGCGAGGGTGATGGCCACCAGCACCAGGACCGTGGCTGCCGGGTGGATGACGTTCAGGCGTCCCTGGTAGACCCAGTCGAGGAGCCCCATCAACCCGCTGATCGGGAGAAAGGCCTCCACTCCGGCGGGACGCTCGGGAAGCGGCAGGGCCCCCGCGCGGGCGGCGGCAACCCACCGAAAGAACTGGATTCCCAGCAGGACGCAGGTGAGCGCAAACGCGCCCTGCACCAGGAGGCGGATCCGGAAGGTGCGGTCGGCTTTCCGGCCGGTGCGGCCGGAGAGCCAGGCTCGCAGCCCCGGGCGCCGCGCGGTCGCACGGCGCGCGCCCGGACTCTTGAGATCACTACTCTGGGCGAGGATCGGCAGCGGCTTCATGCCCGAAATCTGGACGACGGTCGTCAGGGGGACATCGGGTATTTCCCGAGTGCAGCGGGGAGTTTTCCGTACTCGATGGCCGTCGATGTCGCTTTGGCGTCAGCTCACTTGGTCCAGATCGCAATCACCGCGCAGGCGTCGTTGATGTACTCCGCCGGCAGGCGCGCCACGCCGGTGTAGACCTCCATCAGCTCGATGTCCGCGGGGGCCACCAGCTTCAGCGTGCGCTCGATGTTCTCGTCGCCCGGAGCGGAGAGACGCATGCCGTTGATGTACACCTGCACCTTTGTCGTCCCCGGCAGAGTGAATAGCGACCGCGTGTCGCATTTCTTGAAGAACACCCCTCGCTGATTCACGAAGACCGTCGGCAGCGTGGCGAGAGCGTCCTTGACGCTGTTCGTCATCGCGAAATCGGCGCGTGTCAAGAGATAGCCCCGCCCGGTCCGCGCGCGCTCGAGCACGTCGGCGAATCGCGACGGCACCTGCACTTGCTGACCGCGTATGACGACGGTCGTGAGCAACGTCACGTCGGTAACGCGCCGCAAGCTGAGTTCCACCTGCACGCGCAGCGTGGTAGTGTCTTTCACTTCGAAGGACAGCTCCGTGGGCCGGTAGCCCATGTGGAGCACCCGCAGCGTGTACGCCCCGGGTTGCTTCAGCGCCACCGCGAAGGTGCCATCAGCGCCGGTGCGTGTCGCGCCAGACACCTCTCCCTTCGCGGTGGTCACGACGACCGGCAGGTCGGCCACAGGCAAGTTGTTGACTCCATCGACCACCGTGCCGCTTATGTGCTGCCCGGCGGCGGGGACGGCGGACAACACAACGACAAACACCGCGACAGTGGTCTTTCGACAAAGCGCGGGGAAGAATGCGGACGATGCGGCGGTCCGCGTCAACGGTCTCTGCCGTGTTTTCACTTCGTCCATATCGCAATCACGGCGCAGGCGTCGTTGATGTACTCGGCTGGCAGGCGCGCCACGCCGGTGTACACCTCCATCAGTTCGATGTCCGCGGGGGCCACTAGTTTCAAAATCTTCTCGGGGCTGTCCCCTGGAGCAAAGAGGCGCGCGCCATTGACGTATACCTGCACCCTGGCAGCCCCCGGCATGCTGGTGTTGCACTTGCCGAACACAATGCCGCGTGAATTCGCGTGCACGGTGGGGAGCCTATTGAGCGCGAACGCGACGTCGTTGGTCATCGCAAAGTCCGCGCGCGTGAAGAGCGCGCCGTGCCCCGTGCGCGCGCGCTCGAGCACGTCGGCGAATCGCGACGGTACCTGCACTTGCTGGCCGCGTATGACGACTGTCGTGAGCAGCGTCACGTCGGCAACGCGCCGCAAGCTGAGTTCCACCCGCACTCGCACTGTGGCGGTGTCCTTCACTTCGAATGAGAGCTCCGTGGGCCGGTAGCCCATGTGGAGCACCCGCAGCGTGTACGCCCCGGGTTGCGTCAGCGCCAGCGAGAAGGTGCCGTCAGAGTGGGTGCGTCCAGCGCCGGCTACCTCACCCTTCGCGGTCGTCGCCACGACCGGCAGGTCGGCAACCGGCAGGAAGTTGACACCGTCGACCACCGTGCCGCTGATGCGCTGGCCCGCGGCCGAGCCTGCCGACAACACCACGGCAGCGACCGCGACGGCCACACGTCGACAGACTGTGGGCAAGGTCGCCCGACGCACGGAAGAGCAGACCAACGGGTACCTCGCCAAGTTGCCGGAGACTCCCACCATGAACCCGTCGCGCGGTGCGCACAAGGCTGAGATGTGCGCATCAGTCTCGGGAACTGGCGCTGACCTTGTGCTGTCGTACTCTGTCGTACTCTGTCGCTCTCTGCCGTCTACACCGAAAGCAGCCGTTCGATCCGCTCGCCAATCCGCTCCACCGTCGGCACGACGGCATTCAGCAGGTCGGTATGGTACGCCACCGGGATGTCCGCCGGCGCCAGCCGCTCCACCGGGGCATCGAGATGCCAGAAACAGTCGCTGGCCAGCGTCGCCGCGATCTCGGCGCCAAAGCCGGCCGTCAGGTTGTCCTCGTGCACTACCAGGCAGCGCCCGGTCTTCTGCACCGACGCCAGCACCGCCGCCTTGTCCCATGGCGCAATGGTGCGCAGGTCGATGACCTCCACCCGCTCGCCAAAGCGCGCGGCGGCCTCGGCGCAGCGGTGCACCATCGCCCCCCACGTCACCACCGTGAGATCGGTTCCCTCGCTCAGCACCCGCGCGCGGCCGAACGGCAGCACGTAGTCGTCGCCCGGATACCGCGCGCTTCCATCGCTGGTCATCAGCAGCGACCGGTGCTCGAAGAAGATCACCGGGTCGATGCCGCGCATCGCCGAGCGCAACAACCCGACGGCGTCGGCCGCGTTGGACGGCATGGCCACGTGCCAGCCATACGCATGCGCAAAGCGCACCTCGTCGCTCAACGAGTGCCACGGGTCGCCCACATCCTTGCCAAACCCGCCGGGCATGCGCACCACCATCGGCGCGGCAAAGCGGTTCTTCGTCCGCCACCGCAGCGTGCCGGTGTTGTTCAGCTGCTCCATCGCCGGATCGGCGTACTTGCGGAACTGGATCTCGGCGACCGGCATCAGCCCCGCGATCGCCATGCCGACCGCGCGGCCGACGATCCCCTCCTCCGACAGCGACGTGTCGAACACCCGCGCGCCGCCGTGCCTCTTCTGCAGCCCCTCGGTGACGAGGTGCACCCCGCCCTTGCGCCCGACGTCCTCGCCGAACACCAGCACCCGCGGGTTCGCCGAGAGCTCGGCGTCGAGCGTGCGCCGCACAGCCTCCGCAAAGCGGATCATCGGGCCGTCGGTCGACGGCACATCGGTGCCACCCATCTCGCCGAGCAGCGCCGAGGGCAGCCCACCCATCTCGGCGGGCGTGGCGCGCTCGCCGTAGACGAAGCGCCCGACGTCCGCGACCGTCGGCGCGGGCCGTGCGCGCGCCGCATCTACCGCCGAGCGCACTTCGCCAGTCACCTCGCGCTCCATCGCATCCCACGCCCTGGCCGTCATCAGCGAGGGCACGAGGTACGCCCTGAGTTTCGGCAGCGGATCGCGCAGCGCGTCGGCGGCGATCTCCTTGTCGGTGCGATACCCCTTCTGGTTGTCGGGCCCCGAATGACTGCAGAGGCGCGGCACCGTCAGCCGCACCAGCGCCGGGCCGTTGCCCGCGCGCACGTGGTCGACGCACTCGGCGAACAGTCGCGCCGACTCGTGCGGACTGGTGCCATCGCCGTCGCGCAGGAACAGGTTCGCGAACGACGCCAGATTGCCGGCGATGTTGGCGCCCGGTGTCTGCATGTGGCCGCGCACCGAAATGCCGAGGTCGTTGTCCTCGATGTAGAACAACATCGGCAGCTTCAGCGTGGTTGCCATGGTGAGCGCCGACCAGAAACCGCTGGTGGCCACCGACGCATCACCGCCGAGCACCACACCGATGGCGCCCTGCCACGACGAGTCCCCGAGGATTTCCCGGTGGTACACGATCGACTGCGCCCAGCCGGCCGTCGGCGTGTACTGCGAGCCGACGTCGCCCGACATGGGGAGCACGGCGCAGCCGCCGCTGGCGCGCGGCAGGTTGCAGACGACTCCGATGTCGCGCCCGTCGCTGAAGCCACCGGAGCGCCCCAGCGGGCTGCCGTGGGCATCCTCGAGGCTCAGTCCCAGTGACAGCAGGAGCGGCCGTGACCGGTAGTAGGCGCCGGCAGCATCGTGGGTGCCGGTGAGCAGGGATCCGAGGATCACCTGCGCCACCTCGTGGCCGCGCGCCGAGAATTGGTAGTTCACCAGGTGGTCGCGCGGCACCGACGCCTTGTCGTGGTTGGTCTCCTCCTCGAGGTCGTCGAGGGCGCGCGACGCGAGCGCCGTGCGGGCAATCCGGATCCAGTCGAACCTGGGATCGGGCAGGGGCGGAGAGTTGGCGGCCATGACGAGCGGAATCTAGGCATGCGGCGTTCGGTGGGCCATCAGCTTTCGGCGAAACGGCAATAGAAGCTTTACGCTGTACGTTGTACGTTATACGCCATCCGCACGACGTCGTGAGCGGACTGCTTACCGCGTACAGCGTATAGCTTACAGCTTCCTTTACTCTGCCAAGTATCCCCCCCGTGGCACACCTCCTGATTGCCGACGACGCCGGCGTCCGAACGTTGACGCTGAACCGCCCCGA
The DNA here is from genome assembly GCA_038059315.1 of Gemmatimonadota bacterium. Taxonomy (GTDB): domain Bacteria; phylum Gemmatimonadota; class Gemmatimonadetes; order Gemmatimonadales; family Gemmatimonadaceae; genus PNKL01. The sequence goes on from JBBTJT010000020.1 coordinate 17,439, forward strand.
CGTCCTGAACAGCTTCACCCGGGAACTCGGGCGGGAGCTGCAGGATGCCCTGCAGGTCATCGCCGCCGCCGACAGCGTGCGCGCCGTGCTCCTCACCGGCGCCGGTCGCGGCTTCTGCGCCGGGCAGGACCTCGCCGAGGCCATGCCGCGTGACGGCGAGATTCCCGACCTCGGCGACTTCGTGCGCGAGACGTGGAACCCGATCGTGAGTGCCATTCGCCACCTCGAGAAGCCGGTGATCTGCGCGGTGAACGGCGTCGCCGCGGGCGCCGGCGCCAACCTGGCGCTCGCCTGCGACATCCTCTTCGCCTCGAGCGACGCGACCTTCGTGCAGTCGTTTGCCAAGATCGGGGTGATTCCCGACTCGGGCGGCACGTTCATCCTGCCGCGCCTGGTGGGCCTGCACCGCGCCACGGTCATGACCATGCTCGCCGAGAAGGTGACTGCCGAGCAGGCCAGAGAGTGGGGGCTCGTATATCAGGTGGTCGCCCCGGGCGAGTTGCTCGAGACCGCAATGAAGACGGCGAAGCACCTGGCCACGCAGCCAACCCGCGCGCTCGGCATGATCAAGCGCGCCTTCAACCAGTCGATGGGCGTGGACCTCGACGAGCAGCTGACCCTCGAGGAGGACCTGCAGCGCGAAGCCGGCCAGAGCGCCGACTACGCCGAGGGCGTGAACGCCTTCCTCGAGAAGCGCAAACCCGTCTTCACGGGACACTGATGCCGATGCTCACCAGCCGGACGCGGGTCGGAGTGGTCGGCGCGGGCGCCATGGGAAGCGGCATCGCGCAGGTGGCCGCGGCTGCCGGGCACGACGTGGTGCTCTCGGACGCGATGCCGGGCGCGGCGGCACGGGCTGGTGCGGCCATGGCAGGCACGCTGGCGGCGCTGGTGGCTAAGGGCAAGCTCGACGAGCACGCGTGCGCGGCAATTGTCGCGCGCATCGTGGTGGTCGACGCGGCGCTCGGCGACAACGTCGGAGTGCTGGCCGACTGCGGGCTGGTGATCGAGGCGATTGTCGAGGATCTCGTGGCCAAGCGGGCGCTGTTCACGCGACTCGGCGGCGTGGTGGCCCCCGATGCAATCCTCGCTTCCAACACGTCGTCGCTCGCCATTGCGGCGATCGCCAGCGGCTGCCCGTCGCCCGAGCGCGTCATCGGCATGCACTTCTTCAACCCGGCGCCGGTGCTCCCGCTCGTCGAGGTCATTCCCTGGCAGGGCACCAGCGCTGCCGTGCGCGAGGCGTGCGTCCGTCGCGTCGCCGCGTGGGGCAAGACGGTGGTGGTCTGCGCCGACACGCCGGGCTTCATCGTGAATCGCGTGGCGCGCCCCTTCTACGGCGAGGCCATACGCATCGCCGAGGAGGGCATTGCCAGCTACGCGACGATTGACTGGGCCATGAGGAGCATCGGCGGCTTTCGCATGGGGCCGTTCGAACTGATGGACTTCATCGGCAACGACGTCAACTTCGCGGTCACGCGTTCGGTGTACGACGGTTTCTTCCAGGACCCGCGGTACCGGCCGTCGCTCACCCAGCAGCGGCTGGTGCAGGCGGGGTTCCTCGGTAAGAAGACCGGCCGCGGCTACTACGACTACCGTGCCGGCGCGGCAATGCCGGAGCCGGCGAAGGACGAGAATGTCGGCGGCGCGATCGTCGATCGCATTCGCGCGATGCTCATCAACGAGGCGGTCGAGGCGCTGAACCTGGGCGTCGCCGGCGCCGAGGACATCGACGTCGCCATGGTGAAGGGCGTCAACTACCCCAAAGGCCTTCTGGCGTGGTGCGACGAACTGGGCGCGGCGTCCGTGCTGGCGACGCTCGAGTGGCTGCAGGCGGAGTACGGCGAGGACCGCTACCGGGCGTCACCGCTGCTGCGCCGGACGGCGCGCGAAGGAAGGAAATTCCGCGCATGAGACACGCCTTCATCGCCGGCGGGCTTCGCACCCCGATCGGGAACATCGGGGGTTCGCTGAGCGAAATGCGAACCGATGACCTGGCGGCGCACGTCATCCGCGAACTGCTGCGGCGTCATCCGTCGGTGGACGCCGCGGGAATCACCGACGTCATCCTCGGCTGCGCCAACCAGGCGGGCGAGGACAACCGCAACGTCGCGCGCATGGCCGGCCTGCTCGCCGGCCTGCCCTTCACGGTGCCGGGCGAGACGGTGAACCGGCTCTGCGCGTCGGGCTTGAGCGCCATTGCCAATGCCGCGCGCGGCGTGGCCGTCGGGGACGGCGACCTCTACGTGGCCGGCGGCGTGGAGAGCATGACCCGCGCACCGTACGCGCTCTCCAAGGCGAGCAAGCCGTTTGCCCGCGACGTGGAGCTCTTCGACACGTCGCTGGGCTGGCGCTTCGTGAATCCGCGCATGAAGGAACTGTACGGCATCGACAGCATGGGGCAGACGGCGGAGAACGTCGCCGAGCAGCACGGCATCAGCCGCGCCGACCAGGATGCGTTCGCACTCCGGTCGCAGCAGAAGGCGGCCGCGGCGCGCGATGCCGGGCGGTTGGGAGACGAGATCGTGCCGGTGGCGATTCCGCAGAAGAAGGGCGAGCCGAGGCAGGTGACGACCGACGAGTTCATTCGCGCCGACTCCACGGCCGAGGGACTGGCCAGGCTGAAGCCCGCGTTCCGCACCGATGGCAAGGGCTCGGTGACGGCGGGCAACTCGTCGGGACTCAACGATGGCGCGGCCGCATTGTTCGTCTGCTCCGAGGAGGGCGCCAGGGCACACGGGTTGACGCCGATGGCGCGCATCGTCTCCACCGCCGTCGCCGGCGTGGAGCCGCGCACGATGGGCATCGGCCCCGTGCCCGCATCGCAGAAGGCGCTGGCCCGGGCGGGGCTGACCATCGACGAGATGGACGTGATCGAGCTGAACGAGGCGTTCGCCGCGCAGGCGCTCGCCTCGCTGCGGGCGCTGGGCGTGAGTGACGACGATCCGCGCGTGAACCCGAACGGCGGCGCCATCGCCCTCGGGCATCCGCTGGGGATGTCGGGAGCGCGCCTCGCGCTCACGGCGGCGACGCAACTGCAGCGCAGCGGCGGCCGCTACGCGCTGTGCACCATGTGCATCGGCGTCGGCCAGGGGATGGCCGCCGTACTCGAGCGAGTGTAGCGATGGCCAACGTCTTCTCCTTCGACGGCTTCGTGCCGGTGGTGCACGAGAGCGCGTTCGTGCACCCCAACGCCACCGTGGTCGGCAATGTGGTCATCGGGCGCGACGTCTACGTCGGCCCCGGCGCGGTGATTCGCGGCGACTGGGGCGGCGTGGAGATCGCCGACGGCTGCAACGTGCAGGAAGGGTGCGTCATCCACATGTTCCCGGGCGTGACGGTGCGGCTCGAGGAAAGCGCGCACATCGGGCACGGCGCCGTGGTGCACGGCGCGCATATCGGGCGCAACGTGCTCATCGGCATGAACGCGGTGGTGATGGACCGTGCCGACATCGGCGACGAGAGCATCGTCGGCGCCCTCTGCTTCGTCCCGGCCGAAATGCAGGTGCCGGCGCGGTCGGTGGTGGTCGGCAACCCGGCGAAGATCGTGAAGCAGGTGAGCGACGAAATGCTGGAGTGGAAGACGGAAGGCACGGCGCTGTACCAGGCGCTGCCGTCGCGGCTGCGCGCGACGCTGCAGGCGTGCGAGCCCCTGCGCGAGGTCCCGGCAGACCGCGCACGGCAAGTGTCCACGTACCGGACGTGGAAAGCGACGCGGCGCGAATGACGCGCGGCGCGCGTCCGAACGGGAGAACCGAACACCGATGACAGCCCCCAGCACCTTCCCCACGCCGCTCGACGTCTCGGGCGACGCCCCGCGCGCGCTGTTCAGCTACGTGTGCGGCGCCTGGGTGCGCGGCGCCGGCAAGACGACGCCGCTGCATCACGCGGTCACCGGCGCGGTGATCGCCGAGACGAGTACTGGCGGCATCGATTTCCGGGCGATGGTGGAGCACGCGCGTACGGTGGGCGGCCCGGCGCTGCGCGCCATGACGTTTCATCAGCGCGCGCGCATGCTCAAGGCGCTCGCCCAATTCCTGATGGCGCACAAGGACGCCTACTACCCCGTGTCGGCGCTCACCGGCGCGACGAAACGGGACGGCTGGGTGGACATCGAGGGCGGCATCGGCACGCTGTTCGCGTACGCGTCGCGCGGCCGCCGCGAGTTCCCCGACGAGACGTTTCACGTGGAGGGGCCCACCGAGCCGCTGTCGAAGGGGGGCACGTTCGTGGGGCGCCACATCTGCGTGCCGCTCGAGGGCGTGGCCGTGCACATCAACGCCTTCAACTTCCCCGTCTGGGGCATGCTGGAGAAACTGGCGCCGACGCTGCTCGCCGGCATGCCGGCCATCGTCAAGCCGGCGACCGTCACGAGCTTCCTCACCGAGGCCGTCTTTGCCGGGATGATCGAGAGCGGCATCCTGCCGGCGGGCGGCGTGCAGCTGCTCTGCGGGAGCGCCGGCGACCTGCTGGACCATCTCGACGAGCAGTGCGCCGTGGCCTTCACCGGGAGCGCCGGGACCGGGCGGATGCTCAAGCAGATGCCGGCGATCGTGAACAACAACGTGCGCTTCAACGTCGAGGCCGACTCGCTCAACTTCTCGATGCTCGGCCCGGATGCGGCGCCCGGCACGGAGGAGTTCGACCTCTTCATCAAGGAGGTCGCCAACGAGATGACGACGAAGGCTGGACAGAAGTGCACCGCCATTCGCCGCACCCTCGTGCCCGAGGCGATGATGGACGACGTGCGCGCCTCGCTGTCGAAACGGCTGGCCGGCACCGTGATTGGTGACCCCGCCGTGGAGGGAGTGCGCATGGGCCCGCTGGCCGGACGCGCGCAAGTGGGCGAGGTGCGCAAGGCAGTGGAGGCCATCAGCCAGGACGCTGAGCTCGTGTTCGGCGCGCTTGACGCGCTGCAGGTGACCGGCGCCAACGCGGCGAAGGGCGCCTTTTTCCCCATCCTGCTGTTCGCTTCGTCCGATCCGGTGGCGCGCACCGCGCCGCACGACGTGGAAGCGTTCGGTCCGGTCAACACGCTCATGCCGTACCGTTCGGTCGACGAGGCCATCGCGCTGGCCCGGCGCGGCCGCGGCTCGCTGGTGGGCTCGGTGTTCACCGGTGATGACGCCGTGGCGCGCGCGGTGGCGCTGGGCACCGCGGCGCATCACGGGCGCCTGCTGCTCGCCAACCGCCACACGGCACGGGAGAGCACCGGGCACGGCTCGCCGATGCCCAACCTCGTGCACGGCGGCCCGGGGCGCGCTGGCGGCGGCGAAGAGCTGGGCGGCGCGCGCGGTGTGCTGCACTACATGCAGCGCACGGCGCTGCAGGGGTCGCCGACGACGCTGTCGCGCGTGGTGCGCGAGTACATGCCCGGCGCGGCGACGACGGGCGACGTCGTGCATCCGTTCCGGAAGCACTTCGAGGAACTCGCCATCGGCGAGACGCTCATCACCGCGTCGCGGACGATCACGCACGAGGACGTCGATCGCTTTTCCGATCTCTCCGGCGACCACTTCTACGCGCACAAGAGCGACGAGCTGGCGCGGCAGGGCGTCTTCGAGCGGAAGGTGGCCCACGGCTATTTCGTGCTCGCCGCGTCGGCCGGGCTGTTCGTCGATCCGGCGCCGGGCCCGGTGCTGGCGAACTACGGGCTCGAGGGCCTGCGGTTCGTGAAGCCGGTGTATCCGGGGGATGCGATACACGCGCGACTTACCTGCAAGCAGAAGACGGCCAGGGAGACGCTCCCCGACGGCATTCCGCAGGGCGTGGTGGCGTGGGACGTCGAGGTGAAGAACCAGGACGAGGAGCCGGTGGCGGTGTACACCATTCTCACGCTGGTGCGGCGCAGGGCTTGAGGTGCAGGGGTCTCTCACGAAGACCGGAGCGGTCGAAGGACGCGGAGACTGCAAAGCACTTGAAGGGGGCTCGGCGGACGGTGCTGTCCGGCCAAGCCCCCTTTTGAAGTTGTTGCAG
>JBBTJT010000021.1:0-13146 GCA_038059315.1 Gemmatimonadota bacterium
CCTGTCCTGAGCTTGTCGAAGGACGGCCTTCGGCCTTGGCGCGCACTGGGTCGAAGTCCACGAACCACGACTGGAAGAGCGCCCGCGCCATCGCCTCCAGCGTTTCGTTCATCCGCCGGTTCAGCTCGATCTTGTCGTCAAGCGTGCCTAGGATGTGGGCGATGGCGCGTTGTTGGGGGAGTGGTGGAAGCGGAAGCCGAAACGACTCAATGTGGCCTTTTGTAACTGCACGTCGAGAGCCTCCTGCGTTGAAGGACTCTATGTAGGACTTGACGTCTGGATGTGTCAGGAATGCTAGCACATAACCTGCATGCGCCCTCTGAGAATCGAGGCGGATGATGGAGACGTGCTGGTTGACACACGCGGGAAGAATTTCCTTCGGGACCACGCAAGCACGCCCGAACGTGATGCCATCGCCCGTGATGTTGAGGAGGATGTCATTGGCTTGGAGAACCACGCCACGGAGTCCGGCGGCCTGCTCGTCCGAGATGAACGCAAGCCCATCGCTGTCGAAGCGGCGGTCGAAGATGTTCTGGCTTCGCACAAGTGCAAAGCGTGCACGACTCGGCAGATAAGCGTCTGCTCCGCCCTTTGGCGTTGCACCCGAGCCGATTTTGGTGGCGATGTCGACGAGCGAAACAACCGGCCAACGAACGTCGTGCTCGATGGGCGCCTCACCGGGCATACACAACCCCCTTCACCTTGGCAGCGACGCCCGCATCGCGCTTTGCGGCGAGAATTCTGCCGTTCATCCTTTCCTCCGCATCGGCGCCAGTTCCGCCTCGATCTCCTGCACCGTCGGCAGTGCCGACTGCAACCGCGCCGGCAGCGCCCGCGTCAGCTCATACGTCGAGATGCCGATCGGCTTGTCGATGCCGGCGAAGCTGTACTCGGCCAGCAGCTGGTCCCGCGTCTGGCAGAGGATCAGGCCGATGGTCGGGGCGTCGGTCGGGTGCTTGAGCCGGTCGTTGACGACGTTGCAGTAGAAGTTCAGCTTGCCGGCGTACTCGGGCTTGAACTTGCCCTTCTTCAAGTCGATGACGACGAACGCCCGCAGCCGCAGGTGGTAGAAAAGCAAGTCGATGTAGAAATCCTCGTCGCCGACGTCGAGGCGGTACTGCCGACCGATGAAGGCGAAGCCCTGGCCGAGTTCGAGCAGGAACTTCTCCAGATGACGGACGAGCGCGGTTTCGAGTTCGCGCTCCTGGAATGGCTCGGTGAGGGTGAGGAAGTCGAAAATGTAAGGGTCTTTGAGCGTTTGCTGCGCGAGGTCCGACTGCGGCGCGGGAAGCAGGGCGGCGAAGTTGGAGGCGGCCTTGCCGTGCCGGGCGTGGGCACGGGCATCGATCTGCAAGGCGAGGACGTTGCGACTCCAGCCGTTGGCGAGCGTCTGCTCCATGTACCAGCGGCGGGTGGAATGGTCGGGCACCTTGTCCATGAGAATGACGTGGTGGGCCCACGGTACCGACCAGAGGAGCGAGTCCGCCAATAGTGCCACCGGTTGTGGCACTTTTGGCGAACGGATCAATTGTGCCGCAAGCTGTGGCACTTTCGCCGACGCTGGCAATCGGGCAGCAGGTCGCTGCCCGATTGCACCGGCGTCCGGATAATCGCGGTGGAACGCCAGCATTCGCTTGATGTTCCGCTCGGAAAAGCCCTTGAGGTCGGGGAGTTCGTTCTTCAGTTTCAGCGCCAAGCGAGGAATGACGCCTGCGCCCCAGCCTTCGCGCAGTTGCCGATCAGCGATGATCCGCCCGATGTCCCAGTAGAGGCAGACGAGCTCGCCGTTGACAGCCAGCAGCGCGCGGGTCTGGGCAGCCTGGATTCGGCCCTTCACATCGGCGAGCAACGCCGCGAAGTCGGAACGCGCGACGGTCACGCTTTTCGGTTTCCTACCCGCCATACCCAAGCTCCTTCAGGTTCCTGGCAATCGCAGCATCCAGCGTCGCAGCCTCAGCCTGCTGCTCCCTCAGTGTTGTGCTGAGTCTCCGCATCTTCTCCCCAAACGGCTCGCCATCGTCCTCCACCGCTTCCGCACCCACATACCGCCCCGGCGTCAGCACATGCCCGTGCTTGCGCATGTCGTCGAGCTTCGCGGCCATGCAGAAACCGGGCACATCGGCGTACTCGCCGACTCCCTTGTCGCCGCGCCATGCGTGATACGTGCCGGCGATCTTGGCGAGGTCGTCGTCGGTCAACTCGCGGTGCGTGCGGTCCACCATTGAGCCCAGCTTGCGCGCATCAATGAACAGCGTTTCGCCTCGCCGGTCGCGGAATCGGCCGTTCTTCTTGGTCCTCGCCAGGAACCAGAGGCACACCGGGATCTGCGTCGAGTAGAAGAGCTGGCCCGGCAGCGCCACCATGCAGTCCACCAGGTCGGCCTCGATGATGGCCTTGCGGATCTCGCCCTCGCCCGACTGGTTGGACGACATCGAACCGTTGGCGAGCACAAAGCCCGCGAGTCCGGTGGGCGCGAGATGATGAATGAAATGTTGCACCCAGGCGTAGTTGGCGTTGCCCGCTGGCGGCACACCGTACACCCAGCGCTTGTCGTCCTTCAGCAGCTCGCCGCGCCAGTCGCTGTCGTTGAACGGCGGGTTGGCCAGCACCCAATCGGCCTTGAGGTCGGGGTGCGTGTCGTTGTGAAAGGTGTCGCCATGGCCGATCTGCGCGTCGATGCCGCGAATGGCGAGGTTCATTTTGGCCAGCCGCCACGTGGTGTAGTTCGACTCCTGCCCGTAGATGGAAATGTCGCCCAGCTTGCCACTGTGGGCCTCGATGAACTTCTCGCTGCTCACGAACATGCCGCCCGAGCCGCAGCAGGGGTCGTAGACGCGGCCCTTGTACGGCGCGAGCATCTCAACCAGCACCCGGACCACCCGCGACGGCGTGTAGAACTGCCCGCCGCTCTTGCCCTCGGCGCTGGCGAAGCGAGCAAGGAAGTACTCGTACACGCGACCGAGAGTGTCCTTGGCGCGATCGGCCGCGCTGCCGAGCGCAATGTCGCTCACGAGGTTGATGATCTGCCCGAGCCGCTGCTTGTCGAGGCCTGCGCGCCCAAAGTCCTTCGGCAGCACGCCCTTCAGAGAGGGGTTGTCGCGCTCGATCGCCGCCATCGCATCGTCCACCAGCGTGCCGATGGTCGGCTGCGGCGCGTTCGCCTTGAGCTGCGTCCAGCGCGCCTCCTTGGGCACCCAGAAGATGCTGGCGGCGCGATACTCATCGGGATCCTCCGGATCGGCCCCGGACTTCTTCTGCGATTCCAGTTCTGCGTGCTTTGCCTCGAACGCGTCCGAGATGTACTTGAGGAAGATCAGGCCGAGCACGACGTGTTTGTATTCCGCCGCATCCATGTTGTTGCGGAGCGCGTCGGCGGCGGCCCAGAGCTTGGCCTCGAAGCCGAGGTTGGCGCCCGTGTCGTTCTTCTTCGTTTTCTGCTTCGCCATCTCTCTCCCTCTGGGTCGCCCGGCCAGCTCTCGCCTGAACCAGAAGAAGGTCGCGTCGTCCCCGAGGAGACGCCAGAGGCAATCGTGCGGGCGGCGTTGACACGGGCGGCATGAGAGCTCGCCACCGTTCAAAACGCGTCAGCAGGCTGTATCCCCAAAATCGGCAGTTATCCGCCCAATCGGGAGTTCCGCAGTTCGCCTGTCCCTGCCTCCCAACCCAAAACTCAGAGCGCAGGCCGTGAATCCGGCGGCGTCTCGGCAACCGCGTCCCGCCCGGTACTGCGCGCCCGCTCTTCCACATGCGCGGCCAGCGCCGTCAGGCGCGAGCGTTCCAGCGGCAGCCGCAGTTCGGCGAGCACCGACCGCCGCACCGGCGCCGGCAGCGGGATGCCCGGATCACCGAACGCCACCAGCGCACCGCCCGGTGCGAGGCCGATGCTGCGCGTGTCGGTGACGGTGCCCAGCAGCACGCGGTCGACCACCGCCAGCAGCGGCGGCGCGGCCGCCGCCGTGAACGACGCCTCGGCGATCGACGTCGCCGTCAACACCTGATGCCCGGCGGCGCCGAGCGCCTGGGCGATTCCTTCCAGCAGCGCCGCATCGGCGCCGACGATCAATATGCCGGCCACGTTCAGGAGTTTCGGTTGCAGTGTGTCATCGTCAGGTCGCGAGCAGTCGCGAAAGTGCCACTGCGGCATCGACGCCATCGATGTCCACGATCTTTTGCCGGCCGCTCGCTCCGGCGGCAATGCGCACCGCGCGCGAGGGCACGCCGAGCGCCGCGGCGAGCACCGCCACCACCGCCTCATTGGCGGCGCCCTCGACCGGCGGCGCCTGCACGCGCACGCGCAGCGCGTCACCATGCACGCCGTCGATGCCCGGCTTCCTGGAGCGCGGCTGCACATGGATGGCGAAGCGCACCCCGGTGCCGCGCGGCGTCACGGTGAACGCCATCAAACGAGCCGCACCAGGAACGACTGCACGATGCCGAGGAGGAAGTACGCGAGGATCGGCGTGACGTCGATCATCCCGACCAGCGGGATGACGCCGCGCATCGGGTGGAGGAACCACTCGGTGAGCGCGTACGACCAGCGCACGTACCAGGCGAACGGCGGCGCGTGCACCCACGACAGCAGGACGCGCACGATCAGCGCCAGGCGAATCACCGCGAAGGTCCACGAGACGACCAGGCGGTACAGTAAGGCGGGGCCGCCGGACAGCAGCGTGGAGGCGAACACCATCTGGCTGCGCACGAAGTCGAGCAGGCTCAGCAGGATGATGCCGCCGAGCAGCACCACCACCAGCGTCCACCACGGCGCGCTCTGCGGATTGCCGCCGGCGCGCAGCACGCGCCGTTCCACCGGGGCGATGAACGGGCGAATGGTCGAGCGCAGGAACCCCGCGATGCGTCCGAACGGGTTCAGCCGCCGGGTGCGCGCCATCCAGTCGAGGACGCAGAAGATCCCCACCACGACGGCGAAGGCGAAGAAGCCACCGCGCAGCGCGGCGATGAAGAGGTCGAGGCTGTAGAGAATCTCGCTCACGCACAAAAGTTGTGCGTGCGCGCGTCGCGGAACAAGCGCCGGCTACACCTTGCGCGTGGGCGCGAAGACCAGTCGCAGCACACCGGGCAGCGCGCGGAGGCGCTCCGGCAGGCTGCTGCTGTGCGCGGCGCGGAGGAAGGCGTCGATGTTGTCGCGGTAGGCGCGCGAGTAGCCGAACCACCACGGCTCGCGCCATGACTGGAACCAGTCCACCATCACCGCCTTGGTGCGCACGCACTCCTGCAGGCCCATCTCGCCGTGCACCTTGCCAAGCCCGCTGGCCTTGAAGCCGCCGTGCGGCACGTCGCAGATGCCGGCCGTCGTGCAGGCGTCGTTGATCGCCACCGAGCCGGCCTGCAGGCGCTGCGCCACCGCAATGCCGCGCGTGACGTCGCGCGTCCAGACGGACGCCGAGAGCCCCTGCGTCGTGTCATTGGCGCGCGTGATGGCTTCGTCGACGTCACGCACCGCCGTCACCGGCAGGAGCGGCCCGAACGTCTCCTCCGTCATCGCCCGGCTGTCGGCGGGCACGTCGACGAGGATCGTCGGCGGATAGTAGCAGTCGCCTTCGGGCGCGGTCAGCCTCAGCGCCTCCCGCGCGCCGCGGGCCATCGCGTCGGCGTGCTGCGCCGCGATGATCGCGCGCTGCTCGGGGCGAATCATCGGGCCGACGTCGGTGGCATCGTCGGTGCCGGGGCCCACCGTGAGTGCTCCCACCGCCCTGGTGAGCGCGGCGAGGAATGGCTCGTAGACACTGGCCTCCACGAACACGCGCTTGGCCGCGACGCAGGTTTGCCCGGCGTTGGAGAAGCGCCCCCAGGCGATGCCGCTTGCCGCGTGTGCGAGATCGGCGTCGGCGAGCACGATGGCCGGGTCGCTGCCGCCCAGCTCGAGCGCGCACGGAATGAGACGGCGCGCACACGCCATCGCGACCTTGCGTCCCGTCGCCTCGGAGCCGGTGAAGAAGACCTTGTCCACTTCCTCGCACAGCGCCGCACCGGTGGCGCCCGCACCGTGCACCACCTGATAGATGTCGGCGGGCACACCCGACTCAAGCAGGCACTCTCTCACGAACTCGGCGATGCCCGGCGTCCACTCACTCGGCTTGTTGACCACCGCGTTGCCGCAGAGCAGCGAGGGGAGCGCCGAACTGAGCGGAAGGAACATCGGGTAGTTCCACGGCGAGATGATGCCCATCACGCCGTACGGTTCCCGGATGAGCGCCACTCGTTTGCGCCACGCCATCAGCGCCACCGAGCGCTGCCAACGCGCTCGCATGAACCGCGGCGCAACCTTCGCGAAGTGCTCGGCGAGTCCGAGCGTGACGCCCACGTCGACGCCGAGCGCTTCGCCCACCGGCTTGCCGTTCTCGCGGGCGATGATCGTCGCCGCTTCGGCGCGGCGTGCAAGAAGCTTCTGGACGAAGGCCTCGATGGCGAGGGCGCGCACCCGTGGCGGCAGCGCGGCCCAGGCAGGCTGCGCGGCTCGGGCGCGGGCCACGGCCGCCTGGACGGTGAGCGCGTCGGCAACGGTGTATCGGCGCCAGACCTCGCCGGTGGCCGGATCGCGGGATTCGGGCTTGCGCGCCGCGGTATCCGCGGCGCGGGCAGAGGCAGGGGCAGGGGACTCAGTGGTGCTCATGCTCACGAACTTATTCCGCGCAGAGGGTGTCTGAGAGAATGTCACCGTGTCAGTTGTGACGCCACCCGGTGCCCGTGGGTATGTCCTAACGAGGGTGCAGGGAACGACAGACGTCTGAGTTCGCGGGTGATGGTGCTGTAAGGCGTTGTTTCGTAAGGAGTTGATGGCCGTCGCGGAATGCGCCTTGGCGTGCACCGAGACGACTGTCTGCAGGTCACGCTGCGGCAAGCGGAGTCAGATGTTACCGCGATCACGACGCGCGGCGGCGGTAGCGAGGGAGGAGTCGCCTGCGGTATTGTGGGCTATTCAACCCGCGGACCAGTCCACCGTGCGCCCGAGCACCGACATCGATCCCGCCGTCCCGCTGCGAGCGCGCGGCGGCGACGCGAAAGCGTTTGCCGATCTCGTGGAGCACTTCCACGCGCGCTGCCTGCGGTATGCGCGGTACATGCTGGGGGAGGAAGAGGATGCGGAGGAGGCGGTGCAGGACACGTTCATCCGTGTCTACGACCACTTGGGACAGTTCCGGCCGGATGCACGGTTCGAGCCCTGGCTCTTCCGGATTCTCGCCAACCGGTGCCGTACGATGCGGTCGCGGCGCTGGGCACGGGAATCGCTGGTGGTGACCGGGGAACTTCCGGTGGTTGCGGCCGAGGCGCCGGAGGAGACGCGGGACCTGATGGATGAGGTGGAGGCGGCGCTCAACGGCCTCCCCACCGAGCAGCGGGAGGCGTTCCTGCTGCGGCACGTCGAGGACCTGTCATACGAAGACATGGCGGTGATTACCGGAGTGCGGCTTTCGGCGCTCCGCATGAGAGTGAAACGGGCGTGTGACGCACTGCGCACGCGATTGATACAGGAGCGGGAACGTGGACGCTGAACGAGACGACGTCATTGAACGCGCGGCGGCGGCGCTGCGCCACCGCCAGTGGCACAGCCCCCGGGCCATCGCGCGGATCCTCGCGACGGTGGAGGGGCGTCCGCGTCGCTGGTGGCGCGCGGTCACTTGGCCGTCGGCGCCGTTCTCGCTTGCCGCCACCGGTTCGCTGGCCGCGGCGGCGCTCCTCCTCGGCTTCCTCACGCGCCAGGCGACCGACCGTCCCGACAACCAGCGGCAGCTTGGCGGAATTCCGGCGGCGCGTACGCTCCCGGTGCTGCCCGCCGTGCGCACCTCGGGAGAGGCGCTGCCCCTCCCGGTTCAGTTCACCCTGCGAGACGTGCAGGCTTCGCACGTGGCGCTGGTTGGCGACTTCAACGGCTGGTCGGGCGCGGCGACGCCGCTCGAGCCGGGCGACGTGCCCGGGACGTGGAGCGTCACCATTCCGCTGTCCGCCGGCCGGCATGTCTATGCGTTCCTCGTTGACGGCAAGACCTGGATGACCGATCCCCGCGCCCAGACGGCCCGGGATCTGGACTTCGGGCGTGCAAACTCCGTACTTATCGTACAGGCTCCGTGATGACACTTCGACGACTCTTCCTCATTTCGCTTGTGCCGTGCGCCACCGCGTCGGTGGCACACGCCCAAGCAGCCCGTCTCGACGCGGCGGCGGACGCAGGGGTCCGTCGCGCCGTGGAGCGCGAGGTCATGGCCGCGCGCTCCATCGGGTTGCCCGAACGCCTGCTAATTGCCAAGGCCAATGAGGGCATCGCCAAGCGGGCGACGCCGAAGCGCATCACGGACGCCGTCGCCGCCCTTGGAAAGCGGCTGCAGGTTGCGCGCGACCAGCTCGCGCCCAACCCGAGCGAAGACGAGATTGCTGCCGGCGCCGACGCGCTGTATCTCGGCGTGCCCGCGCACATCCTGAAGAAGATGCGTGCGGCCTGGCCCAACCGATCGCTGGCGCTTCCCCTTGGCGTGCTCACCGAACTGGTGGCCAAGGGACTGCCCGCTGATCGCGCTGCCCGAACGGTCACCGACCTGATGACACGCGGGGCCACCAACGTGCAGCTCTACTCGCTCGCGCAGTCGGTCCAGGGGGACGTTGCCGCCGGTTGGGCGCCGGAAGCTGCACTCGATCTGCGCGCCCGCGGGGTGATGTCGCTACTCCCACCTGCTCCCGCCGCGTCCGCGTTTACGAATCCGCGGAGGCCGTAGCGCCAATGAGATGAGGGGTCGCGCTGTCGCTTGCTTGCTGTTCGCCGCCATTCGAGGCGCGGCGGCGCAGGCCCCTGATGAGATCCGGATCGAGGCTGGCGCCGCCGAAGTGCGCCAGGCCGGTACCCGGTCGCGCGATGCCGGCCTGCTCGGCGTCGTCTGGCGCCGCACCCGCGACCTCGTGGCCACCACCGCCAGTGGGTCGATGACCCTGGCGCGGGATTCCATCGACACCGCCCAGGGGCTGCTCGCGGTCCGCTTCCAGCTGGAGAAGTACCGCCGCTGGAGCATCGAGACGGGCATGGCCGGCGCGCTCTTCTCGGTCACCCGCTTCACGGGCAGCGGGAACGCCGCCGCGTTCGTGCGCACGCACCGCGAATACGGCACGCACGGCTACTGGGTCGGTGGCGCGGGGGGCGTGACCAATCGCACGGGCGATGCGATGCGCTCCACCTCGGTCGACGCCGGGTTCTGGGGCGTGTACAAGCGGACGTCCGCCACGTTTTCCACCGTCGCCACGCGCTCGCTCGACACCGACCTGCTGTCGGCCAGCAGCCTGCCCTCGCGCCGCCCCGTGGGGTCGTACATGGTGCGCGACGCCACCTTCGGCGTGCAGCAGTCGCTGGCCGCGCTCGACCTCGCGGCCATCGGGACGTTGCGCCGGGGCGAGGGCGTCGTGGCCGGCGTCAACGATCGCGCGCTCATGCTGGCGGCGTCCCTGTACGTGACGCCGATGGTCGCGCTGACGGTGTCGGGCGGCCGGCAGCTCGCCGACCCGCTGCGGGCGCTCCCCGACGCCAAGTTCGTGTCGGCCTCGGTGCGCGTGCTGCTCCTCCGCCAGGATCCGGCGGTGCGGCAGATTCTCCGGTACGGCGCCATCGCGCTGACGAAAACCGATCCGGCGGGCGGCGCCACACTGACCATCCGTGTGCTGGCCAGTTCGGCGGCCCGCGTGGAGGCATATGGGAGCTTCAGCGACTGGCAGCCGGTGCAGATGCAGTGGGTGCTCGACGCCTGGGAGCTGCGCGTGCACCTGCCACCGGGTCCGCAGCGGGTGGCCGTGCGCATCAACGGGAGTCAGTGGCGCGCGCCGGCCAACCTGACGAAGGTGACGGACGAGTTCGGGGGGGAGGCGGGGCTGGTGGTCGTTCCCTAGAGACGGTAGACGGTAGACGGTGGACGGTAGAGGGCCGCTCCGGCTGGCGCCCGACCTCCACGGCGCCATATTTGCCTTGGCTCTACGGTCTACCGTCTACCGTCTACCGTCCACCGTCTACCCCCACGTTCCCCATGGAAAGACGCCAGTTCCTCAGTGGTCTCGCGGCGGCCGGTGTCACGCTCCCGGCCTTCCGCGCGAACGCCTTCGAGAACCTCTTCAAGGCGAACGTCATCGCGGGTGACCGCGCGCCGGCCGCGCTCGCCGAGGACGAGCTGTACTGGGCGCAGATCCAGCGCGCGTTCGACGCCGACCGGACGATGATCAACCTGAACAACGGCGGGATCTCGCCGACGCCGTCGCACGTGCTCGAGCAGATGATCCGCGACCTGCGGTTCACCAACGAACTTCCCGTGGAGCACATGTGGCGGGTGCTCGAGCCGCGCATGGAGAGCACGCGGCGCGACCTGGCCCGCGACTTCGGCTGCGACCCCGAGGAGATGGCCGTCGTGCGCAACGCGTCCGAGGCGCTGGAGATCGCGATCTTCGGCATCGACCTCAAGCGCGGCGACGAGGTGCTGCTCACCAACCAGAATTACCCGCGCATGATCACGTCGTGGCAGCAGCGCGAGCGGCGCGAGGGGATCGTGCTCAGGCAGATCTCCTTCAAGGTGCCGCCGCCGAGCGACGAGTACATCGTGGAGCAGTTCCGCCGGGCGATCACGCCGCGCACCAGGGTCATCGAGGTCACGCACATCACCAACCTCACCGGCCAGATCCTGCCGGTGCGCGACATCGTGCGCCTGGCGCGTCCGCTCGGCATCGAGGTCATCGTCGACGGGGCCCACGCGTTCAACCACTTCCCTTTCAAGCGCAACGAGCTGGAGTGCGACTATTACGGCACGTCGCTCCACAAGTGGACGCACGCGCCCATCGGCACGGGCTTCCTGTACGTGCGCAAGGAGAAGATCCCGCAGCTCTGGTCGCTGATGGGCTCCTCGCCGGGGAACCAGGCGAACATCCGGAAGTACGAGGAGATCGGTACGCACCCGCAGGCGAACTTCAATGCCGTGTCGGCCGCCCTCGCCTTCAGTCGCGGCATCGGCCCCGACCGCAAGATCGCCCGTCTGCGCTACCTGCGTGACCGGTGGGCGCGGCGCCTGCTCTCGTCGAGCGACCGCGTGAAGGTGCTGACGCCGCTCGACAACGACCGCGCGGGCGCCATCTGCCTGTTCAGCGTGGATGGGATCGAGCCGGGCAAGCTGGGCGGCTGGCTGCTCGACAAGCACAAGATCGTCACGACGCCCATCGTCCACGCCGAGTTCAGCGGCATTCGCATCACGCCGAGCGTGTACACGAGCGTCGACGAGATCGACACGTTCGGCGATGCGGTGCTCAAGGCAATCGCCAAGGGTATCGCATAGTCCGCACTTTGCTGATGGCTTACGGCGTACGGCGAACAGCGTACAGCAGCTGTAAGCCGTACGCTGTACGCTTTACGCCAACCGCTTACCACCTACCGCACCTATGGCCGCCAAGAAGAGATCCGCTGGCACAAAGCCAGCGAAGCCGAAGCCGAGGAAGCCGAAGCTGGGGAAGCCGAAGCTGGGGAAGCCGAAGCCGGGGAAGCCGAAGCCGGGGAAGCCGAAGCCGGGGAAGCCAAAGCCGGCGAAGCTGAAGCCCGCCAAGGCGCCAGTCGAGCCGTCGCAGTTCTTCACGCCCGAAGGAGGGCCGTGGGGCAAGTGCTTCCTGCCCCGCGCGCCCGGCGAACGGCGCTACTGGCTGGTGAAGTCGGAGCCCGAGGTCTTCTCGTGGGATGACCTGCTTCGCGCTCCCGGGCGCACCACGACGTGGGACGGCGTGCGGAACTTCGCCGCGCGGAACTTCCTGCGCGACGCCATGAAGATCGGCGACCTCGTCTTCTACTACCACTCCATGGCCAATCCGCAGGCGATCCATGGAATCTGCGAGGTCGTGCGCGAAGGGTACCCCGACCAGACGGCGTTTCAGCGCGGTCACTACGGCTACGACGCGGACTCGTCGCCCGACGGCCCCACCTGGTTCGTGGTCGACCTTCGCGCCGTCGAGGCGTTGGCCGTGCCGGTGACGCTTCCGGAGATGAAGGATGCCAAGTCGCTGGCGCAGATGGCGCTGCTGCGCATCGGGCGATTGTCGGTGGTGCCGCTGACCGCCGCCGAGTGGGACGTGATCGTCGCGATGGGTGGCGGGTGAGTTGACGGTGCGCGGCGCGCGGTTCTTGGCGATACGGTGCGTCGCACTGATGGGGCTGGCTGCCGGGGCGCTCGTCCAGCCGGCCCCGGTCGCAGCGCAGCGTGCGGCGCGGCCGGCGACGCAGCCAGCGGCGCAGCTCTCGGCGCGACCGTGGATGAACAGCCGGCTCGCGGTGGAACGTCGCGCGCAGTTGCTGCTGCGCCAGATGACGCTCGAGGAGAAGTTCTGGCAGCTCTACATGGCGCCGGGAGATCCGGTTGGCGATTCCGCGTGGCGCCACGGCGCGTTCGGCATACAGCTGCTCGACCTGCGCCTTTCGCGCGCGAACGGCTTCGATCCGCGGCCGGCGGCGTCGCGGTCCAACGACGTGCAGCGCGCCTTCGTCGAGCGCACGCGCCTCGGCATTCCGGCCATCCAGTTCGAGGAGGGCGTGCACGGGCTCATGCAGTTTGGCGCCACGGTCTTTCCACAGGCCATCGCGCTCGCCGCCACCTGGGACACGGCGCTGGTGGGGCGCGTGGCCGCGGCGATCGCCGCCGAGTCGCGCGAGCGCGGGGTGCGCCAGCTCCTGTCGCCGGTGGTGAACCTCGCGCGCGACCCGCGCTGGGGACGGGTGGAGGAGACGTACGGCGAGGACTCGTGGCTGAGCGCCGCGATGGGCGCCGCATTCGCCGGCGCGCTCGAGCGCGCCGGCGTGGTGGCCACGCCCAAGCACTTCGTGGTGAACCACGGCGACGGTGGGCGCGACAGCTATCCCGTGTCGCTCGATGCGGCGACGCTCGAGGACCTGCACTTTCCGCCGTTCCGTGCGACCATCCGTGCCGGCGCCCGCTCGGTGATGGCGTCGTACAACAGCATCAACGGCGTGCCGGCCACCGCGAGCCGCGACCTGCTGACGCGCACGTTGCGCGGCGCATGGGGGTTTGGCGGCGTGGTGATCGCCGACCAAGGGGGCGTCGGCGGCGCGAACGTGCTGCACCACACCACCGCCAGCTACGGGGCGTCGACGGCCGAGGCGCTGCGCGCGGGGCT
>JBBTJT010000022.1:0-26374 GCA_038059315.1 Gemmatimonadota bacterium
CAAAACTACTTTGCATCCTCAGGATATCACGCATGAGTAAATCGAAAACGCTCTAAGGGGGTTTCGGCGACCGATCCGTCCGCCCAGCCCCCTTCAGAGTTGTTGCAGCCTCCGTGACCTTCGTCCTCCTCCGGTCTCCGTGAGAGACCTCGCGACCCTACCGTGCCGCGTACCGCTTGGCCGCCTCGCCCCAGTTCACCACGTTCCACCACGCGTCCACGTAGTCCGGACGGCGGTTCTGGTACTTCAGGTAGTACGCGTGCTCCCAGACATCGAGGCCGAGCACGGCGTGCTTGCCGTCCATCAGCGGGTTGTCCTGGTTCGGCGTGCTCTCGATGGTCAGGGCACCGTCGCGTCCGGCGACGAGCCACGCCCACCCCGAGCCGAACCGGCCAACCGCCGCCGCCTTCACGGCGTCGCGGAACTTGCCGAAGTCGCCATAGGTCCTGGTGATCGCCGCGCCCAGCTCGCCGCCGGGCTCCCCACCGGCATTCGGCGCCATCAACTCCCAGAACAGCGAGTGGTTCCAGTGCCCGCCGCCGTTGTTGCGCACCGCCGTGCGCACGCCCTCCGGCACCTGCGCGATGTTGCGGCAGAGGTCGCCGAGGCTCCAGTTCGCCAGTTCCGGCGCCCTGTCGATGGCGGCGTTGAGGTTGGTGACGTACGCGTTATGGTGCTTGCCATGGTGGATCGTCATCGTCAGCGCATCGATATGCGGCTCGAGCGCGCTGACGGCGTAGGGCAGGGCAGGAAGCGTATGTGCCATATGCTGGTCTCCGGGGGGACTTCAGGTGGATGAACGAAAGCTAGCGCGTTTGCGGCGTCAGGAACCACGGCGCGCCGCGCGCCGCGCCCTGATCCCGCCGATGATCGCCGGCATGATCGACACGAGGACGACGAGGATGATGACCTTTTCCACGTGTTGCGCCACCCCGGGGACATAGCGTCCCAGGAGGTAGCCCGTGGCGAGCATCGACCAGATCCACGTCAGCCCGCCGAGGATGCTGTAGGTGAGGAAGACGCGGTAGCGCATGAGGGCCACGCCGGCCACCAGCGGCGCGAACGTGCGGATGATCGGCATGAACCGGCACAGCACGACCGTGATGGCGCCGTACTTCTCGTAGAACGCGTGGGCCTCGTCGACATACTTCCGCTTGAAGAACAGCGAGTCGTCGCGACGGAAGATCCGCGGTCCGGTGAGGCGGCCCACCCAGTAGTTGGTGTTGTCGCCGATGATCGCCGCCGCGCTCAGCAGGAGGCCGAGGGCCAGCAGGTCGAACTTCACCGGCGAGTCCGGCGTGGCCGAAAGCAGCCCCGCCGTCACCAGCAATGAGTCGCCGGGGAGGAAGAACCCGAAGAACAGGCCGGTCTCGGTGAAGATGATGGCGGCCAGGCCGGCGTAACCAGCCCAGGCGACCAGGGCGTCGAGGTCGCGGAGGCGGTGGAAGAGGTCGAGGATCAGGTCCATGCGGGCAATCTAACAGCCGAGCGTAACTTGGGATCGGGATCGCGGATGGCGATCGAGGATCTCGATTCCCGATCACGATGGGCGATGACGCACGAATCATCGCCGATCGCAATCCAGGATCGGAATCCTCAATGCCGAAATCCGCGATCCCAATCGCTTATCTTGGTACCATGTCCCTCCTCGACCACCTCAGCGTCGTCTTCCTCTACCCCCAGGATCCCGTCAACATCGCCGCCACGGTGCGGGCGATGAAGAACATGGGCGTGGGCGACCTGCGGCTCGTGAAACCCTGCGCCTACGACCCGTTCCGCATCGAGGGCGTGGCCCACGACACGCGCGACATCGTCGCACGGATCCGGCACTGCGCCACGCTCGACGAGGCCCTTGCCGACTGTGCACGCGTCGTCGCCTTTGCCGGCAAGCGGCGCTCGGTGAAGTGGGAACGCGTCGCCCCGCGCGAGCTCGCCTCGCGCTACGTCGACGATCTCGCCGAGGGGCGCCGTGTCGCCCTGCTGTTCGGCCAGGAGGACCACGGACTGCCCAACGAGGCGCTCGACCGCGCGCACGTGCTCTGCATGATTCCCACCACGGAGCATTCGTCGCTCAACCTGGCGCAGGCGGTGCTGGTGGCGCTCTACGAGTTCCACCTCGCGGCCGGCGACGCCACCCGTCAGATCGGCGCGCACCGGCATCCGGCGTCCCCGGCGCTGCACGACGAATGGGAGCGGCTGTTCACCGACGTGGAATTGGCGCTCGACTCCATCGCCTTCTTTCGCACGCGCAACCCGGAACTCGTCATGCGTGCGCTGCGCAGCCTCGCCTTTCGCGCCAAGCCCGACGCCCGCGAAGTCGCCATGCTGCGGGCCAGCGCCATCGAGGTGCTGCGCACCATCGACCGCATCACGCGCGGCCTCGCCAAGGGGCCGTGGAAGCGGCGCGATGACGCCGCGCCCGCAGGGGACGGCCAGTAGGCCCGGCTCCGGGTGGCGAAGTCTCTCACGGAGACCGGCGGCAAACGAAGTGCACGAACACCTCGAACGAACCCGCGAAGGGAGTGCGGCGAACAGTTCCGTCCGCCACATCCCCTTCAAGTCGGTTGTCGTTCTCCGTGCCCTTCGAACGCTCCGGTCTCCGTGAGAGCCCCCGTCCCTGTGCGGGACTGCGCGCAATCATCACTCTCTGCCTTGCGCCCTCCACTGCACGTGGCGATTTTTGAAAGTTCTACACGTCCCGTGAAATCCTTCACGGGGCGCAATTCGACCGTTGGCCCTCTCTCCCGGACGAAATCCGATGACGGGACGCAGGAAGTGGCTGGTGATTCTCGGCGTGGTGGCGATTGCGGTCGCTTCCACGCTGATGTCTGCCTATGCCGGCAATGACCAGTCTGGCACCACCACCGCCCCGGGCGCCAAGGAAACGGCCACGCAGAAGGCCAATCGCGAAGCGGTGGGCAAGGCCAAGCCGGGTCCGTGGGGGTACAGCGGCGCCTCGGGCTACACCCGGTACTTCGGCCAGGGCACCGGCCGGTCGCCGGTGCAGCCGGTCAGCTTTCCGCACCCGGTGCACGTGAACACGCTGCAGATGAACTGCGTGTACTGTCACAGCGCGGCGAACAAGTCGCCCGATCCCGGCCTCCCCGCCGTCGGCACCTGCATGGGGTGCCACCTGATCATCGGGGCCGACCGGTCCGAAATCAAGAAAGTCGCCGACGCCTTCAACAAGAAGCTGCCCATCGCCTGGGTGCGCGTGCACAAGGTGCCGGAGTACGTGCGCTTCACGCACCTCCGCCACGTGAACGCCGGCGTGACGTGCCAGACGTGTCACGGCATGGTGCAGAACATGACCCAGGTGTTCCAGTACAGCTCGCTCAACATGGGCTGGTGCGTTTCCTGCCACGTGAACGGCTACTCGCGCGCCGAGGGCATGCGCGCGGCCGGCTACCAGCCCGACTCCACGGCGCTCGCCGACGAGCGCCAGGGCCTTCGCAAGACGGCGTCGTACGACTGCGCCGCCTGCCACTACTGAGACCCGACGCATGACGACTCGCCTGGAAACCACGAACGGCGTCAAGCGCCGCGATTTCCTGAAGGTCCTCGGCGTCACCGGTGCCGCGACGACCATGGTCGGTTGCAGCACCGAGTCCGTCGAGAAGCTCATTCCCTACGTCACGTCACCGGACAACACGGTGCCCGGCGTCTCCAGCTACTACGCCACCACCTGCCGTGAGTGCGCGGCCGGCTGCGGCTTGGTCGTCGAGACGCGCGATGGCCGGGCCATCAAGGCCGAGGGCAACGCCGCGCATCCGGTCAATCGCGGCGCGCTCTGCGCCCGCGGGCAGAGTGCGCTGCAGGGGCTCTACAACCCGGATCGCTTCCGCGGCCCGATGGCGCGCGAGAACGGCAAGCTCGTTCCCATCACCTGGGACAAGGGCATCGCCACGCTGCACGCCAAGCTCACCGAGGCGAAGGCCGCCGGCCGTTCGGGCAAGGCCGTCTTCATCAATCAGCACGAACAAGGCTCGTTCGCCGCGCACGTCGACGGCTGGCTGGCCGGCTTCGGCATGCCGGCGCACATCAGCTACGACGCCGAGGCGCCGCTGGCCACCATCGCCGCCAACCGGGCGGTGTATGGCGCGGCCTGGCCGAAGCTCGACTTTGGCGCGGCCAGGCTCATCGTCTCGTTCAGCGCGGACTTTCTGGACGCCTGGGGCCTGCCGGTGCCTCAACAGCTCGACTTCGCCGACGCGCGCGGCAAGATCGAGGGAGCGCCGCGTTTCATTTACATCGGCCCGCGCCGCTCGCTGACCGGCCTCAATGCCGACCAGTGGATCGCGCCCAGGCCGGGAACGCTGGGCGCCATCGCCCAGATGCTCGCCGGCAAGATGTCGGTGGCCGCGGCCGCCGCCGCGACGGACGTGCCGGCCACGACGCTCGATGCGCTCAACAAGGAAGTGCAGCGCGTCAAGCCATCGTTGTTCGTCGCCGGCGCCTCGGGCGAGAAGGCGCTGGAACTGGCCCTGGAGGTGAACAACCTCAACAAGATGCTCGGCAATGTCGGCGTCACGGTGAAGCCGGCCGAGGTCTACGGCGCCTGGGACGGCGTCGCCCCGGCATCGGCCCTGAACGACGTTGTCGCGTCGATGTCCGCCGGCGAGGTGCCGGTGCTCTTCGTGCGCGGTGCGAATCCGGCGTACAACACGCCCGGTGGCCTCGGCTTCGCGGCCGCGGCCGCCAAGGTGCCGTTCAAGGTGTCGTTCTCGTCGGTCCCCGACGAGACGACCGAGCTCTGCGACCTGATCCTGCCCGACCACCACGCGCTGGAGAGCTGGGGCGACGCCGAGCCGATCAGGGGCACCATCGGGCTGCAGCAACCCACCATGGACCCGGTGTTCAACACCCGCGCCACGGCCGACGTGCTGATTGCCGTCGCCAAGGCCGCCGCGGCGATGGCTGCCAGGTATCCTGCCGATTACCGCGCGATCATCTCGGCGCGCATCGGCGGGAACACGAAGTTGCAGGACGCGCTGCCCACGGGTCTGCTGCCGGGCACGATGCCGGCGCGCACGGCGCCCGCCCTCAAGACGGTCAGGGCCGTCCCGGGCGGCATCGAGCAGACGGCGGGCGAGTACTATCTCGTGGCGTATTTCAACGCCGTGATGGGCGACGGCCGCGGCGCCAACAAGCCGTGGCTGCAGGAGCTCCCGGATCCGGTCACGAAGATCTGCTGGCAGACCGTCGTGGAACTGCATCCGGAAACGGCGAGGAAGCTGGGTGTCGTCGCCGGCGATTATCTGACGGTCAAGACGGCGGCGGGCTCGGGCACCGCTCCGGCGTTCCTGTACATCGGGGTGCGCCCCGACACGATCAGCCTCATGGTCGGCCGCGGCCAGACGGCCTCCGGCCGCTACGCCGAGGGCGCGGGCGTCGACGTCTTCAGGATCCTCACGCCGGTCAACGATGGTGCCGGCGCGTTCGCGCTGACGGCCAGCAAGTGCACGGTGTCGAAGGCCGAAGGGCACACCGCGATCATCACCACCGAAGGATCGGGACGACAGCACGGGCGCGGCATCGCGCGGGCCCAGACGATCGAGCAGCTGCTGGGTGGCGAGACCGAGGAACACCACAAGTTCCCCGGCCAGGCGCCCGCCGAGTTCCTCCCCGGTCTCCGCGCACCGGTGGCGACCGACGCGCAGGGCGAACTTGGCGACCCGAAGTCGGCCATGCATGGCCAGTACGACCCGAACCACCCAAGCGGCCTTGCCAAGCGCCGCTGGGCGATGACCATCGACCTCGCCAAGTGCACCGGCTGCTCGGCCTGCGTGACCGCCTGCTACGCGGAGAACAACATCCCGACGGTGGGCGGCACCTGGCAGGGTCCGGTGCTGCATCCCGACCGCACGGGGCCGGGCGCCAACATCGTGCGCTCGCGCGAGATGGCCTGGATCCGCCTCGAGCGCTACTACGAAATCGACCGCGAGTACAAGGACGTGGCGTGGAACGCGGAGCACCCGGGCGCCGAGGTGCGATTCGTTCCGATGATGTGCCAGCACTGCGGCAACGCACCGTGCGAGCCGGTGTGCCCGGTGTATGCGACGTATCACTCGCCCGACGGCCTCAACGTGATGGTGTACAACCGGTGCGTCGGCACGCGGTACTGCTCCAACAACTGCCCGTACAAGGTGCGTTACTACAACTGGTTCGGGTACGGCGAGATCGACCGGTCGCAGTACGCGTTTCCCGAGCCGCTCAACTGGCAGCTCAACCCCGACGTCACGGTGCGTGGCAAGGGCGTCATGGAGAAGTGCACGTTCTGCGTGCAGCGCATCCGGGAGGCGGAGACGATTGCCAAGGTCGAGGGGCGCGAGATCCAGGGTGACGAATTCACGGTGGCCTGCGCGCAGGCCTGCCCGTCGCGCGCCATCGTCTTTGGCGACGCGGCCAACGAAGCCTGGTCCGTCACCAAGCTCATCGACGACCGCCGCGCCTACCACGTATTCGAGGAACTGAACGTGTTCACGGCCGTCGTCTACCTGAAGAAGATCAACCACCCGGCTCCGGCCGGGGCCACGGCTTAAGGGGGCGCCGACGATGGCAACCATCGCCAACGAGCTGAGGCGTCCGAACATCGCCACGGCAAACGTGCAACTCCCCTCGGTGCGGGACTACGAACAGGTCACCGACGAGATCGTCGGGACGCTGCGGTTCTCCAAGGGGTGGTTCGCGGCGCTCCTCGTCGCGATCGCCTGCACGCTGCTGGGTACCGCCACCTGGCTGTACCAGATCCGCGAGGGGGTCGGCGTCGCCGGCTACAACCCGCCGGTGATGTGGGGCATCTACATCATCACCTTCGTCTTCTGGGTCGGCATCGGCCACGCCGGCACGCTGATTTCGGCGATCCTGTACCTGTTCCGCGCCGGATTCCGGACCACGATCTACCGGTGCGCCGAGGCCATGACGGTGTTCGCCGTCATGACCGCCGGACTGTTCCCGATCATCCACATCGGGCGCGCCTGGAAGTTCTTCTGGCTGATTCCGTATCCGAACTGGCGCCTGATCTGGCCGAACTTCAAGTCGCCGCTGGTGTGGGACGTCTTCGCCATTTCCACGTACCTCACCATCTCGACGACGTTCCTGTTCGTCGGCCTCATTCCCGACATCGCGGTGCTGCGCGACCGCGAGAAGAACCCGATCCGCCGGGCGATCTTCTCGTTCCTGTCCTTCGGCTGGCGCAACACCGAGCGCGAGTGGCGGCACTTCGCCCGGGCGTACCTGTTCCTGGCGGCGGTCAGCACGCCGCTGGTGCTCTCGGTGCACTCGGTGGTGTCGTTCGACTTCGCCATGTCCATCACGCCCGGCTGGCACACGACGATCTTCCCGCCGTACTTCGTGGCCGGGGCCATCTTCTCGGGCATCGGGATGGTGTTCACCATCCTCATTCCCATCCGGAAGTGGTTCAAGCTCCAGCATTACGTGACGCTGAACCACCTCGACGCGGCGGCCAAGCTCGCCCTGACCACCTCGCTGGTCGTCGGCTGCGCCTACATGGTCGAGTTCTTCATCGCCTGGTATGGCGGCGTGCCGGCCGAGCAGGACTACTTCTGGAACCGCGTCTTCGGGCAGTGGTGGTGGACGGCCTGGATCATGCTCACCTGCAACATGATCCTCCCGCTGTCGCTCTTCTCGCAGAAGCTGCGCCGCAACCCGGCGTGGCTCTGGATCCTGTCGATCTTCATCAACATCGGCATGTGGTTCGAGCGCTTCGTCATCGTCGTGCCGTCGCTGTCGCACGAGTTCGAGCCGTGGATGTGGGGCGGGTATATCCCGACCTGGGTGGACTACTTCATGCTGCTCGGGTCGTTCGGCTGGTTCTTCATGTGGTTCCTGCTGTTCATCAGGCAGTTCCCGGTGATCGCGATCTCCGAAACCAAGGAGATCGTGCCGCCGCGCGTGCGGCATGCACACGTGCACACGCCGGTGGATGCCGAGGACTTCGAACCCCAAACGGGACGGGCCCACTGATGCGCGGCGTACTCGGTCACTTCAAGGAGCTGGACAGCGCGGTGGAGGCCATCGCCGAGCTCAAGCAGACGAAGCTCGGCGACGTCACGGTCTTCACGCCGACGCCGCGCCACGAATTCGAGACCGCGGTCCAGCCGCCGACGAGCCCGGTGCGCCGGTACTTCCTCGTCGGCGGGCTCTCGGGCTGCATCTTCGGCTACTGGATGGCCATCTGGGCGTCGGAGTACTGGCCGCTGGTGGTCGGCGGCAAGGCGATTGCCTCGTGGATTCCCTACACGATCTTCGGCTTCGAGGTCTTCGTGCTCGTCGGCGCCCTCTCCACCGTCGCCGGTCTCTTCATCCACGCGGGAATCCCGCGGCTGACGATGACCGTCGGCTACGATCCGCGATTCAGCGACGGTGACTATGGCATCTGGGTGGAATGCGCACCCGGGCAGCTCGCCTCCGCCGAAGCGCTCCTGCGCAAGCACGGGGCGGTGGAGGTGCGCGGTGAACGCTAGAACGATCTTCCGCAGGACGACGGTCGCTGCGCTGCCGCTGGCGCTGGGGGCCTGCAGCTGGTTCACCGACTTCCGGCAGCAGCCGTCGGTGGGCACCTGGCAGGTGTTCACCTCCGACTCGGCCGAGACCAAGGGCTTCAGGGGAAGTCCCCGCGGCTCGGTGTCGATCAACGGCACGATGATGCCCGAGTGGCAGGTGTCGTATGCGCAGATGCCGGCCACCATCGACTCCATGTCGTCGCTGGCCAACCCCGTCGGCGCCGACCCCGCGTCGGTGCAGCGCGGGCGCCGCTACTACCAGATCAACTGCGCCGTCTGCCATGGCCGGGCGGGCTTGGGCGACGGCACGGCCACCAAGCTCGGCATGGTGCCGATGCCGCTGACGTCGGACCGGGCGAAGGCGTACACCGACGGCTACCTGTGGGGGATGATGCGCAACGGGCGCGGGCTGATGCCCAGCGCCAACCGCATCGAGGAGATGGATCGCTGGGACGTCGTGAACTACGTCCGGGCGCTGCAGGGCGCGCTCCCCGGCATCGTCGCCGACACCACGGTGGCCGGCCTCCCGGGCGAGACCGGCGACAAGCTGCCGGGCGCCACGCGACTTGGTCCGACGCGTCCGTCGGTGTACGCGCGTTTTCCGGTGATCGCCTCGCCCCGGGCCGTCCGGCCGGCGTCCGAGTCCAAGAATGAGGGCCACCAGCCATGAGCGGCCACGAAACTCCCGCGCCGTCGCGCGACCGCGTGCTCGCGGCGATGGACAAGCCGATTCCCGCGCCGATCAAGCAGGCGTTCCTGGCGATGTTCCTCGCCGGATTCGCCGTCTTCACCTACGGCGCCATCCGGGGCAACGGACGCGCCTGGCAGGCATTCCACGTCAATTGGCTCTTCTTCAGCATCATCGCTTCGGCCGGGGTGATGTTCGTCGCGGTGCAGCGCATCACCACCGCGCGCTGGTCGCGCTCGATCATCCGCATCATGGAGGGCTTCGCCGCCTTCCTGCCGTTCGCCTTCGCCGCCCTGTTGCTGATGATCTTCGTCGGCAACCGGTACGTCTACCCGTGGTGGGACCTGCCGGGCACGGGCGAGCTGATACGCGAGAAGAACCTGTACCTCGGCCACGCGTTCTTCTGGTGGCGTTCCATCGGCGTGATGGGGGCGCTGGTGCTCCTGCAGGTCTGGTACGTCTGGACGTCGGTGCGCCTCGACGTGGGCGTGTCTCCGGAGGGCGGCGCCTCCTGGGCGGCGGGCATCCGTGCGGCGATGCGCCGCGGCTTCCGCGACGAGCGCCGCGAGCTGCACTCCACGCACAGCCTCCAGGGCAAGCTGGCCGTCGTCATGGCCCTGCTGTTCGGCTTCGGCTGGTGCGTGCTGGCGTGGGACCACTCGATGTCGCTCGACTATCACTTCTTCAGCACGATGTACGGCTGGCTCGAGTTCATGGGCGGCTGGCTGGTGGCCCTCATGATCTTCAGCGGCCTGGTGCGCTGGTTCAACGCCCATCTCGGCGCGCACGACCTGATCACCGAGAAGCAATATCACGACATCGGCAAGCTCTGCTTCGCGTTCACGGCGTTCTGGGGCTACCTGGCGTTTTCGCAGTTCCTGGTGATCTGGTACGGCAACCTGCCCGAGGAGACGCACTTCTTCACGCTGCGCCTCACCGGCGCGTGGAAGCCGGTGACGCTGGCCGCGGTGGTGCTGACGTTCGCGCTGCCGTTCTTCGGCCTGTTGAGCGTGAAGGCCAAGACGTGGACGCCGACGATGATGTTCTTCGCGGCGTGCTCGTTCATCGGCGTCTGGCTGGTGCGCTACACCGAGGTGTATCCGTCGATCTACGGGCCGATGGACGCGGGCACGGCGCCGCTCGGCAAGTGGGAGCTGGCGCTCTTTGTCGGTTTCCTCGGCGCGTTCGGCTGGTTGTACGCGCAGTTCATGGACGGCTTCCCCAAGATGCGCGTCTTCCTGATGACCTCGCCGTACCGTGACGAGGTGCAGGTGCCGTGCGATCCGAAGACGATGGAACCGCTGCCGGCGCACGAATAGACGGTAGACGGTAGACGGTAGACGGTAGACGGTGGACGGTAGACGGTGGATCGAGTGCTCAGCGCTTGGTCCGCCGTTCTGCGTTGCGGCGAACCGTCGCCAGGAGCACGACCAGGCGCGGCGTCAGGTTGTTGATGGAGCGTGCGAGTTCCTCGTACGCCGCCGCCGGCAGCAAGCCTGCATCGCGAGCGAAGAGCAGGTGGTACTCGGACTCCTTCGCGGAGGCGATGGCGATTGCGATGTATCGCCCGAACGCCGCTTGCGACTGGCTGCCTGCACCTTCAACCAGGTTTGCGGGAATGGACTGCGCTGCACGTTGCAGCTGCCACCGGATCGAGCGATCGGCAATCGCCTGGGCTCGGCTGTAACAGTCCAGCGCGAAAGCGTGAGCTTGTCCGCAGACCTCGAGTTTCTGGAATGGATGCATGCGCAAAGCTGTTGCCTGGAGTGGAAAGCGGCGCAACCAGACTCACGCGGCTCGGACCGTTCCGTCGCAGCTCTACCGTCTACCGTCTACCGTCTACCGTCTCCCACTCCGCACCGACCCCGACTAGATTTGAGGGCGCGGGGCGTTAGCTCAGCTGGGAGAGCATCCGGTTTGCAACCGGAAGGTCATCGGTTCGATCCCGATACGCTCCATTGACTTTCGCGGGGTTCGGCACAACGCCGGACCCCGCACGGCTTTAGCGGCACTGGAACCCGGCCGTTTCCTGGTTGTAGGGAAAAACCGTACAAAACATCGGCTCATCGACGCTGGCAACCGAAGTGCCCAATCCACTCATTACTGTTGTGCAGAATTCAGCCCCCCTTCTGGCACCTGAACTCGCGCTCGATGCGCGTGGTGTGGCCCGCCGATTCGGCGCCCGTTGGGTGCTGCGAGGGATCAACCTTCAGGTGCGCGCCGGCGAAATCGTCGGCCTCCTCGGTCACAACGGCTGCGGCAAGAGTACGCTGCTGCGCATCGTCGCGACGCTGCTCAAGTCGTCGGCCGGCGAGGCGTACGTGTACGGCGCCAACGTCAGGACGCAGGGCGACGACGTGCGCACGCACGTGGGCTTCTTCGCCCACGTGCCGGGGCTCTACGACGACCTGTCGGCGCGCGAGAACCTGGCCTTCGCCGCCACCATGCTCGGCCTTCCCGCGGCGGACATCGACGCCGCCATCGAGCGGGTGGGGCTGGCCCACGTCACCAACGAGCGCGTGCGCGGCTTTTCCGCCGGGATGCAGCGGCGCCTCTCGCTGGCCCGGCTCATCCTGCAGCGCCCGCGGCTGCTCCTGCTCGATGAACCCTACAACAACCTCGATACCGCCGGCATTGCGCTGATGAACGGCTTCATCGACGAGTTGGGGGAAGCCGGCGGCGCGGCCCTGGTGGTGGTACACGACCTTGTGCCCGCCGCGGGGGTGCTCGATCGCACCGTGACCATCCGCGACGGCCGCGTGGCCGCGCCCGCGCCGGAGGATTTCACGCACGGCGGCACGTCTCCCGAGGCGATCACGCTGCCGGCGGGCGCGGCGGGAATCTCCTGATGGCACTCCACGACGACATGCGCCGCATCCGGGCCATCGTGTGGAAGGACCTCACCACCGAGCGGCGCTCGAAGGCCGGCTTCAACGCCGTCGCCGCGCTCGGCGTGACCATCCTGGTGCTGTTCGGCTTCGCCCTCGGTCCCGACACGAAGGCGTTGCAGGACGCCGCCGCCGGCGTGCTCTGGCTGGCGGTGCTCTTTGCCGGCGTGCTGGCCTTCAACCGCTCATACCAGGTGGAACTCGACGGCGGCGCGCTCGAGGTGCTGCTGCTCTACCCGGGGGCGCGATGGGCCATCTTCGCCGGCAAGCTCATCGCCAACCTGATCTTCGTGCTGGCCATGCTGGTGATCGTCGTCGCCGTCGGCATCGTGCTCTTCCAGGTGCGCATCCCGGCGCAGTGGCCGTCGCTCATCGGCATCATGCTGCTCGGCGTCATCGGCCTGGTGAGCCTGGGCACCTTCTACGCGGCGATGTCGAGCCGGAGCCGCGCGCGCGAGGTGCTGCTGCCGCTGCTGCTGTACCCGATGCTGATTCCGGTGCTGCTCGCGTCGATGGAAGCCACCAAGGCGTTCCTGACCGGCGACATCATGAACGCGGTGGGCGCCTGGGTGCAGATGCTGGCGCTGTTCGACGTGATCTTCCTCGTGGCGACCTTCTGGGCCTTTGAATCCGTGATCGAGGTGTGAACTCCACCATGTCTCCCGTGACTGCCAATACATTCGATGCCCCGGAGGCCGGCCGCTGGCCGCTCTTCGGCTGGCTGAGCTTCGCGTTCTTCGCCTTCGCGCAGGTCTACGCGGTTGCCACCTCGCCCGCCGACCAGATGATGGGACACCTGCAGAAGATGATGTACGTCCACGTGCCGGCGGCGTGGGTGACCTTCGTCGCGTTCGGCATCGTGCTCTGGACCTCGGTGCTCTTCCTGTGGAAGGAAGACGAGCGGCACGACCTGATGGCCGCGTCGGCGGCCGAGATCGGGGCGGTGTTCTGCGGACTCACGCTGATCCTCGGGATGATCTGGGGGCGGCCGACCTGGGGGGTCTGGTGGTCGTGGGACGCCCGCCTCACCAGCACCCTGGTGCTCTTCCTTATCTTTGTGGGGTACCTGGCCCTGCGGTCGTTCGTCGAGGACGCGCAGCGCCGCGGGCAGTGGAGCGCGGCGGTGGGCATCCTCGGGGCCATCAACGTTCCCATCGTCTGGATGTCGGTGAAGTGGTGGCGTACGCTGCACCAGCTGCAGTCGGACCCGCGGTCGCTGTCCCCCGAGTATGCGCGCGGCCTGGTGCTCAACGCGCTCGCGTTCCTGTTCCTCATGATCTTCTTCATCCGCCGGCGGTACGAGGCGGCCAGGTATGAACGGGCCGCGGAGCATGCGTCGCAGGCGGCGGCGCTCGGAGGGTACAATGGATAGCAAGGGGTGGGGCTACGTCGCGGCATCGTATGCCCTGACGTGGATCGTGCTGTTCCTGATGCTGGCGCGCGTGCTCGGTGCCGTGCGGCGCGCCAAGGCAGAATATGAAGCGGCCGTCAAGGGAGGCTACACCGCATGACAGTCACGAAGAAGCGCAAATGGGGAGCGCTGGCGGCGGTCGGCGTGCTCGCCATCGCCTTTGCCGTCCTCATCTACGGTGGCCTCGACAGCAACGTGGTCTACTTCCTGACGCCGAAGGAACTCGCCGCCAAGGGCGAGAAGGGATACGACGTGCCGGTGCGGCTCGGTGGCCAGGTGAAGCCCGGCTCGGTGGTGTGGGACGACAAGACGCTCGACCTCCAGTTCCGCGTCACCGACGGCGCCGGCGAGATTGCCGTGCGCTCCAAGGGCGCGCCTCCACAAATGTTCAAGGACGGCATGGGCGTGGTGGTCGAGGGGCGCTACGGGCGCGACGGCGTCTTCCAGAGCACGAGCCTGATGGTGAAGCACTCCAACGAATACAAGGCGCCCGCCAAGGGCGAGCGTCCAGCCGAGATGTACAAGTCCCTCATGAAGGGAAGCGGCGCATGACCCGCCTGCTCGCGTCCAACGCGGTCCTCGTCGGCCTCGTCATCACCGCGCTGGGGGCGATCCTCATGCCGGTGGCCGTGCGGCGCGGCCGGCGTGACTGGCTGATGCTCGGCTACGCCGCGGTCTACACGAACTTCGTGCTCATCACCGTGGCCACGCTGGCGCTGGTCTGGGGGCTGGTGTCGCACGACTTCAGCATCTCGTACGTCGCGCAGGTGGGCAGCCGCGCCACGCCGCTGCTGTACACCATCATCTCGCTGTGGGGCGCGCTCGAGGGCTCCATCGTCTTCTGGGCATGGGTGCTCGGCATGTACGCGGCGGCGGTGGTCTGGTTCAACCGCAAGCGCGAAGGCAACCTGGTGCCGTACGCCGCGATGACGCTGCTGCTGGTGGCGCTGTTCTTCCACATCCTGCTGGTCGGCCCGGCCAACCCGTTCCTGCTGGTGGCCCAGGTGCTGCCGGACGGCCCGGGACCGAACCCGCTGTTGCAGAACCACTACCTCATGGCGGTGCACCCGCCGCTGCTGTACCTGGGCTACGTGGGCATGACGGTGCCGTTCGCCTTCG
This sequence comes from Gemmatimonadota bacterium, assembly GCA_038059315.1. Taxonomy (GTDB): domain Bacteria; phylum Gemmatimonadota; class Gemmatimonadetes; order Gemmatimonadales; family Gemmatimonadaceae; genus PNKL01. Next base: position 14,632 of record JBBTJT010000022.1, read on the forward strand.
CCATGGGCGCCATGCTCTCCGGCGAAGTGGCCAGCGACGACTGGATGCGCCTGACGCGCCGCTGGACGCTGAGCGCGTGGGGGTTCCTCACCGCCGCCATCATCGCCGGCATGTGGTGGTCGTACGAGGTGCTGGGGTGGGGCGGCTACTGGGCGTGGGACCCCGTCGAGAACGCCTCGTTCATCCCGTGGCTCACCTGCACGGCCTACCTGCACTCGGCCATGGTGCAGGAGCGCCGCGGCATGCTCAAGCTGTGGAACCTGAACCTGATGGTCGGCACCTTCGTGCTGACGATGCTCGGCACGTTCCTCACGCGGTCGGGGATCATCTCGTCGGTGCATGCCTTCACGCAGGGCACCATCGGCTTCTACTTCCTGACCTTCATCGCCATCGTGCTGCTGGCGACGCTGGCCATGGTCGCGGGCAACAGCGACAAGCTGGGCTCCACCGGGAAGCTCGACGCGGCGTTCTCGCGCGAGACGGTGTTCCTGCTGAACAACCTGTTCCTTACCGTCTTCATGTTCACGGTGCTCATCGGGACGCTCTTTCCGCTGGTTGCCGAGCTGGTGCGCGGCGTGAAGGTGAGCGTGGGCGAGCCGTTCTTCAACCGCATGACGCTGCCGCTGATGGTCGCACTCCTGTTCCTGCTGGGCGTGGGACCCGCGCTGCCGTGGAAGCGGGCACCGGGGCCCGAACTGAAGGCGAAACTGCTCCCCGGAATCATCCTCGGGCTCCTCGGTGCGGCGGCGGGCCTGCTGGCCGGCGCGCGCAGCCCCTATGCGATTCTCGCATTCAGCTTCGTCGGTTTCTCGGGCGCGGTGAACATCGGCGAGTTCGTGAGCGGGGCCAATGCCCGGGTGCGAGCGCACGGTGAGGCATGGCTGGTGGCGCTGTCGCGGCTGGTGAGCGGCAACCGCCGCCGCTACGGCGGCTACACGGCGCACCTCGGCATCGTGCTGGTGGCGCTGGGCGTGACGACGTCGGGAACGTTCAAGACGGAGCGCGAGGCGACGCTCAAGCCGGGCGAGTCAATTGTGCTGGCCGGCCACACGGTGCGCCTGAAGGAGGTGTGGGGGCGCGAGGAGAAGCAGCGGCAGGTCATCGGCGCCACGATGGAGGTGATGGACGGCGACCGGGTGATCGGCACCGTGGAGCCGCGCATGAACTACTATCCCACGTCGCAGCAGCCGGTGCCGACGCCGCAGGTGCGCAGTGCGTTCACCGGCGACCTCTACCTCAACCTGATGGCGTTCAAGCAGGATGGGTCGAACGCGCCGGTAAAGGTCATCTGGGAGCCGCTCGTCTCGTTTATCTGGTTTGGCGGATTCGTTATCTGCATCGGGTCGATCGTCGGCATTCTTCCCGCGCGCAAGCGTTCGGCGATCGCGGCCAGCGCCCGCGTCGGCGCGCACGAGGCAGCCGCGGCGCCACCGGAGCCCCGGCCATGAACTGGAAGCGCGCGACAATCGCGGCGGCGACGGCCGCCCCCGTCATCGGGTTGCTGGCGTGGGGCATGACGCGCGACCCGAACGACATTCCCTCGCCGCTGCCCGGCCGAGAGGCGCCCGCGTTTCAGCTGGCAGTCTTCGCCCCGGGGCAAGGCGACCTGCAGCGTCCCATCGGCGACACCGTGAAACTCGCCGACCTGCGCGGCCAGGTGGTGGTGCTGAATTTCTGGGCCTCGTGGTGCCTGGCGTGCCGTGACGAGCACGCGTTGCTGTCGACCGTGGCGCGCGAATACTCCGACAGGCCGGTGAAGTTCCTCGGTGTCCTCTACAACGACGTGCCCGACAAGGGGCTGGCCTGGATTGCCGAGATGGGCGGGCAGTCGTATCCGTCGGTCGACGATCCGGGCGCGCGCGTGGCGATCGACTACGGCCTCTACGGCGTGCCCGAGACCTTCTTCCTGGACGTGAATGGCCGGGTGGCGTACAAGCACACCGGACCGGTGACACCGACGGTGCTGCGCGTAAAGATCGATTCGTTGATGGCGGCGGGCGCGGCGACGGAAGCGACGCCGGGCGCGAGTGGTGACAGTGCCAAGGCCGATGCGGCGGGCAAGGACGTGAAGGCGAGGACAGGACGATGATGCCTCTTCGTGGTCTCGTGCGCGCGGCGCGGGTGCTGGCCGCGGCGACATTGCTGGTGGCGACCGTGCAGGTCACGGCGGCGGCCGCGCAGGCGCCCGAGCTTCCGGCCGCACCCAAGGGCGCGCCGCAGGATTCCGGCGCGCTGCGCGTGCAGGTGCTGGGGACGCTGAGCGATGCGCAGAAGAACGATCCGGTGCTCGAGGCGAAGACCAAGACGGTGGCGTCGGAACTTCGCTGTCCCGTCTGTCAGGGGCTGTCCATCCAGGACTCGCCGTCGGAACTGGCGCAGCAGATGCGCACCGTGGTCAAGGAGCGGCTGGCGACCGGGCAGAGCGAACAGGACGTGAAGGACTACTTCATCTCGAAGTACGGTGAGTGGATCCTGCTCGAACCCCAGGCGCACGGCTTCAACCTGCTCGTCTATGCCCTGCCGGCGCTGCTGGTTGTCGGCGGAGCCGGCCTGATCGTGCTGCTGGTGAAGCGGTGGACCGCCGCGCCATCGGCGGTCGCCGCCGGTGACGGCGCAGGAGCGGACGAGGTCTCGCCGGACTAGAGATCTTCGTACCGGAGCAGCACACGATGGTTGCGCAATGTTCCCTCCGGCGTGTCTCCATGGCGGCGCTGGCAACAGCAGCGCCGCAAGCCTGCTACGCGGCAGGCTTGGGGTGCTTGATCTGCGCCCAGCGCTCGTCGAAGTTGAACGCCTTGAACGACGGGCTCTTCTCGTTGTGACAACTGCGGCACTGCTTCTCGATCGCCGCCTGGTCCGCGTACCCGGTCAGGCCGGCGGCCATTGACTTTGCCTTGTCCTTCATCACCGAGAGGCTCTTGTACGCCGAGCCCGGCCCGTGACAGGCTTCGCACTGCACGCCCATCTTCTGGTCTTCGACCTTGCTGCTGGCCATGGTGTGACAGGCCAGGCACTCGGCGGCATCCTTCGCGGGCGTCGCGAAACCCCGGGACTTCGCGATGGAGTCCGCGCGGGGCGTCAGCAGCGTGTTGTACGCCTCCGCGTGCCTCGACTGCTTCCAGACGGCGGCCTGGTTGCCGGACTTCTCCGACTTGTGGCACATGATGCACTTCTCGACGCCGATGAAGCTGAAGGCGGTCGTGTCCTGGGCTAGTGCGGCGCCGGGCAACAGCGCGAGCGTGATGCCCGCAATCCGTGAAGACCACCGAGTCATCTGAACTCCGTTGATTCGTGTTTGAAGCTGTGATACCACCCTAAATACCGGCTGTATCCACGATGGTTCCCTCTGCGGGGAACTCCAGCCGCACCGTCGTCCCGTGTCCCAACGTGCTTTCGATGCGGGCGGTGCCGCCGTGCAACCGCATGATGGACTGCACGATGGCCAGTCCCAGTCCGGCGCCGTTGGTGACGCGGGCCTGCCCCTCTTCGACGCGGTAGAACCGCTCGAAGACGTGCGGCAGGTGCGATGCCGCTATGCCGGGCCCCGTGTCGCTCACGCACACCTTTACGCCACCATCGGTGTGCTGCGTGGCCGTCATCGTGATCCGCCCGTCGTTCGGGGTGTAATTCAGCGCGTTGGCCAGCAGATTACTAACCGCCTGCCGAAAGAGGACGGGATCGCCATTCAGCCACGCATCACCCTCGCACTCCACGCCGACGTGCCGTTCGGCGGCGAGTGCCTCGTAGAAATCGCACACGGCGTCCAGCTCCCTGCGCACCGGGAATCGCGTGTGTTCCACGGCGCGGTGCGGGTCTTCCGCGCGCGCGATGAAGAGGAGTCCGCCGATGAGCCGCGACAGTCGCGCCAGTTCCTCGAGGCTCGATCCCAGCACCTGCTGGTACTCTTCGGGGGGCCGGGTACGCGTCAGCGCGACCTCGGCCTCGCCGCGCAGGTTGTTGATCGGATTGCGCAGCGCGTGCGCCAGGTCACCCGAAAACTGCGTCAGGCGGGTAAAGGCGTCCTGCAGGCGATCAAGCATGGCGTCGAAGTCGCTGGCCAGTCCGCGCAGTTCCGTGGGCCACGACCGCGCGTCGACGAGCCGCGCGCCCAGCTTGCTGGCCGAGATCGTCCGAATGCGCTGCGACATATCGTGGACGGGCCGCAAAGCGATGCGCGCGATGATGAAGCCGCCGACCGCGGCGAAGAGCATGCCCAGAGCGAGTACTGCGATCAGCATGGTGCGGTATTCCGCAAGGATGCGTGTCGTTGCCGCGACGTTCAGCGCCACCTGCAACTGGCGGTCGTCGGTGGTGGATCCTGCCGTGCGGCCGGATGCGGCGAGCAGCAGGAAGCGGCCGTCGTCGCTGTCGGTGCACTCCGCACACTCGTTCGGGTTGACGGGCGCGCCCGTCGGCGGTGGGAAGGTTGCCGCCGGCACGAGCTGGTCCATGCCGGGTGTTTCGATCAGCGTGACGCCGCGGTTGTCGACGATTCGCAGGTAGTACTGCAGCGGGCCTTCCTCACTGGCTTCGTGTTCGACCTCGCTGGAGAGCGCCTCGGCGCCGGTGGGGAACTGCCAGACCATGTGGCGCAGCACCAGCATCTTGCTCGCCACGAGCCGCATGTCCTGCCGGCGCAGTTCCCGGTGCAGGCCCCAGTAGAGAACGCCGGCGGCCATGAGCAGGAGGGCGAACGTCGAGCCGGCGAAGTGCTGGGTGAGCAGGCCGGCGATGGACCACGGCCGGCGCTCGCGGCTGGCGCGCGGGGCGTCGCGCGCCACGCTACTCGGCGTCGAGAACATATCCGACTCCACGCACGGTCCGTATGAGCTTCAGGTCGAACGGATCGTCGACCTTCGACCGAAGCCGGCGCACCGCGACATCCACGACATTCGTGTCGCTGTCGAAATTCATCTCCCAGACCAGCTCGGAAATGAGCGTGCGCGACAGCACCTCGCCGCGCCGCCGCACGAGCAGTGAGAGCAGCGCGAACTCCTTGGGCGTGAGGTCGATGCGCTGGCCGGCGCGTGACGCGCGGTGCCGCAGGATATCGAGCTCGAGGTCGGCGACGGTCTGCGTCTCCAATTGCCGGGTCGGCCCGCGTCGCAGGATGGAGCGGATGCGGGCGAGAAACTCGGAGAATGCGAACGGCTTCACGAGGTAGTCGTCCGCGCCCTCCTCCAGGCCCCGCACCCGATCGCTGACGGCGTCGCGCGCCGTCAGGAAGAGCACGGGAGTTTGTCGTCCGGCGCGCCGCAGGGAAGCGAGGACCGACCAGCCGTCGCGTTGTGGGAGGCCGACGTCGAGCACGATGAGGTCGTACGGTTCTTCGAGGGCCAGATGCAGGCCGTCGTCGCCGTTGTGCGCGACGTCCACGACGAATCCCGATTCGGTCAAGCCGCGGTGGAGATACTCAGCGGTCTTGCGCTCGTCTTCGACAATGAGAACGCGCATGTCGGCGGTTGGAGGCGTGCGTGAGGGGGAGCGTCTGGGGCATCAGGCTCGGGTGGAACAACGTACGGCCGGCGAGGCGCAGGAGGACGCCAGCCAGCCGCACGCTACCCACCCCAATCTAGCGGCCCTCCGAAGCCCCGGGTATGCTGGGCGAACAGTCGCGGAGCGCCCCAGGGCCTCGAAGTGATCGCCCTGCGGTCGAAGCTACTTGGCCCCGCCGAACCCATAGGTCAGGCCGATGTACACCGAGGTTCCGGTGTATCCCGGAGCCAGGTACGAACCGAGGTTCGGGAGTCGGTTGCCCCACTGGTGTGACCGTGAGGTGTCGCGCAACAAGAGGTCGCTGCCGACGGTCTCGAACTGCGGTGCTCCGGCGCTCTGCTGCCAGTCGTCCAGCGTGTAGCGCTCGTGCCGGAGACCAAGCCGCGCCTGCATGCGGCCGAACAGCGGCGCCTCGAGCGAGAAATCGGTGACGCTGGTGCGCTGTTCCACGGCTGACTGCGACGGGAAGGCGAACTGGTAGTTTGTGGCGAACGGTGTCCCGTCGAAGCTCGTGACCCCGAAGCCACCGAACACGATGTCCATGTCGGCCTTCGACGACGTATAGCTCGCCGCCAGGGTGACCTTGTTCGGCACCACGTCGAACGTGCCCCCCACCGTCATGAAGGCGTTGCGGTCCTCGAAATCCGCCGTCCACTGGCTCGAGGCACGGGTCCATGGTCCGAGGACTGCCGTGTTGACCGCGCTCGGGTTCAGGCGGTTGCCCTCGTTGAACTCGATGCTGCGCATGTCCGACGTGCCGAGATCGTGGCCGTACGACGCGTTCAGCCCCAACCGTTCGTTCGGCGCATACATCACGTCGAACGAGAGCTGCTGCTGAGAGCGCTTCAACAGGCCAAGCTGGTTGCCCGGGGTCCGCGCTTCGCGATCCGCCACGGTCAGGCCGAGCAGCGGCTGCACCGACGTCACGCCCGACTCGAAGTCGTCCGTGCGCGTCTTGAAGCGCGCGGAGACGGAGAGCTGTGACGCGGGTGTCACGGTGAGCATCAGGTCCACCTGATCGCGCGTGCGGTCGGACATGTTGAACGACCGACTGTCCGGATGGTTTGAAAAAGCGGCCTGTGGATTGTTGTTGTCGTTGACCTCGGCGGCCGTGTACCAGTAACTTCGGTTCGGCACCCGCCAGTCGTACTCGCCCGCATCGAGGCTCGCGTGCAGCAGCCGCGCGCGCGCCGACATCCACTTGGCCGGACGGCCGTTCCAGGCGAGGCGCACGATGTTTTCCGCCGTCTTCGCCGCCTCGAGATGTTCACGGCCGACGTCCTCGCGCTCGAACCCGAGAATGAAACTGCCCTTCAGCATCGGCACCCGCACCGTCGTCTCGACGCCAAGGTTCTGGCGGTCCGAGGCGAAGGCCTGGTTGATGCGCTTGTTCATGTACGAGACGGTCCCCGTCAGGCTCGCCGCGTCCTGCGTGACGTACTGCCACTGGGCTACGGGCGTCTTGTTCGCCAGTTCGTAGTGGCGGGCGAAGGCCCGCACGTTCATCCGCCGCAGCGGGGCAATGGAGTACTCCGCCGACAGGGCGGTGGTCTGCATCTTGCCCTGCGTGCTGTTGCGCGGAAGCGTCTTGTTGGCCAGCATGTCGTTCTGGTACGCGTACGGCAGGAGCGCGCCGTCCTGCTCCATGGTGCCGAGGGCGACACTCGCCGTCAGGCGGCTGGCCCACGGCAGGGCGATGCCGCCGGAGAAGGTCATGGCCTGGTACCGGTTGTCCGGTGTCAGCGGGCGGCGACCGTACACGCCGACCGCGCGGTCCCACGTATCGTACGTCGCACCCGCCGGAGCGGACGCCCACACATTGCGCCAGGTCAGGACGTCGATGGCGTTCTCGAACTGCGAGACCAGGTATTCGGCCCGCACCTGGTAGCGCGGCTTCACGATTTCAGCCGCCATGGTGAGGTCGCCCGTCGCATAGTCCACCGGCTCCGCCAGCTGGATGTTCAGCGTACGCGGCGGACGGTCGCCGATGGGTCCGTAGCCGATCTTGCTCCCCGCCTTCTCGCGGCGGGTGTAGCCGAACGAGAGATTGACGGACTTGATGCCGCTGTACTGCAGGGCGAACGCCCCGTTCTTCAGGGTCGTCCCCAGCGTCACCGGCCGGGCATTCGCTTGCATGTAAGCGGCCGCGATCGCGTCACTCGCCACCACGCTTGCCGCGTTTGCCGCGCCCGTGGCGAGCTTCTTGAACGTGATCGCCATGGTCTGCGAGACATCGAGCACGCCCGCCGACGTCGACGTGTATGGCGACCTCGCCTTGTTGCTCAGGTCGTGCGGCAACTCGTCCCACGTCGCCTTCAGGCGCCACACTCCCGGCTGCCCGACGGAGAGCCCGAGGCTCTGGTCGCGGCGCGTGACGTCGGCGCCGGCGAAGTTGACATAGAGGCCGCTCGCGGAGGTCGCCCCGTACGTGAAGGCGATCGGCGTACGGCCGTCACGCAGGTCGCGGTACTCCGTGAAGACGCTGGAGTTCGTGTTGTTGTTCACCTGCTGGATGCCAATCGTGACTTGTCCGCCGCTGGGAGCGGGCGCCGCCTTGGCGGCGGCCCCCTGGGCTGACGCGATCACCGGCAGGGCCGCCAGCGTCAAGCATGCAATCAGTTTGCGCATGGTCTGGGTCTCCTTACCGGGTAAACTTCGGGCCCGACGGGTGCTGCGACCCGTGGATCGTGATATGGCAGTTCACGCAGCCTTCGCCGTACGGGTTGCTCGTGCGGTTGTACCGCGGAAGGTTGATGTGCCCGCCGTAGTTGTGGCACGAGAGGCAGAGGAACGCCTCCTTCTTGTTGAGGAGCTTCCGGTTCGTCGAGCCGTGCGGGTCGTGGCAGTTGGCGCAGTTCTCGCGGACCGGGGCATGCTCCCAGAGGTAGGGACCGCGCTTCTCCGTGTGGCACGAGCTGCAGGTCTCGTTCACCGCCGCTGTCTTGAGAAGCGCCGGGTTCGAGCCGTGCACATTGTGGCAGGAGGCGCAATCCATGCGCCCCTCGCGGACCGGGTGATGCGAGGTCTTGGCCATCTGCACCTTGGTGGTGGCATGGCAGGAATAGCAGAGCGCGGTGGCCCGCGCCCGGGCGAGCACGGCCGTCTGGTCGCGCGGGTCCTTGGCCGCGTGGCACGACGTGCAGCTCACGTCGCCGGCCAGGTGCGCGCCGGTCATGAACGTCATCCGGCTCCCACCCGCATGGCATTGCATGCAGATGCCCGACTGTTGCGCCTTGGTCAGCGAACGCCACTCGGCGACCGGTTCACCGCCGTCGACGTGCTTGCTGCGCGGCCCGTGGCAGGACTCACAGCCGCCTTTGAGCGCCGTCTTCCCCGCCTTGAAGTTCTCGGCGTGCGCGCTCAAGCCGAACTTGTGGTGCATCTCTTCGTGGCAGTCTTGGCAGATCTTGTCGCTGTTGACGAACGTCGCACCCTTGAACGCGGGATTGATTCGTTCCCAATCAACTTGTTGGGCGCCAGCATCTGAGGCCGCGACGAGCGGCATCACAGCCAGGGCGGCCACCGCGAACACCCATCTTTCCCAAGCACGTCGCATGGCGGGTTTGCTCCCTTGAGTGATATCTGGGCTCCGAACAGAACCGCCCGGAGCTTTCCAACCGAACAACTCGTTCTGAACCAACGACTCGGTGCAGGTCCGCTTGAGGCAGCGAAGCGCGGAAACCGGCCCCGGACCTCAGGCGGGTGCAGCAAGCGCCCGAAGTGGTCTCGGTCATTTGATGCGCCCCGTGCGTGGAGTGTGGTGTCGGTGCCTCGACCGCAGGATGACAACCGGATTACAGTTTTGTCATCCGCTGTGCGGGCGTGCCGTGGCGCGCGATCGTTCCGCAGCATTGTGACCCGGCGCGCGCCGTGCGAAGTTTGAGCCGACGCCACCCAGACGGTTGATGCTCGACCCCATCGAACACCTCGCGCGCGACGACAAGTGGTACCTGGGCGCCGGCGACGGCACCCTGTTCGCGCCCGCCTTTCCGGTCTGGCTCGATACGCCGGGCTTCTGGGACGAGGCCACGGTCTACCAGTACGCCTTCGCGCCGCTGTTCACCGTCACGGTGCTCGACGCCGGGGGACAGGAGATCCCGGCGCGCGCCACCTCCCGGCGCTGGACGCCGGCCGACCTCACCGTCACGTACAAGCTCGGGTCCGGTATCACCGCCACCGAGGTGCGTACCGTCCACCCCGGGGGCGTCTTCGTCTCCGAATGGCGCTTTTCCGCCTTTGCGCCCGTGTGCATTCACCTGGTGGCGTGGACGGCGCAGGAGGGTGCCTCGGTTCCCATGGGCGAGGCCGAATGGAAGGACGCGCTCCGCTTTCCCCGGATGCTCAGTGACCGGCGCGAGCAGCCGTTGCGCGTCCGCGCCGCACTGGCCTGTGCCGGTGGCGCAACCAGCTGGGCCGCGTATCGCAGCGAACGGAGCGCGCTGCAGCCCGTCTGGCGGTTCACGCCCTTCGTGGAGAAGTGGCATGCCGGGGCCCTGCCGCGCGAGGTGCGCGACGAGGGGCTCTCGCCGGACGGGCTGTTCTACGCCGCAGTGCATCGCGCCGTGGACATCGGGTACCAGGGGGCGTCCGCGGTGTTCGCCATGAAGATCACGGCGGATGACGACGCGCTGCGCGAGGGCGACGCGTCGCGCGCCGTGCGCCCGACGCACGGCACCGTCGCCGGCGCCAGCCGCCGCCGCTGGCACGCCTGGTTCGAGCGCGTGCCGCAGCTGCGCTGCTCCGATCCGTACATCGAGACGTACTACTGGTATCGCTGGTACGGCCTGCACCTCAACGCCACGGCGGCGGGGCACGGCAACCAGCGGTGGCCGTCGATGTGCGAGGGCCCCGGGTTCTTTCACCAGCCGATCTCGTACTCGGCGCCGTGCCACGCGCGCGAGCTGCGCTGGCTGGACGACCCGGCGCACGCCCAGGGCGTGCTGCGCACCTTCTTCGGCAACCAGAAGGACGATGGGTCACTGCACGGCCGCATCTACGCCAACCACCTCACCGGCACCGACTACTATCATGCCGACTGGGGGGGTGCGCTGATGGCGCTCGACGCCGCCTGGCCCGACGACGCGTTCATGGCCGAACTCTACCCGGCGATGGCGCGGTTCGCCGACTGGATGGTCCGCACGCGCGACGCCGGGGCCACCGGCATGTTCGATGTCGTGGACCAGTACGAGACCGGACAGGAGTTCATGAGCCGCTACCAGGCCGTGGATTCCGACGCCGACCGGTACGGATGGGAAAACCGGATTCGGCTGAAGGGGATCGACGTCACGGTGTACGCGTACGTGCTGTTCCGCGCGCTCGAGCGTTACGCGGTACGCGGCGGCGGCGACGCCGTCAAATGGAGCACACTGGCCGCCCGCACGCGCGACGCCGTGCGTCACGAGATGTGGGACGCCAAATCGGGGATGTTCTCCGACGTGCGCCCCGGGGGGAAGGGACGCACCGGCGTGAAGGCGGCGGTCTGCTTCTATCCGTATTTCACCGACATCGTCGACGAGTCCCACGTGAAGGGCCTCCGGCAGTCGCTGCTCAATCCCAAGCGATTCTGGAGCGATTTCCCGGTGCCGTCGTCGAGTCTCGACGATCCGCTGTTCAGTGCGGAGGCCGAGTGGAAGGGCAAGCGCCACGCATGCCCGTGGAACGGGCGCACGTGGCCGATGACCAACAGCCACCTGGTGGAGGCGCTGGCGGCGGCCGCGCGGCTGGGCGCCCCCACGCTGCGCAAGCACACCGGTGACCTCATCAAGCGGTTCGTGCGCATGATGTTCCACGACGGCGACCTGCGACGGCCCAACTGTTTCGAGCACTACAACCCGTTCACCGGGCAGGCGTCGGTGTATCGCGGCATCGACGACTACCAGCACTCGTGGGTCGCCGACCTCATCCTGCAGTACGTGGCCGGTGTGCGCCCGCACGAGCACGGCGTGACCATCGATCCGTTTCCGTGCGGCCTCGATCAGCTCACGCTCACCGGCGTCCGCATCCGCGGGCGCACGATCGAGGTGCGCATCGTCGGCGACCGCTTCACGGTGATCAGCGGCGGCGACCGGATCGAGTCAGCGCTCGGCGACGCCGTCGAACTGTCGGGATAGGCAGGCGCCAGCGGCCGGGTCTCAGAAGCGAGCCGTAGCACCTGCTGCAGAGCACCTGGCACCGAGCACCGAGCACCTAGCACCTAGTACTACAGTTGCGGATCATGTCTGCGAGAGCGGTAGTGTGCGCGGCGGGC
>JBBTJT010000023.1:0-10773 GCA_038059315.1 Gemmatimonadota bacterium
CTTTCGCAGCATCCCGGGTAAGGTCAACATTATTGACGGATAAGCTCTTACTGCACACCACGAAGTCACGAAGTTCGCGAAGGGCCACGAAGGAAGCACACAGGGGGAACTGCCACCGCTGCAGTTCCCCCCATTCGTTTCTTCGTGAGACTTCGTGTCCTCGTGCCTTCGTGGTGTGCAGTAAGACTGTCCGAACCTAGAACCCGAGGTACGTCCGCACCCGCGGCTCGATGCGATCGGGCGTCCACGGCGGCGACCAGACGAGGTGCACCTGCGCGTCGGTGACGCCGGGGATGGCGCCGAGCTGCGTGGTCGCATCGCCCACGAGCTCGGCGCCCGACGGACACGCCGGTGACGTGAGCGACATGTCCACCGCCACCGTGGTGCCGTCGATCCGGATCTCGTACACGAGGCCGAGATCGAGGATGTTGAGGTTCAGGTCGGGATCCTTCACCCGGCGCAGGGCCAGCTTCACCATGTCTTCGGTGATGAAGGGCGCGTCGCCCTCGGGGATCTCAGCCGGCGGCTGTGGCGTCTCGGCGGGCCTGATGTCGTCTGTCATGGGGAGCTCCTGATGTCTTCGCAGTATGCCCCTGGAGAGGGCGCGAATTCAAGCGGGAGCGCTCAGCGGTAGTGGGTCACTTTCACCCAACCTTTTTTGCCGCCAGCCTCCGCAGGACCCTCCGAACGCACAAACGCCCCCGTCGCGAGCGGGAGCGTTGATGGACTGACCCGTCCGGCTAGCCCCGTTGGACGGGCCAGCCTACGAGCCTCCTGTTGTGCCGCACTGCGATTTCCTTGCCCGGAACGCCGGGTAGCCTGTGGAGTGTTCGAGTATGGAAAGATACTCGGTGTCCGGGCAGGGTCAATCGTGGCGGGGGCGCCATGCGCGCCGTAGCGCGCTGTTCGTTGCCCCCGCGCACCCGTCCGCTATCTCGGTGGCCGGGGAAGCCGTACGTTCAGCCCCAACGCTATTCGGGGAGGCGGGACGTGACGGTATGTATTGCGGGGAAGTGTGTCTATGAAGACGAGTCCGGGGAGTATCCAGCGATCGTTATTGCTGCTGATCGCCTGTTCACTTGGGAACGGCCTGACAGCAACGCCGAACACGACGCACCAACACACAAGGTTTTTGAGTTCGGGCCTACTATCGTCGCACTCCACGCGGGAGACATGAACCTATGTCTTGCGCTCTGCCAAAGCGCGGCGGAATCACTCCGCAACCGAACATTATTTCGGGTGCGCGACGTTGCGTTAGCGGTTGCGCTGGCCACGAAAGAACTCCGCGCCGAGCGCTTCGAGAACCTCACCTTGCAAGATCATAATGTGACGTTAGAGCAGTTCCAAAAGCGTCCGCGAGAGATTGACCCGGAACTATTGAAAGACCTGAAGAAGCAATACTCATTTTTCGACATCGACGCGGCGCAGATTGTTGCCGGGGTCGATGATACCGGGTCTCACCTTTACAGCGTTGACGGGCAGGGCCTTTGGAGATATCTGGATGCCGAGAGCGTCCATGCCATCGGGCAGGGGGAGGAATGGGCGCGTGACACGCTTTCCCAGGTCCGGTATCACCACGATTGGCGGTTGCCGCGCGCTCTGTTCGCCGTTTATGCCGCCAAGCGCCATGCCGAGGCCGCGCAGTCGGTAGGCAAGATCACGACCAGCATTGTAGCGATTACCCGCACGGGGATATGGTATTCGTACGAAGACATAGACGACGTTCTTACCTCACAACACCAACGTTATCGAACGTCGTGCGATACGGCACTTGACGTGGCGGCCCATGAGGTGAAGGCGGCGGCGGGCGAACTTACCGAGGCTAATCGGCTTTGGGTTATGCAGCAGATTCGCGCGGGCGTCCGAACGGTAGGGCAAGAACCTCCAGCAGCGTCCAGCGATGGTTTGTAACGCCCGCCGCCATCGCCGGAGTAGTGTGAATACCGCGCTTCTCTCGGGTCAACGTTTGATGCACACGACAGAAGTTGTAGTGCATCATGAACAGCGCGAAGGAATGGCCGTGATTTTCGACTTTCTTACTAAAGGCGTTGGTCAGTCGCGTATAGCGCCGGTTCTGCATCCGGATGGTGAGGTTGTGCCGTTCCGCGTAGCTGGTGGAAATCAGGCGTTCGTCGGGGTTCCCGAAGATCGGCACTTTGAGCGCCCCCGTACAGACTGGCGGACTGTAGCGCCGGGCCGCGCCCTGATCGTCAGCGGCCCCGAAGGTCTTGACCAACTGTGCGTAGTCGGCCCCGTCCCATCCGAAGGCATTCTCAACCGCCGACAGGTACCAGTTGAGGCCGTCCGTGGTCAACTGGATACGCCCCGCCATACGAGAGGCCACGTCCAGCATGAACACCCGTGCGGCTTCGGCATTGCGAGGACCGACCAACCAGCACGGAATCAGCTTGGTGTCGGCACAAATGGCCGTCCACGTCCAGACGTCGCCCTTGATGCACGTCCCCCTCAAATGGGGTTCAGTGTTCGCCATCTTGGCGCCGACGAACGACCAAATCTCATCAGCCTCAAGCCGCTTGCACGGCAGGTTGACCAATACCCGGCGCTGGTAGTCGAGACAAGCCGTTCCCACTTCAGCCAAGAGCTTCAGGACGGTGCCTTTCGCCGCGCCGGCAATCCGGCCAGCGGCGCGCACCGATGCGCCTTCCACCAGAGCGGCGAGGATAGCCGCGCGACGTTCTACGGAGAGGGTATTCATGGGTACTAGTATGCGTGCCCGGGCAAGCATTGTCAAGCCCTTGGAAACAGAAACGCCGCCCCCGTTACATGGGGACGGCGTGACGGACGATACGGACGCGGTGCAGTGGTACTTCGATCACGAAGTTCCGGTACCTGACGGGCGATTCTGTCTCGACGCTACGCGCCTTCGCCTTCCGCCGGGGAGAGGTCTTCTCCAAGGGATGCCGTGCGAGCCCAGTTCCTGCACCGATAGCATTGGATCAGGGTAATGACGTACCGCTCGTTCGCCCCTTCGACTAGGACAGCCCGGCAGTTTTCTTGTGGGCATGTCCACGAGAGCGACCCTTGGAATGCGGGATCGGAAGGACGAATGGCTCCATGTGTGATAACCGTGAACGGAACCGGCAACTTCGGGATCGGGAGCGGCTTCATTCGCCGTTCTTCCAGTTGGAGTATGGGCTTCTTACTTGGCATCCGTACCCCATCGGCTTTCAGCCGCCTTCCGCGCTATCGCACTCCGCTCCTTGGCCGACAAGGCAGCAGCACGGGCTATTCCGCCCTTACTCGCTCCGAGCTTCCCCAAGGCGACGGCGGCAGGGTTCTTCTTGCGAGGCTTCTCGGCCTCACCAGTGGCTATCCTCGCCACGCGGACGGCATTCGCATTCACGTCGGCGGGCGTCTTCCTTGGGCGCGTAGGCATACCGCAATGTACCATCTCGTAACCGCACATCAAGACATTCACCCCTTTGTCATCGGCTCAAACTGACCCACTACCCGCTCAGCCGCGCGCCTTGGTGGCCGGTTTCCTGCCGGCCTTGGCGACGGGTTTCCTGCTGCTCGTGGCGGCCTTGGCGGACTTGGTCGTCTTGCCAGGCGCGGCCTTCGCGGTCTTCGCGGTCTTCGAAGCAGCGGACTTCACGCCGGAGGATTTCACGTCGGAGGATTTCACTCCGGAGGCCTTCACCCCGGAGGACGACTTCAGGCCGGCCTTGCCCGTCGCCTTGGTCGATGATCTTGTCGCGCTCCTCGACGCCGGCGGCTTCGCCGACCGCGCGGGCTTGGCCGACTTTGTCGCGGTGGGCCGCCGTACCGTGGTGCCCGTGCGGCGTGAGCGCCTCGATCGGACGGGCTTGTTCCAGTTGTGGGCGCGGTCGGCGCGAAACGCGGCGGGCATGACCGTGACGCGCAGGTCGCCGTCGGTCACCGCCAGCGCGGCGGCATCGGCGAGGTCGCTGCGCACGTCGGATATGACCGTGGCCGGACGGCGCGCCCGGGCGGCGTGCACTCGGTTGGTGAGCAGGATGACGAACATGTCGCGCTGCGGATCGATCCAGATGGACGTCCCGGTGAATCCGACGTGGCCGTATGCCGTGGGGCTCAGGTATTCGCCCGCCCCGTGCCGGCCTTCGGCCATCTCCCAGCCCAGCGCGCGCGAACCGGCCGCGCGCTGCGTGAAAAGCCGCACCGTGGAATCGCTGACGATGCGCATGCCGTCGTAGATGCCGCCGTTCAGCATCATCTGCGCAAAGACGGCCAGGTCGTCGGCGGTGCCAAACAGCCCGGCGTGCCCGGCGACACCGCCCAGCGCGTATGCGTTCTCGTCATGCACCTGCCCCTGCAGAGGATAGCCGCGCGGCGGCGACACCTCGGTGGGCGCGACGCGATTGCGCACCGAGTCGGCCGGGAGGAAGCCCGTGTCGTACATCCCGAGCGGGCGAAAGACCCGCTGCTGCAGGAAGAGGTCGAGCGAAACGCCGGCCACGGTCTCGATGACCATTCCGAGCAGGTCGGCGCCCAGGTCGGAGTACACGAAGCCCTGCCCGGGGCGGTACGCCAGCGGCGTTTCGACCACCGCCCGCCGCGCTTCGTCGGAATTCCCGGCAATTCGCCACAGGTCGCGGCCCGCCGGAAGCCCCCCGCGGTGCGTCAGCAGGTGCCGGACGGTCACCTCGTCCTTCCAGCGCCTTTCGAAGCCGGGCAGGTAATTGCCGACCTTCGCGTCCAGCGGCAGGCGCCCCTCGTCATACAGGATCATCGCCGCCGTGGTGGTGGCAACGACCTTGGTCAGGGAAGCCAGGTCGTAGATCGTCCCATCGGTGGAGACGGCTGGGCTGGCGCTCGACCAACCCTGGGTGCCGAATCCCTTCTGCCAGACCACCGCCCCGCGACGTCCCACGACGACGGCCGCGCCCGGAAAACCGCCGGCGCGAATGCCCTCCCGAACCACCCGGTCGATGATCTCGAGTCGCTGAGGCGACATGCCAACGCTGGCCGGAGGGCGCACGGGCAAGCCGTCGCGCATTCCGCCAAGTGCAAGCGCAGCAACGAGATGAATGATCACTGGAGGCCGGGAAGAGGGGCGGAACAAACCACAGCCTCGCACGGGAGTCGCGCGAGGAGCGGGGACGGCACAACTTGGACTCGTGCGGGAGAGCTACATTGCAAGCCCTGTACCCGCAAGACGAGTAATAGTTTGAGCGGTCACCCGGCAACCCTTTCCGTGCCGGGCGTGACTCATTCAGCGAACGGCCATGGCAGATCAACTCACGATTCGACGCGCCATTCACGGCGATGAAGCGGCGTTACGTGCCCTGTGGGTGCAATACGCGCCGCGCATCGACGCCGTGGTGCGGCGGCTGGTGAGCGACCCGGACCAGGCCGCCGATATCGCGCAGGAAGTCTGGATACAGATCTTCCGTGCCCTCCCCACGTATCGCGGCGACTCGCAGTTCGCCACCTGGGCGCACCGCATCGCGGTGAATCGCACGCTGAACGCGCTGCGATCGCTGCGCCGGATCGGCAAGCTGGAGACGGAGATCGAGGAGGACACCGCGATGGTGGAGCACGACGGCGATCGCGCGCTGCTGGCGCAATCGATCGACGAAGCGGTGAAGGAGCTGTCGCCCGGGGCGCGGACGGTCTTCGTGCTCCACGACGTCGAGGGGTACACGCACGAGGAGATCGCCGCCGAGCTTGGCATCACGTCGGGCGGATCGAAGTCCCAACTGTTCAAGGCGCGCGCGAAACTGCGCGTCCTGCTGGCTCATCTGGTCGATGCACCCAACACGCGGGATACGATACATGTCGCACATCTCTCCTGAACGACTCGCCGCCCTGGTGGACGAGACGGCGCTGCCTGGCGAGGCGACGCACCTCGCGTCCTGCGCGCCCTGCGAACGCGACCTCGCCGCGCACCGCCGGCTCGTCCGGCTGGCGGCCACCGACCCGCTGCTGGAGCAGCCGCCGCTCACCGACTGGGTGTCGCTGGGGGCGATGCTGAAGGCCGAGGGAATCGTCTCCGCCGCGCCGCTGGCGCCGTCGCACCGGTCGCGCGCGTGGTTCGTGATGCGCGTGGCGGCCGGGCTCGTGCTGGTGGCGGGGAGCGTGGTGGCCGGACGCTGGACCGCGGGCTTCGGCTTCAGCCCGGCGCCGCAGGCGGCGGCAACGGCCACGCCGCCCGTCACCGGCTTCGATTCCCCACAAGCGGCCGTGCAGGTGCTGACGTCGGCGCAACAGCAGTACTCCGACGCGGCGGCGTACCTGGCCGCGCAGGACACGACCTCGCGCTTCATCGGGTTGAACGTCAACACCTACCGCGCGCGGCTGACCGCGCTCGACAACATCGTGGCATCGACGCGGACGGCGCTATACCAAGCGCCGCAGGACCCGGTGCTCAACCAGTACTACCTCTCGGCGGTGGCGGCGCGCGAAGCGACGCTGCGCCAGTACAAGGCGGCGTTGCCGGCGTCGCAGAAGCTCGAGCGGTATTAGCGGAGAGTACGACAGAGTACGACAGAGTACGACAGAGTACGACAGAATCTCCCCAAGGACGTTGATGCAATGAGTGTTTCCCTGCATTTCCTGCGGCGCATGGCGCCGATTGCCGTGCTGGCCGGCGCTGCGCTGGCAGCGGCCGCAAGTTCGGCCGCTTCCCAGCAGGCGAACCCCCTGCCGCGCAGCGCGCGAAAGGTGATCGTCCGCGAGGACACCACCGAGAACATGCGGGTCATGGTGGTGTTCGAGGGGCTCGACAGTCTGTTGCGGTCGCTGGCGCAGTCGCGGGCGCTCGAGGAGCGCATCGGCATTGCGCTGCGCGAGTACGCGGGCGCCCCGGCCAGCGAGACACGCAAGCGCGCGCTCGAGGAGCAGCTGCGAAAGATCTCGAGCAACAACCTGCAGCTCATGTCGCAGATCCAGCTGGCGTGCATGACGCGACGGACGCGCGAGGCGGCGCCCGAGGGTTACCTCGGCGTGACCTTCAACGGTGAGTACGAAGTCAAGCGGGAGCACAACGGACCCGAGGTCTTCCGCTTCCAGGAACCACCCGAGATCGTCAGCGTCGAGAGCGGGTCGCCCGCTGACCGTGCGGGCGTGCGCGCCGGCGACCGGATGGTGGCCATCGATGGCCGCGACGTGGTGGGCCGTGACGTGTTCTTCGCCCAGCTCCTCGTGCCTGGGCGCAAGCTTCCGATGCGCGTGAATCGCGATGGCAATGAGCAGGCGGTCGTGGTGCTCGTGCAGAAGCGTCCCGACGGTTTTGGCGACCGGTGCAGCGACCTCGACCTGACGATGGGTCCCATGCGCGTACCGGGCGTCGTCCAGGTGGCGCCGGTGCCGGGCGCCCGGGGGCTGACCTTCTTTCGCACCCCAGCGCCGCCACGCGCGGCCACCGCGCCGGAAGCGCCCAACGCCCCAGCCGCGCCGAGCTTCGGTGTGTGGTCGTTCGAGACGCCACCGCCGGTGGCCATTGCGGGCTTCTCGAGCCTCGTGGCTGGCGCGCAGCTCACCACGCTCACCGAGGACTTCAAGGAACTCACCGGCGCCGAAAGCGGCGTGATGGTGCAGCGGGTGGCGCCCGAGACTCCGGCCGCGGTGGCCGGCCTCAAGGGCGGCGACGTGATCGTGGAAGCCGGCGACCGTCAGGTGACGAGCGCGCGGCTGCTCCAGCGCATGGTGAGCGACGCCGACACGCGCAGCCTCAAGCTGAAGGTGGTGCGCATGGGCAAGACCAGGATTGTCTGGCTGAAGTGGTAGAGGACGACAGAGTGTGACAGAGTGTGACAGAGTGTGACAGAGTGCGACAGAGTGCTACAGAGTACGACAGATGACCGCTGGTCTGTCGTACTCTGTCGTTTTCTGTAGTACCCTGTCGTTCTCTACGGTTTGACGACGGATCCCGGCGGCAGGCTGTACACGAGCTGTGCCGTGCGCTCGTCGACGTCGCTCAGCTGGCTCACCCGCACGCGCGCGGCCATGATGCTGCGCTCATCCATGGTGTGGTCGAGCCCCAGCACATGGCCGACCTCGTGCAGCGTGATGGCATGAACGGCCTCGGCGTCGAGCGCCGCGCCGCTCTGGTGGTGCAGGGCCACCTCGATGGATGAGCCGACAATCCACCAGTGCTGGTCGCGCGTCCAGCGCGTGCGCCCGGTGATAGGCATCTC
Organism: Gemmatimonadota bacterium; assembly: GCA_038059315.1. Lineage (GTDB taxonomy): Bacteria > Gemmatimonadota > Gemmatimonadetes > Gemmatimonadales > Gemmatimonadaceae > PNKL01. The sequence goes on from JBBTJT010000023.1 coordinate 8,142, forward strand.
GAAACGGTCGACCCACGTCACGGGAATGTCGGCCCGCGCCGAGTCGAGGACGAAGGTGAAGAAGACCGGGACGCCGGCGTGCGTCCATCGCTCGAACGCCTCGCGTGCCCGCGCCGGATAGACGGCGTGGAAATCGGCGAGCGCGCTCGTCGGCTGGATCCAGACGCGCAACGGCACGAGCTGCCGGTCCGGCCAGCGGGCGATGTTGTCGTCGCGCTGCAGCAGGATCTCGCGGATGTACGTCCCCGACTCGCCGCCGGTCAGTCGCCGCTGGATCTCGGCGAGGTCGCGCACCGGCGCCGGCAGCGACGACTGCGTGACCACGACGAGTCCGGCGTCGAGCGCACCTGGCGGCGCGACGGTGTCGGCCGGAGTGGTGTCGGGGGTCGACGCCACCACCGGCGCCGGCCGCGGCGGGACGCGCCTCGCCTGCGTCACGATGAAGCCGGCCATGGCCAGCACGAGGAGGGCGAGCACGATGGTGACGCGGTTCACGCGAGGAACTCCTCGATGAAGGCGAAGAACAGCTCGGGTTGCTCCCAGAAGGGCATGTGGCCGGCATTGGGCACCAGGCGCAGCACGGCTCCGGCAATCATGGCCGCCGTACGCTCGGCCTGCGACACGGGGATCATGTCGGAGGTGCCGTGCACCAGCAACGTGCGCGCGCGAATCCGCGCGGCGGCTTCGCGCCAGTCGAACCCCTCGCGCCGCAGCCGCGCCACCGCCGCGGCGCCGGTTTCGCTGCGCGAGAGCGGCGGCGAGAACATCATGCCGAGTTCGCCGTCGTGAAACCAGGCGGGATACAGCGCGCGGTTGTACTCGGCTTGCCGGCCCGGCTCCGGGTCGTGCAACTGCATGGGGTCGAACGCCGCCAGGCGATCGCGGGCCTCACCGGTCAGCCGCGAGAGCGCGACGTCGTGCAGCGCGTCAAGCCATTCGGGCGTGAGTCCCACCGCGTCGACGAGCACGAGGTTGCGCACGCCTTCGACGTCCTCGGCGGCGCCAAGCAAGGCGATGGCGCCGCCCCACGAATGACCGAGCACGTCCCATCGGTCGAGGCCGAGGGCCTCGCGCAGGGCGCGCACGTCGAGCGCGTCGTGCTCGATGCGCGCCGCCCGGGCGCCCGGCGGCGCCTGGCTGTGGCCGCGTCCTCGAAGGTCATACAGGATGAGTTGCCGCGTGGCGGCGAGCGGCGAGAGGGCGGGCCAGAGCAGGATGTGCGAGTAGACCATGCCGCCATTGATGCAGAGCAGCGGCGTGGCGCCGGCGACGGCAGGCGTGGAATAGACGGCGAAATCGAGCCCGCGGGCGCGCACGGTGGACGCCTCGAGGTGCGGCGCGCGCGGCGCCGAGCGCCGGAAGGCGAGAAAGCGCTCCTTCGCGTTCATGGACTAAAATGTACGCGAGGTAACTCCCCCGCACTCTTGCCCCTGTCCTCCGCTTCGTATATATCTCAGTACAAAGATAAATGGATCATCCCATGGAACTCGGCCTCTACAGCTTTGCGGAAACCACCATCGACCCCGTCACCGGCGCGCGCGCCGGGACGGCGCAGCGCCTGCGCGACCTCCTCGAGGAGATCGAACTGGCCGACCAGGTGGGGCTCGACGTCTACGGCGTGGGCGAACACCACCGCCCCGACTTTGTAGTGGCAACTCCGGCCGTGGTGCTGGCAGCTGCCGCAATGCGCACCAGGCGGATACGCCTGTCGAGCGCGGTGACGGTGCTCAGTTCGGACGATCCGGTGCGCGTGTTCCAGGAGTTCAGCACGCTCGACCTGCTGTCGAACGGCCGTGCCGAGATCATGGCCGGGCGCGGCTCGTTCATCGAGTCGTTTCCGCTCTTCGGATATGATCTCGCCAACTACGACGAGTTGTTCGCCGAGAAGCTCGACCTGCTGCTCGCCTTGCGGGCCGACGAACGGGTGACGTGGAGCGGCAGGCACCGTGCGCCGCTGAAGGACCAGCCCGTCTACCCTCGGCCGGTGCAGGACCCGCTGCCGGTGTGGATCGCCATTGGCGGCACGCCGCAGTCGGCGATGCGCGCGGGCATGCTGGGGTTGCCGCTGGCCATCGCCATCATCGGCGGCGCGCCGGCGCGCTTCACGCCGTTCGTGGACACGTATCGCGACGCGTGGGCGCGTGGCGGGCACGACCCGTCGAAGGCTCGCGTGAGCATCAACTCGCACGGCTTCATCGCGGACAGCGAAGGCGGGGCGGCCGAACTGTTCTGGCCGCGCTATGCCGACGCGATGGGACGCATTGGCCGCGAACGCGGATGGCCACCGCCGACGCGTGCGCACTTCGATGGCGAACGCTTGCCGCACGGCGCCCTGTTGGTGGGAAGCCCGCAGCAGGTCATCGACAAGATCCTGTACGAGCACGAGCTTTTCCGGAACGACCGGTTCCTGCTGCAACTGAGCGTCGGCACGATGCCGCACAAGGACATGCTGAAGGCCATCGAGTTGTATGGTACGGTGGTGGCGCCGGCGGTGCGTGCCGCGTTGCGTGACGAGACTCCGACCACGAGTGCGGTGTAATGCTGACCCTTCAGGTGATCATCTGCAGTACGCGCCCGGGGCGCGTCGGACCCGCCGTGGGCGGCTGGATGCACGAGCAGGCGGTGCGGCACG
>JBBTJT010000024.1:0-2603 GCA_038059315.1 Gemmatimonadota bacterium
ACCCCACGGTAGAGGCGGACGTCGTCCTCGAGACGGGAACGCGGGGGCGGGCGGGGGCTGATGTGCGCCCCAGGGTGGGCTACGCGAAGGCGAGTCTTGCTCACCCGGCGAGTTGGGCTTGTAAATGACGGGGAAAAGCGTACAGCAGCTGTAGGCTGTACGCTGTACGTTCTACGCCGTCCGTCGCATAGGTTCCGTCTGTCGTACTCTGTCGTACTCTGTCGCACTCTCTAAACCATCTCCCATCGTCATATGCCCACTTTCAAGTCTTTCATCGCCGGCCAATGGGTTGAACCCTCCACCGGCAAATACCAGGAAAACCGCAATCCCGCCGACACGCGCGACCTCATCGGGCTCTTCCCGATGAGCGACGCCACCGACGTGGCGAGAGCCGTGGAGAGCGCCAAGAAGGGGTTCGCCCTGTGGAAGGCCACGCCGGCGCCGGCGCGCGGCGACGTGCTGCGCCGCGTGGGCGACATCATGGTGCGGCGCAAGGAAGAGATCGCCGACCTGATGACGCGCGAGATGGGAAAGCCGCTCGCCGAGACGAGGGGTGACGTGCAGGAGGGCATCGACACGGCGTACTACGCCTCCAGCGAGGGGCGCCGGTTGTTCGGCCATACGGTGCCGAGCGAGCTGCGCAACAAGTGGGCGATGTCGTTCCGCCGCCCCATCGGCGTGGCGGGCGTCGTGACGCCGTTCAACTTTCCGATGGCGATTCCCACCTGGAAGATCTTCCCGGCGCTCCTCTGCGGCAACGCGGTGGTCTTCAAGCCGGCGTCGGTGGTGCCGCACACCGGGCACGTGCTGGTGGAGATCCTCCTCGAGGCGGGGCTCCCGCCGGAAGTGATCCAGCTGGTGCATGGCACCGGCGTCGTGGGCAACGCCATCGTGGAGCATCCCGACGTCGCGCTCGTCTCGTTCACCGGCTCCACCGAGACGGGGAGCAAGATCGGCGAGACGTGCGGGCGCATGCACAAGCGCCTGTCGCTGGAGATGGGCGGCAAGAACGCCCAGATCGTGCTCAATGACGCCGATCTCGACCTGGCGCTCGACGGCGTGCTGTGGGGCGCCTTTGGCACCACCGGCCAGCGCTGCACGGCGACCAGCCGGCTGATCGTGCAGGACGGCGTGCACGACAAGTTCGTGCAGATGCTGGTGGACCGCGCCGGCAAGCTGGTGCTTGGCGACGGCCGCAAGAAGGGGACGGACGTCGGGCCGGTCATCAACGAGGCATCGCTGAAGAACGTCGAGGCGTACGTGGAGGTCGGCAAGGCGCAGGGGGCCACGCTGGCGCTGGGCGGAAAGCGGGCCACCGGCGGCGACCTCGACCACGGGTTCTTCCACGAGCCGACGATCTTCACCGACGTGAAGGCGATGAGCCGCCTGGAGCAGGAGGAGATCTTCGGCCCCATCCTCAGCGTCACCAGGGTGAAGGACGCCGCCGAGGCGTTCGAGGTGAACAACGACGTGGTGTACGGCCTGTCGTCGTCGGTGTACACGCGCGACGTCAACGTGTCGTTCCAGGCGCTGCAACTGCTCGACAACGGCATCACGTACATCAACGCCCCGACCATCGGCGCCGAGGCGCACCTGCCGTTCGGCGGCGTCAAGCAGACCGGCAACGGCCACCGCGAGGGCGGGTGGGAGGTGTACGAGTTCTTTTCGGAGACGAAGGTGGGGTACGTGGATTATTCGGGGGCGCTGCAGAGGGCCCAGATCGATAACTACTGACGGATTTGAGTGTACGGCGTACCGCGAAAAGAAGCTGTAAGCTGTACGCTGTACGCTGTAAGCCGACCGCTCACTTCAGCCTTGCCCCTGGGCAAGCGTTCGGCTATCTCCCATCAATCCCCATGTCTGACGCCTCTCCTTCTCCTGCTGCGCCAGAATCGCCGTTGATCGCTGGCGGGCCGGCGTACGGCCCCACGCCGCGACGCGGGCGGTGGCGGGCGGTGCGCTGGCTGTGGGAGTGGACGAAGTCGATGGCGATGGCGCTGCTGCTGTTCTTCGTCGTCCGGACGTTCCTCGTGCAGGCGTTCAAGATCCCGAGCGGCTCGATGGAAGGGACGCTCCTCGTCGGCGACTTCCTGCTGGTGAACAAGCTCGTCTACGGCGCCGAGGTGCCGTTCACGAACAAGCGGCTGCCGGCGATGCGCGCGCCGCAGCGCGGCGATGTCATCGTCTTTCAGTGGCCCGAGGATCCCAGCAAGGACTTCGTGAAACGACTGGTCGGGCTGCCCGGCGACACGCTGGGCATGGTCGACGGCGTGCTGCGAGTCAACGGCCGGCCGCTCCGGGAGCGCTACGTGTCGCACACCGAGCCGGGGTCCGACCCATCGGGAGAGGAGTTCCGCTGGCAGCGGGAGTTTCTGGTGCGCAGCGCGCAGGCGGGCGAATCGTACCATCCGTCGCGTAACAACTGGGGCCCGATCGTCGTCACGCCCGCGCATTACTTCGTGCTCGGCGACAACCGCGACAACTCGCTCGACAGCCGCTACTGGGGATTTGTCCCCGACTCGATGGTGCGGGGGCGGCCGATCCTCGTGTATTTCAGTTACGCGCCCGACAGCACCTCATCGGTGGCGTTTTTCACCCACGTG
>JBBTJT010000024.1:2613-10057 GCA_038059315.1 Gemmatimonadota bacterium
CACCCACGTCCGATGGGGCCGGCTCGGGGCGCGTGTCCGCTGACCGGGTGGACTTCCGCCCTGCTGCGGCGTGCCGCACATTCCGCCGGGTATGACTGACCGATCGGAGCGCATGACGCGTGATCGCCCGCCGGGCGTCCCCCGGAAAAAGCACCTGGCCGACGAAGGGTCGCTCGACCAGTATCTGCGCGACATCAGCGTCTTTCCGCTGATCTCGCGCGAGGACGAGGTCGACCTCGCGCAGCGCATCCGGACCGGCGAGCAGGAAGCGCTCGACAAGCTGGTGCGCTCCAACCTGCGGTTCGTCGTCTCGGTCGCCAAGAAATACCAGAATCAGGGCGTGGCCCTCAGCGACCTGATCAACGAGGGCAACCTCGGCCTTATCCGCGCCGCCCGCAAGTTCGACGAGACCAAGGGGATCAAGTTCATCTCCTACGCCGTGTGGTGGATCCGGCAGGCCATCCTCCAGGCGCTCGCCGAGCAGTCGCGCATCGTGCGCGTGCCGCTCAACCGGGCCGGCACGCTGCACCGCATCGGCAAGCGGGCGAGTGCGCTGCTGCAGGAACTGGGGCGCGAGGCCACGCACAGCGAGATTGCCGACGGCATGGACATCACCGAGGAAGAAGTCGCCCGGACGATGCTGATCTCGCAGACGTACCTGTCGCTGGACGCGCCGATGTCGCCGGGCGAGGACAACCGCCTGCTCGACTACCTGCCCGACACCGAAGGGCGCACGCCCGACGAGGAGACGTTCGAGAAGGCGCTCACCGAGTCCATCCAGGAGGCGCTGCGGGGGCTCAAGGAACGCGAGGCCAAGATCCTGCGCCTCTACTTCGGGCTGGATGAAGCGGAGCCGATGACGCTCGAGGAAATCGGCGAGGTGCTGAACATCACCCGCGAGCGCGTGCGCCAGATCAAGGAGAAGGCGCTCAGCCGGCTGCGGCACATCAGCCGGGCGAAGGCGTTGGAGAGTTATCTGGGGAACTAGAGTGCGACAGAGTGCGACAGAATACGACAGAGGGCGCGGGGGAGGGTCTCCGCGCCCTCTCGCATTTGTCGCGAATCGCTATCTTCAATCGCAATCCTGAATCGCAATCCGATATCCGAATCCGGAATCCGACCCGAATCCGACCATGGCCTCTTCATACTCGTTTGATGTCACGACCGGTGTCGACCTCCAGGAAGTCGACAACGCCGTCAACCAGGCGCACAAGGAGTCGGCCCAGCGCTACGACTTCAAGGACGCCAAGGTCCTCACCATCGAGTTCGCGCGCGCCGACGGCGTGATTCGCCTGCACACCGATCACGACATGCGCATGCGCGCGCTGTACGACATCGTGTTGTCGAAGCTGGTCAAGCGCGGCGTGCCGGTGAAGAACCTGGACGTCGGCGAGGACGTGCCGTCGGGGAGCGACACGCTGCGGCGCGAGATCAAGCTGAAGCAGGCGCTCGACATCGAGACGGCCAAGAAGGTCTCGGCGGCCATCAAGGACGCCAAGCTCAAGAAGGTGCAGGCGAGCATCCAGGGCGACCAGGTGCGCATCAGCGGGCCGGACAAGGACGCGCTGCAGTCGGCTATGGCGCTGCTGCGCTCGCAGGACTTCGGGGTGGAGCTCAAGTTCGGGAACTATCGGTAAAGGGGTCTCTCACGGAGACCGGAGCGATACGAAGGACGCGGAGACTGCAACACCTTTGAAGGGGGCTCGGCGGAGAGTACCGTCCGCCGAGTCCCCTTTAGAGTTGTTGCAGCCTCAGTGTCCTTCGTCCTCCTCCGGTCTTCGTGAGAGACCAGCGCGTCCGAGCCACACCATGCCCGGAATGGAGCCTCACACCGTCTCGGCAATCGGACTAGTTTTCAAGGTTCCCTGACCGCCCGCCCCAAGCCAGCCCTTCGCAATTGAAATTCGCCGTCCTGACCCTCGGCTGCGACAAGAACACCGTCGACAGCGAACGCTACAGCGCCGAGCTGCGCGCGCACGGCGGTGAACCCGTCGAGGCGCTCGACCTGGCCGAGCTGATCGTGGTCAACACGTGCGGGTTCATCGACGCCGCCAAGCGCGAGTCGCTCGACGCGATCATCGAGGCCGCGCAGTACAAGACCGACGGCGCCTGCCAGGCGCTGGTGGCCGTGGGCTGCATGGTGGAGCGGCACAAGGGCGAGATGCGCGACGCGCTCCCCGAGGTGGACCTCTTCCTCGGCGCGTCCGAGACCGACCGGCTGGTGTCCGAACTGCACGCCCGCGGGCTGATCGGCGACCCCGAGACGCAGCACCCGGGCGTCCGCCTCTACATGGGCGACACACCGTGGGTGCGTTACCTCAAGATCAGCGAAGGGTGCGATCACGGCTGCGCCTTCTGCGCCCTCCCGCTGATGCGCGGCCGGCACCGGTCGTTCGCGCTCGACGACATCGTGCGCGAGGCGCAACTGCTCGAGATGCAGGGGGCGCGCGAGATCAGCCTCGTGGCGCAGGACGTCGCCCACTACGGGCGCGACCGCCAGGATGGCGCGCGCCTGCCGGAAGTACTGAAGGCGCTGGTGCGCGAGACGTCGATCCCGTGGATCCGCAACATGTACCTCTATTCGGCGGGGATCACGCCGGCGCTGCTCGAAGTCATCGCCAGCGAACCGCGCATCGTGCGTTATCTCGACATGCCCATCCAGCACGCGTCGGACGTGGTGCTCGAGCGCATGCGCCGCCCCGAGCGGAAGAAGACCATTCGCGAGAAGGTGGCGCGCTTTCGCGATGCCGTGTCGGAACTGGCCATTCGCACCACCTGCGTCGTGGGCTTCCCCGGCGAGACCGACGGCGACTTCGAGCAGCTGCTCGAGTTCCTGCAGGAGATCGCCTTCGAGCGCGTCGGCGCCTTCACCTACTCGCCGCAGGACGGCACGCGCGCCGCGCAGATGGCCGACGACGTGCCCGAGGACGTGAAGCGCCACCGGCTCGAACGGCTGCAGGAACTGCAGCGGCACATCACGGCCGAACGCTACGAGACGCGACTCGGCGCGCGCTCGCGCGTGCTCGTGCAGCGCCCGGATGACGGCGAGCAACCGGCGTCGGGACGCCTCCCCTGGCAGGCCGACGACATCGATGGCGTGACCTGGCTCGACCGCGACGTGCCGGCGGGGCGCTTTGCCGAGGTGGAGGTGCTGGAGGTCGTGGACGACTACGACTTCCGCGCGCGCGTGCTCTCGGTGGACGATGCCCCGGTGGAGGCCGCGCCGTCGCGGACGCGCGCGCTGCCGGTGATGGCAAGCAGCGTCGGGAGCTTCGGCCGGTGAAATGGCGACGGTGAAATGGCTGCGGTGACATGCCGCCGCTGAACTGGCGCCGGCTCTCGGCGGCCGGCGCGCTCGTGCTCATCGGCGCGTGCGTCACGACGCGCCTGGGTGTGCCCGTGAAGGAGCCCATCCGTGTGATCGGTCCGCCGCGGACCGTGCCGGACACGGTCGCGGCCAAGCCGCCGGTCCAGCGCGCCGAGGAGATGCCGCGTGACGAGGCGCCGGACCTTCGGCGCGAGGGGGACCGCGATGTGCGCGTGGCGCTCGCCACGGCCGCAAGCTTTCCCGGAGTGGCGGCCACCGGCGCCTGGCGCCTCTTCGACGACCGGGAGAGCGTGCTGCTGCGCGGGCGTCCCGGCGAAACCTGGGTGCTTGAGCAGCGCGCGGGACAGCTGCGCGCCGTTCGCTCCGACGGTTTCACCAGCGCGTGGAGCCTGGCGCCGCTCGTCCTGCGCACCGATCGCGAGGACGACCAGGTGCTGTTCAACGGCAAGCGATATCGCGGCGTGCTCCGGTTCTTTCCGTCCGATGACGGCATCAGCGTGATGGTCGTGAATGTGCTGGGCGTGGAACAGTACCTGCGCGGAGTCGTACCGCTGGAGATTGGTGGATCGCGGAGCTCGGCCGAACAGGCGGCGGTGCAGGCGCAGGCCGTGGCCGCGCGCAGCTACACGTTCGTCCGGCTCGCCGCCGCCGGCGGCACGGCGGCGCGCCACGCCAACTACGACGTGGTGGCGGGGACGTCGGACCAGGTGTACGGTGGCATGGACGGTGAGCGGCCATTCGCCGACGCCGCGGTGGCCGCCACCGCCGGCCTCGTGCTGAAGTACGGAGGGCGCACCGTCGATGCACCGTATTCCGCCTCCTGCGGCGGCGAATCGGCCAGTGCCGACGAGGTGTGGCGCTCCGGCGGCGCGGCCTACTTGCGCCGGGTCAGCGACCGCATTCCGGGCACGCAGCGCTACTATTGCGACCCGGCGCCGCGTTTCGCCTGGACCCGCACGCTCGAATCGTCGGAGCTCGACGGCGCACTGCGCCAGTACCTGCGCACCTACACGTCCGTGCCGGCTTCCGGACCGGGGCACGCCCGCGCCGTCACCGTCGAGGCGCGCACGCCCAGCGGGCGGGTGGGGCGCCTGGTCATCGAGACCGACGCCGGCCGGTTCGCGCTGCGCGGCAACGATGTGCGCTACGTCCTGCGCCCGAATGGTGGCGAGATCCTCAACAGCACGTATTTTTCCGTCGAACCCGAGACGGGAGCCGACGGCTCGCTGCGACGGTTGATCATTCGCGGCAATGGATGGGGCCACGGCATCGGCATGTGCCAGTGGGGGGCGATCGGGCGCGCCCGCGCCGGGCAGGACTTCAGGACCATCCTGCGCACGTACTATCCCGGCACCGATGTCGGCCCGGCCTACTGACCAGATGAACGGACCAAGCGCTCACCCAATGACGCCGCTGCGACTCCTCCTCGGTGCCGTCGCAATCGCGGCGACCGCTGCGTTGCCGGCGCAGGCGCCCGCGGACACCGCGGCGTCATCGCGCCTCCAGGTGTCGCTGCTCACGTTCGGGCAGGGCGACCCGGTGTTCGAGCGCTTCGGCCACAATGCCATTCGCATTCGCGACCCGCTGGGCGCGCTCGACGTCTCGTGGAACTGGGGCATGTTCTCGTTCGACGAGCCGAACTTCCTCGGGCGGTTCCTCAGCGGCAACTCGCGTTACTGGATGGAAGGGTTCCAGACCGAACCGCTGCTGGCGTACTACCGCGAGAACAACCGCAGCGCCGAGGAGCAGGTGCTCAACCTCAGCGCCGCGAAAAAGTCCCAGCTGCTGCAGTTCGTGCGCTGGAATGCGCTCGACGACAACAAGTACTACCGGTACGACTACTTCCGCGACAACTGCTCCACCCGCGTGCGCGATGCGCTCGACACCGTGCTGGGCGGCGCGCTCAAGCGCGCCTGGACCGACTCGCTGGGTGATCATTCGTTCCGCAGCGAAGCGTTGCGCCTCACCGAGGAAGCGGCGCTGAGCCGGCTGGGCATCGACGTTGCCCTTGGCCCGCGCTCCGACACGCGCATGTCGGCGTGGGATGAGGCCTACGTGCCCATGCGACTGCGCGACCGGCTGCGCGGCGTCGTGCTCCCCGGACCGAATGCCGCCGCCGTGAGGCTGGTGGCGAGCGAGCGACTGCTGTTCGACGCCGCCCGGGCAGCCGAGGCGCCGGCGCCGCTGGTGTTTCCCGGACTGTACGTGGTGTTTGCACTCGGTGCGCTGGTGCCGCTGGCGCTCTTCGGCGGCCTGGCATTCCTCAGCGCGCTGCGCGGGCGCTGGCACGGGGCACAGCGCTCGGCGCGCGTCGTCGTCGCCGCGGTGTCGGCCGTCTGGTACGCCCTCACCGGCCTGCTCGGCACGCTGGTCCTGTTCATGGAGCTCTTCTCGGCGCACGTCTTCTGGTACGACAACTGGAACGTGCTCCTGCTCTCGCCCGTGGCGCTGGCCGCGGCGTGGCTGGTGCCGCGCGCCGTGGTCACGGGACGCGGTGCCGGCGCGGCGCGCTGGCTGGCCGCGTTCTGCGCCCTGTGTGCGCTGGTGTCGCTGGCGATCGCCGTCACCGGCGCCACCGGGCAGTCCAACAGCGCCGTGGCCGCAGCCTTCGCACCGACGATGATCTACCTGGGGCTGCTCGTCCCGGCGCTGACGCTCATCGGCGGAAGGCGCGCGTGAACAGCGCCATCGGCATCGACGTCGGCGGAACGTTCACCGACCTTGCGGCCATCGAAGCCGGTGGCACCGTGGTCACGCGCAAGGTGCTCAGCACGCCCGCCGACCAGAGCGTGGGAGTGGCCGCTTCCCTCGACGCGTTCGGCGCCCTGCCGGGCACAGTGACCCGCATTGCCCACGGCACCACGGTGGTGACCAACCTGCTGCTCGAGCGGCGCGGCGCGCGCGTGGTGCTGTGTGCCACTGCTGGCGCGACCGACCTGCTCGAACTGCGGCGTCAGGAGCGTGCCTCGCTGTACGACCTGTCGCTGCATCACGCGGTCCCGCTCGTGGCGACAGCAGACGTCGTTGCGGTCGGCGAGCGCATCGAACCGGAGGGCGTGCGCCTCGCGCTCACCGACGCCGAAATCGCGCGCGTCGTCGCCGAGGTCGTGGCGCGCCGTCCCGAAGTGGTGGTGGTGTCGCTGCTGCACGCCTACGCCGACGGTTCGCATGAGCGCCGCCTTGCCGAGGCGCTCGCCGTGGCGCTGCCCGACAAGCAGGTCGTCTGCGCGCATCAGGTGCTGCCGGAAATCCGCGAATACGAACGCACGGCAACAGCCGTCGCCGAAGGCTATGCACGGCCAGCCGTAGCGCGGTACCTCGCGCGCCTCGGCGAGACGGTGGCGCGGCGCGGGCATCCGGCGCCGAGCGTGATGACGTCCGGCGGCGGCATGCGCACGGCGACCGAGGCGGCGAGTGCGGCTGCCGCGCTGGCGCTCTCGGGGCCGGCCGGCGGCGTGGTGGGCGCGGCGGCCGTGCTGCGCGCGGCGGGCTTCGATCGCGCGCTGACCATCGACATCGGCGGCACCAGCGCCGACTCCGGGCTCATTCTCGACGGCGAGCCGCTGGTCGAGTCGGGTGGCGAGGTGGCCGGCGTGCCCATCGCCTTGCCCCGGGTGCTGGTCGACACGGTCTCGGCCGGCGGCGGCTCCATCGGCTGGATTGACGACGGCGGGGCGCTCCGGGTGGGACCACGCAGCGCCGGCGCCATGCCCGGCCCGGCGGCGTTCGGACGCGGCGGCACGCAACCCACGGTGACCGACGCCAATCTCGTGCTCGGGCGCATCGTCGCGCATCGCATGAGCGGTGGTGTGGCGCTGAATGTCGATGGTGCGCGGCGGGCCATCGAAACGCTGTCGCACGGGCTCGGTGCGTCGACGGAGCGTACGGCCCTGGCGATGCTCAACATCGCCGATGCCGAGATGGCGCGGGCGCTGCGGCGGGTGAGCGTGGACCGCGGCGTCGACCCGCGCAGCTGCGTGCTCATGGCCTTCGGCGGCGGCGGCCCGCTGCACGCCTGCGCGCTGGCCGACCTCATTGGCGCCACGCGCGTGCTGGTGCCGCCGCATGCCGGCGTGCTGAGCGCGCTGGGGCTGGCCATGGCGCCCGAACGCCGGG
>JBBTJT010000024.1:10067-16146 GCA_038059315.1 Gemmatimonadota bacterium
GGCGATCCGGCGCGGGCGAGGGTGAAACAGGTGGCGGCCAGCGTCATGCAGCGCACCGGCGCGCTCGATGTGGAGCGCGTGCGCACGCTCGCCGCCGCACTCGCCGCGCAGGTGGAAGGCGCGGTGCGCGCCTGGACGGCGCGCACCCGCTACGTGGGGCAGGGGTACGAACTCGACGTGCCGTTCACCCCGGGTGAGGACGGCCCGGCCATCGCCCGGCACTTTGCCGAACGGCACCGGGTGCGCTATGGCTTCGTGCTCGAGCGCGAGGTCGAAGTGGTGGCCGTACGACATACCGCCAGCGCACAGGCCGAGGTCGTGAGGTTCGCGCGGCACGGCGTGAGCGCGTGGAACAGCCAGGCGCTCGTCGATGATGGGTCGCCGTGCGACGCCGAGGTGGCCGGCGAGGCGGTGATCACCCTCCCCGATGCCACGCTGTTCGTGGCGAACGGCTGGACGGCCCGCGCGGTGGCGCTGGGCGGCTGGATGCTGGAGCGCGCGCCGTGAGCGGCTTCGATCCCCTGGCCATCCGGGTCTTTGCCTCGAGCGTCGCCATGATCGCCGAGGAAATGGGCGCCGTGCTCACCCGGGGTTCGCTGTCGCCAAACATCCGCGAGCGGCGCGACGCCTCGTGCGCACTCTTTGATCCGGATGGACGGATGATTGCCCAGGCGGCGCACATTCCCGTGCACCTGGGCGCGATGCCCGAGGCGGTGCGAGCGGTGCGCGCGCGCGGGCCGCGCCCCGGCGATGTGTTCCTCCTCAACGACCCGTACCACGGCGGCTCGCACCTTCCCGACCTGACGATGGTCGAGGCCATCGACGAAGGCGGGCGCACTGCCGGATTCGCCGCCGTGCGCGCGCACCACGCCGACGTCGGCGGCATGAGCCCAGGGTCGATGCCGTTCGGCGCCACCGAACTGGTGCAGGAAGGCCTCGTGCTCCCTCCGGTGCGGCTGGTCGCCGGCGGCGTGCTCGATGAGTCGCTGCTCGCCCTCGTGCTGGCCAACGTGCGGACGCCGGACGAGCGTCGCGGCGACCTGGCGGCGCAGCAGTCGGCCTGCCGGGCGGGTGCCGCCGGCTGGCTCGCGCTGCGCGCGCGCGAGGGAGTGGCGCACGTGGAAGCCGGCGCGTCGGCGCTGCTCGACTATTCCGAGCGTCGCGCGGTGGCCCGGCTGCGCGAGCTTGGTGACATCGAGGCAGGGGCAGAGGATTTTCTGGAGGGTGATGGAGTCACCGACGCGCTGGTGCCGCTGCGGGTGCGCCTGCGGGTGCGCGACGGCCGCCTGACGCTCGACTTCGCCGGCACGAGCCCGCGGGTGCGCGGCAACGTGAATTGTCCGGTGGCCGTGGCGCGCGCCGCCGCGCTCTTCGTGCTGCGTTCGCTGCTCGACGACGACGTCCCGACCAACGACGGCATCGCCCGGCCCATCGAGATCGTGACGCCCGACGATTGCCTGATTGCCGCCCGGTGGCCGAGTGCCGTCGCCGCGGGCAACGTGGAGACATCGCAGCGCATCACCGACCTGCTGTTTGCCGCGCTGGCCAATGCCGGGGTGGCTGCGCCGGCGCAGGGGCAGGGGACGATGAACAACGTCACCTTCGGCGGCGCCGGGTGGACCTTCTACGAAACGCTGGGTGGCGGACAGGGGGCGAGCGCCAAGGGGCCTGGGCCGAGTGCTGTGCACGTGGGGATGAGCAACACGCGCAATACGCCCATCGAGTCGCTGGAGCAGGCGTACCCCCTGCGTGTGGACGAATACTCCATCCGACGAGGGTCCGGAGGCAGGGGCAGGGAACACGGAGGTGAAGGAGTCGTTCGCCGCTACCGTGTGCTGGAGCGGTGCACGGTGACGCTGCTCACCGAGCGGCGCGTGCGCGCGCCGCGCGGCTCGCACGGCGGCGGCGACGGCGCGACGGGGCGCAACCTGCTCAACGGCGAGCCGCTGCCGTCGAAGTGCCGGATTGAGATGAAGGCGGGAGACGTGCTGACCATCGAGACGCCGGGGGGCGGCGGCTACGGCGCCGCTTGAGATCGTGGATTGGGATTCCGGATGGCGATTTCGGATTTCGATGGGTGATTGCGATTGGCGATGACGGCGTGGCATTCCTGACCGCGCTCGTTGGCGCCGGTGTCGTGTGCGTGCCAGTATTGCGGTGACCTCACTCCCCATCCTCATGAAAAAGCTCCTTCTCGCAGTCCTTGGCCTCGTGGTCCTGCTCGTCCTCGTGCTGGTGGTCAACACCGCGCGCCTGTCCGGCACCGCCACGGCGTCACCGGTGGCACAGGTTGCCGTGGCCGTCGATTCGGCTGGAGCGGTGGCGCGGTTCGCCGCGGCGGTCAGGTTCCCGACCATCAGCTACGAGGAGGGGACCCAGACGACGGACAGCGCGGCCTTCCGCGCGCTGCACGAGCACCTGCGCACGAGCTTTCCGCTCGTGCACGCGCAGCTGACGCGCGAAACGGTGGCCGGGCTGTCGCTGCTCTACACCTGGCCGGGCACCGACACGACGCTGGCCCCGGTGGTCCTCATGGGGCATCTCGACGTCGTGCCGGTCATCCCGGGCACCGAGGCCAAGTGGGAACAGCCGCCGTTTGGCGGCGTCGTCGCCGATGGCTTCGTGTGGGGTCGCGGCACGCTGGACGACAAGGTGTCGGTGATGGCCGTCCTCGAGGCGACGGAAGGCGCCCTGCGCGGCGGGTTCCACCCGAAGCGCACCGTCTACCTGGCATTCGGCCACGACGAGGAAGTCGGCGGCAGCGGTGCGCGCGCGATCAAGGCGACGCTCGTCCAGCGCGGCATCAAGGGACCGGCGCTCGTCGTCGACGAGGGTGGCGCCATCGTTCCCGGGTCGCTGGTCGGCACCAATGGCACCGTCGCGCTCGTCGGCGCGTCGGAGAAGGGCTTCCTCTCGCTGCAGCTCACCGTCAAGGGCGCCGGCGGGCACTCGTCCACGCCACCCGCGCACACCGCCATCGGCCAACTGGCAACCGCCATCACGAGGCTCGAGGCGTCACCGTTCCCGCTGGTGCTCGACGGGCCCACCAGGGAGATGATGGTGCGGCTGCGGGGCGGCATGTCCTACGGCAAGCGGCTGGCGCTCAGCAACCTCTGGCTCTTCGGCCCGCTGGTCAACAAGGGCATGGCCGCCAAGCCCTCGGGCGCGGCGATGCTGCGCACCACGACGGCCGTGACGATCGTCCGCGGCGGGGTCAAGACCAACGTCCTTCCCATCGATGCCACGGCGACGGTGAACCTGCGCATTCGTCCCGGCGAGAGCATCGCCAGCGTCACCGAGCGGGTGCGGCAGGTCATCGGCGACACGGGGGTGAAGATCGAGGCCGTCGGGTTCAAGACGGAACCGTCGGCAGTCAGCGACCCCAACGGTGCCGGATTCAAGGCGCTGGAGAAGTCGCTGCGGGAGGTCTACCCCGACACGAACCTCGTGGTCACGCCATACCTTGTGGTGGGGGGCACCGACGCGCGCACCTGGTCCGAGCTCAGCAACCAGACCTTCCGGTTCCTTGCCGCGCCCGCGACTGCTGATGCGCTGACGCGGGCCCACGGCACCAACGAGCGCGTGGGGGTGGACGGCTTCGTCATGGCCATCCGGTTCTTCGAGCGGCTGCTGAAGAACACCGACGCGATGTAGCGCGCGTTCAGTGGTGCGGCTTGGGGGGCGTCGCCCGTCGCCGCGCTTCCGTCAGGTACCCCGGCTCCACGTCCAGCAGGTTGGCGAGCTTGCGGACCAGAATCGCTTCGCGGTCGGCGAGCTGGCCATCGGCCAGGATCACGCCCCACATGACTTCGGCCAGCACCACGCGCTGGCCGGTATCGAGGTGCTCCTTGATGAGCCGCGTGAACTGGAAACTGTCGATGGCGCTGCGGCGTTCCTCATCGGCAAGGGCCAGCAGCGCCTGGATGTCGGCGAGCTCGAGGTTGAAATGACGGCTGAGCGCCGACTCGATGTGGGCGCGCTCGGGAGCGGTGAAATCCCCGTCGGAATATGCGAGTTCCAGCAGCAACGCCGAAGCCGCCAGCTGAATCTCGTCGTGCGGCGATTCCTTGGGCGCAGCCGAAAGTTCCACCGACCGTCGCTGGCGGATGAAGTGGCGAAGGGTGTCGAGCATCATTGAACTGACGATGCTGAGGGCGGAAGGTATCGGGGCCCTCCCCGCACCCCGCACCCCGCGCTGGCCGTCGTGCCTCACGCCCGAAACTCCCCGCTGTTGCGCGCGCCCCTCGTCTTGTACAACTCGGCGTCGGCGCGCTCGATGGCATCGGCGAGCGGGAGCGTCGGGTCGAGCGAAGTGACACCGACGCTGACGCGCACGGCGTAGGTGACGCCCGGCGGGCGCAACGCCGCGATGGCGCCGGCAAGTCGCGCGGCCACGTGGGCCGCAGCCGCCTCGCCGCCTTCACCGATCAGCGCCACGAACTCGTCGCCGCCCCAGCGCGCCACGATGTCCGATTCGCGCAGGATGCTCTTGAACGCCTGCGCCACCAGCCTGATGGCCACGTCGCCGGCCGCGTGGCCGTGCGAGTCGTTGATCTGCTTCAGGAGGTCGATGTCGGCAAAGACCACCACCGGGCTGCGCTGCTCGCGACGCGCCCGCGCCACCTCGGCCTCGGCGAAGAACGCGAACCCGCGCCGGTTGGCCAGCCCGGTGAGTTCGTCCACCAGCGCCAGCGCATGCAGGTCGCGCTCATAGCGAATCTGCTGCGTGATGTCCCGCGCCAGCACCACGATGGCCGGGCGGTCGAGGTAAAAGCAGGGGCTGGCCGTCAGCTCGACGTCGACCAGCCGCCCGGTGCTGCTCCTGAGCTGGCCGCGCACGCGGCGCGCCTTCGCGTCGCTGGCCACCGACGGCGGCGCGTCGAGCACCTCGCGAAACTCCGCGGGCACGAAGTCGTGCAGCGTGCGGCCGCTGAGCGCCTCCTCACTCGCGCACCCCAGCAGGTTGGCCGCTGCGAGGTTGGCAAAGCGCACCTTCCCCTCGGCATGGACGATGACGGCATCGGGCGACAGCGCCAGCAGCTGGCGGTAGCGAGCCTCGGTTTCGCGCAGGCCGCGCACCTGCGCGTGTGTCCGGTAGCGTCCGGTGTACAGCCAGGCGGCGGCCAACAGCGAGATGGCCAGGGCGACGTACAGCCATTTCACGGGCAGGCCGCCACGACGCTGCGGCACGTTCACGTCGTCGCGCGTGCGCGGCACGATCTGCCAGACCAGCGGATCATCGGTGTTGTCGCGATACGACGAGATGATGCCCGACACGGTGACGCTGTCCTCGTACTGCACGCGCGACAGGTCGATGGGCTCGCCATGATTCGACGGCACCCAGATGGTGAGGGTCCCGGTGGCGTCGGGATTCAGGTCGCGCAGCCGCAGGTACTGGCCGCCTTCGCTCTTGCCGAAGCCGGCCACGCGGCCGCGCACGCGCACCAGGCGCCCCGAATACCGGGGCAGCAGTTCGTGATCGACGACGATCGGGACCGGCGCCATGACCAGGCGCTCGCCGGGGACGACGGCCAGCGACGTGCCGATGATCTCGACGTTGCCGCGGTACGTCTTCACCATGCCCGTGGTCACGACGCTGTCGCCAACCCGCACGTTGGCTTCGAGCGTGCGCGAGAAGACGCGAATGCCGCCGCTCGAATCCTCGAGCGCGATGTCGAACACGGTCGACTGGAGTTGGCCGGTGCCCGCGGTGGCGCGCCCGGCCACCGTCACCGTGTCGCCGGAGTCCAGGCTCCTGATGGCCGCGGCGATGGAAATCACCGGCCGCGGCTGCTGGGCCTCGGCGCCCAGCGGCAACGCACCAAGGACGACGGCGAAGAGCGTACTGCGCATGCGGGCAGGGGCACGGGAAACGTGGCGGGTCGCGCATTTCGCGGCCGCGCGGAATCTAGCGCGAAGTGGGGCCGGCCACCACGCGCGCAACGCAGGAGTGCCGAGGGTCTCTCACGAAGACCGGAGGGAAGCGCAGGAGTGCCGAGGGTCTCTCACGAAGACCGGAGCAATACGAAGCTATCTGAGGTAGTCCGTCAAGAGGCGATGGGAAGGGCGATCAGGACTG
>JBBTJT010000025.1:0-10464 GCA_038059315.1 Gemmatimonadota bacterium
CACGGAGACTGCAACAACTTTGAAGGGGGCTCGGCGAGACAGTACCGTCCGCCCAGGCCCCCTCAAGTGTCTTGCAGCCTTCGCGTCCTCCGTTTTCCTCCGGTCTTCGTGAGAGATACTCCTACCCGAGGGCGGCGAACGTCGGCTGTCGAGCAGCGGGTACGCGCCCTAGATTGTCCGAAATGCCGGCGTTCATCGATTCGCATTGCCACCTCGCCGACCCGGCGTTCGACGCCGATCGCGAGGCAGCCATCGAGCGCGCGCGCGTCAGCGGCGCCGTGGCGCTCGTCTGCATTGGCGAGTCGATTGCCGCCGCGGAACGCGCGCGCGAGATCGCCGCGCGGCACCCGCGCTTCATCTGGCACACCGCGGGCGTGCATCCGCACGAGGCGGCGTCGTTCGAGCCGCGTCGTGACGTCGAGTTGCTGCGCGCCGCGGCAGCGCGGGGCGCGGTGGCCATTGGCGAGTGCGGGCTCGACTACCATTACGACAACTCGCCGCGCGAGCTGCAGCGCCGGGCCTTTGCCGAGCAGTTGGCGCTCGGCGCCGAGTTGCACTTGCCGGTGGTCGTGCACACGCGCGACGCCGTCGACGACACCGCCGCCATGATCCACGAGGCGGGCACCATCGGCGTCATCGGCATCCTGCACTGCTTCACGGGGCCCGTCTCGCTGGCCGAGGTGGCGCTGGCCGCCGGGTGGTACCTGTCGTTTTCCGGCGTCATCACGTTCAAGAACTGGACGGACGACGCGCTCCTGCGACTCCCGCCCGCCGATCGCCTGCTCGTCGAGTCCGATGCGCCGTACCTCGCCCCCGCGCCGAATCGCAGCATTCGAAACGAGCCGGCGTGGGTCAGTCACACGGTGACCAGGCTCGCCGAGGCGCGAGGGCTCAGCGCCGACCGCCTCGGCAGCGTACTCACTGCGAACACCATGCGCTGCTTCAATCTTCCGCTCTCCCTGTAGACCCATCACCACCGTCTACCGTCTACCGTCTACCGTCTACCGTCTACCGTCTACCGTCTCCTATATGCCCCACGATCCGCACATCGTCGTCCCCACCGACATCGAAATCGCCCAGCGCGCGAAGCTCCGTCACATCCGCGACGTCGCGGCCGACCTCGGACTCAGCGAGGATGATCTCGACCTGTACGGCAAGTACAAGGCGAAGATCAACCTCGAAATCACCCAGCGTCCCGCCAAGGGGCGCCTGGTGCTCGTCACCGCCATCAACCCGACCGCCGCCGGCGAGGGCAAGACGACCACGTCGGTGGGACTCGCCCAGGCCCTGCGCCGGCTGGGCACCAACGCGGTGCTCGCCATTCGCGAGCCCTCGCTGGGTCCCGTCTTCGGCGTCAAGGGTGGCGCCGCCGGCGGCGGCTACTCGCAGGTGCTGCCGATGGACGACATCAACCTGCACTTCACCGGCGACTTTCACGCCATCAGCAGCGCGCACTCGCTGCTCAGCGCGATGCTCGACAACCACCTGCAGCAGGGCAACGCGCTCGGCATCGACACGCGCCGCATCACCTGGCCGCGCACGATCGACATGAACGACCGCGCATTGCGCAAGGTCATCATCGGCCTCGGCGGCCCCATGGACGGCGTTCCCCGCGAGGAGCGATTCGTCATCGTGCCGGCCAGTGAAATCATGGCCATTCTCGCGCTCGCCACCAGCCCGGCCGACCTCGAACGCCGCTGCGGCGACATCGTCGTCGGCAGCACCTCGGGGCCGTCACGCCATCCGGTGCGTGCCCGCGAACTGAAGGCGGCGGGCGCCATGGCGCTCCTGCTCAAGGATGCCATCCGGCCGAACCTCGTGCAGACGCTCGAGGGCGGACCCGCGCTGGTTCATGCCGGGCCGTTCGGCAACATCGCCCACGGCTGCAACTCGATCCTCGCCACGCGCGCCGCGCTGGCGCTCGGCGACGTCGTCGTCACCGAAGCCGGCTTCGGCTCCGACCTCGGCGCCGAGAAGTTCCTCGACATCAAGTGCCGCTTCGGCGGGCTGAATCCCGAGGTGGCCGTGGTCGTCGCCACCATCCGCGCCCTCAAGATGAACGGCGGCGCCAACAAGAAGGACCTTTCCAAGGAGGACGTCGGCGCGCTCGAGCGCGGCCTCCCCAACCTCGAGCATCACATCGCCAACATGCAGCAGTACGGGCTGCCGGTGGTGGTGGCGATGAACCGGTTTGCGACGGACACCGACGCCGAGCTGAAGCTGGTCATGGACTGCGCCCGGCGCGCCGGCGTGCGCGTGGCGCTGTGCGAGGTGTTCTCGCACGGCGGCGCGGGCGGGGAAGACCTGGCGCGCCAGGTGCTCGAGGTGCTCGCCGAGGGCAAGGCGAAGTTCGCCCCGATCTACGATGCCGAGCTCCCGATCAAGGAGAAGATCCATGCGATCGTCACCAGGGTGTACGGTGGCGACGGTGCCGATTACACGGCGAAGGCCGAGAAGGCCATCGAGTACCTCACCGAGCACGGACTCGGCCGCACCCCCATCTGCATGGCGAAGACCCAGTACTCGCTGACGGATGACGCCGCCAAGCTCGGCCGGCCGAAGGGCTTCCGCTTGATGGTGAATGAGGTGTATCCGCTCGCCGGCGCAGGATTCGTGGTGGCGCAGTGCGGCGACATCATGACGATGCCGGGCCTGCCCAAGGAGCCGGCTGCCGAGCGCATGGCCGTCCTGCCGGATGGGACGATCACGGGGCTGTTCTAAGAAGACAGATGCCAGGGGGTAGGCGCTGGGAGCTGGATGACGTCGCATCATCCGGGCACCTGGCACCTGGCACCTGGCACCTACCTCCTACCTCCTACCTCCTACCTACTACCACTATCCTTTCTCTCGAGTCACATATGCTCAATATCCACCATTCCGACTCTGCGCCCGCCGCCATCGGTCCCTACTCGCAGGCCATCGCGGCGGGCGGGTTCCTGTTCTGCGCCGGGCAGACGCCGCTTGATGCGGCCACGATGACGCTCGTCGAGGGTGACGTCGGCGTGCAGACGGCGCAGGTGCTCAAGAACCTCCATGCGGTGCTGCAGTCGGCCGGGTGCACGTGGAAGGACGTGGTGAAGACCACGATCTTCCTGCGCACCATGAACGACTTCACCCGGGTGAACGAGGTGTATGCCGCCACGCTCGGCGACAGCCGCCCCGCGCGCTCCACGGTGGCGGTGGCCGGCCTGCCGAAGGACGCGCAGGTCGAGATCGAGCTGGTCGCCAAGCTGCCCTAGGGAACGTTCCGCTTCCAATCCCGCATTCCGCTTCGAATTCCGAGTTCGAATTCCAATTCCGCCATCCGAATTCCGGTTCATCAAATGACCAAAGCCGACATCTTCCGCCTCACCCATTACGCCCGCTGCGCCGGCTGAGCGTCGAAGATGGGTCCGGAGGACCTGTCCGAAGCGCTGGCGCCGCTCTCGCGTCATACTGACCCACGGCTGCTTGTCGGACCTGACACGTTCGATGACGCCGCGGTCTTTCGCCTGCACGACGACCTGGCGCTCGTGCAGACCGTGGATTTCTTCGCGCCCATCGTCGACGATCCATACGACTTCGGGCGCATCGCGGCCGCGAATGCGCTGTCGGACATCTACGCCATGGGGGGCACGCCGCTCACCGCCTTGGCGCTGGCCGCGTTTCCCGACGACAAGCTGCCGCTGCGCGTGCTCACCGACATCCTGCGGGGCGGGGAGGACGTCGTGCGGTCGGCCGGGGCGTTCGTCGTCGGTGGCCACACCATCTCCGACGACGAGGTCAAGTACGGCCTGGCGGTGACCGGCACTGTGCATCCCGGTCGGGTGATGTCGAACGCCGGCGCCCGGGCGGGTGACGTGCTGGTGCTCACGAAAGCGCTTGGCACCGGTGTGCTCGCCACCAGGATGAAGGCCGAAACGCTTTCGGCCGCTCACGCCTTGTCGCTCGTGGCCAGCATGGTGCACCTCAACGCCCGTGCCGCCGAGATTGCCGTGGAAGTCGGCGCGCGCTGCGCCACCGACATCACCGGCTTCGGTCTGCTCGGGCACGCCTCCCACGTGGCGCGCGGCAGCAAGGTCACGCTGCGTTTCGACGGCGCGTTGCTGCCCGAGCTTCCCGGGGCACGGCTGGCCATTGCCGAAGGCGTCACGACCGGCGGGGCCGCGCGCAACGCGCGTTACGTCGAGGCGCGAGTGCGCTGGGGAAGCCGCGTCAGCGCACTGGCTCGCGCGCTCGCCGTGGACCCGCAGACGTCCGGGGGATTGCTGGTGGCCGTGCCGTCCGGCCGCGTTGCCGAGTATCTTGAGCGGGTCGACGGCGCGGCGCGCATTGGCGAAGTGCTGCCACCGCAGGAAACCGCCCTCGTCGTCGACTGACCGCGCCGCGCCGTGGGGGTGGATGGGGCCTGGTGGTCCTCCTGGTCTTCAAAACCAGTGCGGCCCGACTTCGTCGGGCTTGGTGGGTTCGATTCCCACACGCTCCCGCCAGCGGGGATTGCCACACGGCGTCGTGACCTGAGCCGCGGGACGTCCGCGGTCGGCGCTGCGAAACGGGATCCTTGAGCGTGTACGCGGCAATCTGCAGAAAGGCCGACCCCCTACTCCCACGCCCTTCATGAGTGAACCAGTTCGTTATCGCCTCATCGCCGCGGACGGCTCCGTCGTCTCCAGCGCCACGCCGGGGACCCTCGGCGGGCATCGACGCCGGCGCGTCTATGGACGCCTCGACTGCAAGGCCGCGCGCCGCGCCCTCGCACTCGGTGGAAGCTACGCGCAGCAGCGCGTCTTCTTCGTGGACGAAGCGACGGCGCGCGCCGCCGGGTACCGGCCGTGCGCGACGTGCATGCCCGAAGAGTACAAGGCGTGGAAGTCGCGGCGCTGAGCACGCGCCGCTGAATACGCGCCGCTGAATACGCGCCGCGTCGACCGAAGTCTCCGGCCGTTGCACCGGCGCCGGCGCTGCGCGCTCGCGCGGTGGTTATCTTTTCGGCGCGGCACCTGAAACCGTCTCCAGGGTATCCTCTCACCGTGCTCCGTCGCTTCCGCACCCTCGCGCTGCCGTTCGTCGTGTTGGCGGTTCCGTTCGCTGCGCCGGTTCGAGCGCAGGCGCCCGGGGCGCCCGTCGGCGCGCCCACCGGCGTGCAGCCCGCGCTCAAGCCGCCCGTCACGCCGCGCCGGGCGTTTCTCTACTCGCTGTTCGTTCCGGGAGCCGGACAGGCGGCGCTCGACCGGCAGTTCGTGGGCGGGATCTTCTTCCTCACCGAAGGGCTGGCCCTGGCGCTCGTGCATCGCTCTGCCGAAGACCTTCGGCTTGCCCGTCAGTTCCGCAGTGACTCCCTGCCGGCCACCTACCAGGTGGACGCCGCCGGCCAGCCGGTGGTCGGGGGCGACGGCCGTCCGGTCGTGGCCACCTGGGACGTCAGCCGGTATTCGGCGGCCCGGGTGCGCGCCAGGCGCACGCACTACGAGGACTGGATCGCCGTCCTCATCTTCAACCACCTCTTTTCCGGCGCCGACGCCTTCGTGGCCGCACAGTTGTGGGACCTGCCCGCGCGGGTAGCGGTGCGCACGGCGCCCGACGGACGCGCGGCCGTCGTGGCGACCGTTCGATTCCGCTAGGTCGTTTCTCGACCGGTAGGCGTGTCCGCTAGGTCGCGCCCCGGTCGATCGACGCGTCCACGATCTCGGTCGTGCCGTCCCACCGGCACAGCGCCACCCGCTCGGGCGTGAGCTTCAGGAAGGTGGGAGCGTCGAGCCAGGCGCCGGGATTCGCGTAGATCCCGCTCTCGCGCGACTTGCGCTCCAGTTGCGCGAGATGCGTGTGCCCGAAGATCACCAGTTCCAGCGCGCGATCCGCCCCGAGGGTTTCGTGGGCGACGGCGCGCAATCCTTCGCCCCCGTCGCGTGGGCGCACATTGCGGCTCGTGTGCGACGTGGCGCGGGCCAGCGCCGCCCCCCAGTCGGGGTGCAGCCAGCGAAAGGCCCGAATGGACCACGGATGCCGAATCACCGTGCGGAGCCGCCGGTACCCGGCATCGAGCCGCGGTCGCAACCCGTCGCCGTGGGCCACGTGCGTGCGCCATCCGGCCAGCGTGCCGGCCCACGGTCCGTCGATGTACGTGGCGCCACTCTGGGTGCGCAACACGTCGCCCCCCCAGCAGTCGTGGTTGCCCTTGAGCCAGACCACCGGAATTCCGCGCTCGGTAATGGCCGCCACGGCCGACAACAGGCGCACCCCCACCTGCGGCACCACGTGCCCCCACTCGAACCAGAACTCGAACATGTCCCCGTTCAGTATGACTGTGCCTCTTCCCTCTGCGGCAACGTGCCCGAGAAACGACCAGAGCAGCTGCTCCTGCTCGGCCGGTGCCACGCCCAGATGGGCGTCGGACAGGACGTAAGCGGGGGAGGGAAGCGTCGTGACGAGGTGCGCGGGCATCGCCACATTGTATCGCGCGTGCGCGGCCTTTACAAACGCCGCGCCGCCCGGGAGACTTCTCCCGGAGGGCGGCACACCACGCGTGGGGATGACATGACGGAGCAGGATTCGGTTTCGGAGATCCGGGTGCGGTACGCGGAAACCGACCAGATGGGCGTGGTGTATCATGCCAACTACCTGGTGTGGTGCGAGATCGGGCGCACCGACTACATCCGCTCGCGCGGCCTGTCCTACGCGGACATGGAGCGCCAGGGACTCCTGCTTGCCGTCACCGACGTCACCATGCGCCTGCACGCCTCGGCACGGTACGACGACCTCGTGCGTGTCACCACCCGCCTGGTGAGCGTGCGGTCGCGCGCCGTCGAGTTCGCCTACGAGATTGCGCGAGGAGACACGGGCGCCGTCATCGCCTCGGTGGGCACCACGCTGGTGTCCGTGTCGCGCGACGGGCGCCCCGTGGCGCTTCCCGCCGACATCCGTGCGTTGCTGGAACGCGGCCCGCTCGTCGTTTAACGAATGACTCTGCCCCTTCCCCTGCACTCCCGCGTCGCGCGTCGCGCACTGGCGTTCGCGGCGCTCCTCATGACCGGCTGCGCCTACGGCTTCAGCGGCGGCGGCCTCCCCTCGCACGTCCGGACGATCGCCGTGCTGCCGTTCTCCAACGAGACGGCGTCACCCGAGATCACGCGCGAGTTTGCCGATGCCATGCGCGAAGGGCTCGAGAAGCGGCTCGGGCTCCGCGACGCCAGCGAGGAGAAGGCCAGCGTCATCGTGCGCGGGACCATCGTCAAGTACGAGATCGACGTGCCGGTGGCATACAGCGCCAACCCGCAGCAGGCCAGCGCATCCCGGCGGCGCCTGCAGGTCATGGTGGACATCGAGATCTATGATCAGGTGCTCGGCAAGACGCTCTGGCAGAAGAAGGGCATTACCGGTGAGGGGGAGTATTCCGAACGGGCCGAAATCGATGGCCGCAAGCAGGCCATCGGCCGCATCGTCAACGAGGTCATCGAAGGAGCGCAATCGCAATGGTGACGGGGAAACGGCGGGGCGTCGGGCAGATCGGCTGCCTGGTGATGCTGTTGCTGATTGCCGCGGTCGGGTACTTCGCCGTCGGCATCGGCCAGGTCTACTGGGACTACTTCCAGTATCGTGATCGCATGGCGCAAGAGGCGCGCTTCGCCGCCAGCCGCACGGACGGCGTGATCAAGAAGCGCCTCTACCTGTTCGCCGACTCGCTCGGCCTGCCCGAGGGCGCCAAGCAGATTCGCGTGCGGCGCCGCGCCAAGCACGTGTACATCTGGACGGAGTACTACGAGAACATCGAGCTTCCGTTCTACACGCGGGAGATCCTGCTGGCGCCGCGCGTCGAGTGGGCGTACTGAGTCCGCGCCCGCCCGCGGACAAGATCCGCACCTGGGACGAAGCCGCGCGCTGGCGGCGCTCGCTGGCCGGTCCGCTCGTCTTCACCAACGGCGTCTTCGACCTGCTGCACGCCGGACACGTCGATTTATTGATGGGCGCCCGCACGCAGGGCGCCCATCTCGTGGTCGGGCTCAACAGCGACGAGTCGGTGCGCCGCCTCAAGGGTCCCACGCGCCCGGTGACCAGCGAGGCCGAGCGCGCGTACGTGCTGGCCGCCCTCGAGTGCGTCGACGCCGTGGTGGTCTTCGGCGAGGACACGCCGCGCGATCTCGTGCGACGCCTCGAGCCCGACGTCATCGTGAAGGGCGGCGACTACACGCCGGAAAACGTCGTCGGCGCCAGCGACGTGCTCTCGCGTGGCGGGCGCGTGGTGATCATTCCACTCACGCCGGGGCAATCGACCTCCGGCATCATCAACAAGTTGCGAGGATCTGGTGGCTGAGTCTCGACAGGATGGGCGCGCGCCGTCGGCGCTGCGCCCCGTGACACTGCAGCGGCAGGCCGTGGCGTACGCCGAGGGGAGTTGCCTGAGTGCGTTCGGCAACACGCGGGTGCTCTGCGCCGCGTCGGTGGAAAAAGGGGTGCCCGGCTGGAAGAAGGGTCGGGGCGAGGGCTGGATCACCGCCGAGTATTCCATGTTGCCGCGCGCCACGCACACGCGCTCGGCGCGCGAGCGGGGCCAGCTGGGCGGTCGCACGCAGGAGATCCAGCGGCTCATCGGCCGGTCGGTGCGCGCCATGCTCGATGACTTCGCCTGGGGCGAATGGACCGTCAAGGTGGATTGCGACGTGCTGCAGGCCGACGGCGGCACGCGCACGGCGGCGATCACCGGCGCCTGCGTGGCGGTGGTCGATGCCTTCGACTGGCTGGTGCGCGAGGGGCACCTCACATCGTCGCCGGTCAGGCGCCGCGTGGCCGCGGTGAGCGTCGGCGTCGTCGGTGGCGTAGCCTGCACCGACCTCGCCTACGAGGAGGATGTGCGTGCCGAGGTGGACATGAACGTGGTGATGAGCAGCGGCGGACAGTTCGTGGAAGTGCAGGGCACCGGCGAGCGCGGCACGTTCGACCGGGCGCAACTCGACGCCCTGCTGGCGCTCGCCGGCTCGGCGATCGTCGAGCTCGACGCGCACCAGCGGCGCGCCCTCGGCCTGGCGTGAACCGGCGCGGCCGCGTGCTGCTGGCGACGCGCAGCGCGGGGAAGCTGCGCGAGCTGGCCCCGATGCTCGCGGCGCACGGCTGGGACGCCGTAGACCTCGACACGGCCGGCATTGACGAGCGACCGGACGAGGAGGATGCGCTGGAAGTGGCGGCGACCTTCGCCGAGAACGCGCTGGCCAAGGCGCGTTATTTCCACGCGCGCAGCGGCCTGCCGACGCTGTCGGACGACAGCGGGCTCGCGGTGGAGGCGCTGGGCGGCGAGCCGGGAGTCCGCAGCAAGCGGTGGAGCGAGCGGCCCGATTTGTCCGGGCTGGCGCTGGACGCCGCAAACAACGCGCGGCTGCTCGCGGCGCTCGACGGTGCCGGGTCGCGCGCGGCGCGCTACGTGTGCGCGGCGGCGTGGGTGGACGGGTCGGGGGAGGCGGTCGCCCTCGGCGAGACGGCTGGGCGGATTCTCGAGGTGGCGGAGGGCGCGGGAGGGTTCGGGTACGATCCGCTGTTCTTCAGCGACGAACTCGGGGCGTCGTTCGGCGTGGTGAGCCGTGCGGAGAAGGCGCGGGTGAGTCACCGCGCGCGCGCGGTGCAGGCATTGTTGCGAATTGTTGGCGCAGGGAGTTGATCTTGTGGTGTCGTCTGGATACTTTGCGATTCTTCGCGGGGCGTAGCGTAGCCCGGTATCGCGCCTGCTTTGGGAGCAGGAGGTCGCCGGTTCGAATCCGGCCGCCCCGATTGCGTGCTCCGATGTGGTGCGATGCAGCGAGGAGTCGCACGCCGGACTTCTTGAAGAAGCGCCAGTAGCTCAGTTGGATAGAGCAACAGCCTTCTAAGCTGTGGGTCGGGGGTTCGATTCCCTCCTGGCGCGCCTGGCGAGGGTGGTTGGTGAAGGGGAGTGAGTGGCGGGGAACAAATAGCACCCATAGCTCAACTGGCAGAGCAACAGACTCTTAATCTGCAGGTTGTAGGTTCGACTCCTACTGGGTGCATGTGTCGACCGCATCGGCGTTGCCGGTGCGGTTGTCGTTTGTGGGTGGAGGGGTTGCAAATGGCACTGCGAAGTGCTAATGTTACTATCCCCTTCGGGACCACGGTTCCGGGAGGGTGGTGCCGACGGGCCCTGCGGGGCCCGTTCGTGTCGGCAGGCAAGAAAGTTTGCAGAAAATTGCGAAATACCGTTGACACGAAGTGCACTGGTTGGTATAATAAGAGGTTATCACGGAAACGTGATCACAGTTGATTGAAAATCGAGATGAGATCATCAAGGGTGTGCGAGGCGAACTCATGGATCCGGGCCCGTTCGGGGACCCGGGGAGAGTTTGACCCGAACCTATTTTTCAAGTGATTCTGAACACGCTGTTTCACACAACAGCGTGAAACAGCGTTTCGGAAGAGAGCTGACAAACACTCATTGGAGAGTTTGATCCTGGCTCAGGACGAACGCTGGCGGCGTGCCTAACACATGCA
>JBBTJT010000026.1:0-5749 GCA_038059315.1 Gemmatimonadota bacterium
CTTTCGCAGCATCCCGGGTAAGGTCAACATTATTGACGGATAAGCTCTTACTGCAGAACTCCCGATTGTACGGATAGCGGCCGATTTTCGCGGATACGGCACTGCATTGGATCACGCGCTGACTGATCCGCGTTCATCCGCGTAATCGGGAGTTCTGCAGTAATAGCCGGCCCCGGCTCGAAACCCAGGCCGCCACCGCTTGCCTTCCCCGCCCGCACCGACGATCATTAAAGGGTAGCACGACATCCGTATCACGTGGCGATTTTGGGCAAATTGCGGCCACGCTAATCCTTCGCTAAAGCGCCAGCTCTGGGCGCCCGTCGCCCGGGGCATTTGTGTTTCTCCCCGTCCCCCGCTCCTCCACCTACACTCGTCCCTCCGCACCAAGCCCCCGCACCCCGCACCCCTTCCGGACCCGTGCCCCAGTCCCCACCCCGCATCGATTCTCCATACCTCGCCGCCCTCGACGAGCGCGTCCTCGTCTATGACGGCGCGATGGGAACGAGCATCCAGCGCTACCACCTGACCGCCGACGATTACGGCGGCGGCAAGCTGGAGGGCTGCAACGACCACCTGGTGCTCACGCGCCCCGACGTCATTCGCGCCATCCACGAGTCGTTCCTGGCCGTGGGGTGCGATGTCGTGGAAACGTGCACGTTCCAGAGCACGCCGCGCCGCCTCGAGGAATGGGGGCTGCTCGACAAGACCCGCGACATCAACGTCGCCGCCGCCCGTCTCGCCCGCGAAGCGTGCGCCAAATACGCGACAAAGGAGCACCCGCGCTTCGTCGCCGGCTCCATCGGCCCCACGGGGATGCTGCCGAGCTCCAGCGACCCGGTGCTCTCGGCCATCACCTTCGAGGCGCTGGCCGAGCAGTACTACCTGCAGGCCAAGTACCTCATCGAGGGCGGCGTCGACGTGCTCCTCGTCGAGACGTCGCAGGACATCCTCGAGGTCAAGGCGGCAGTTGCCGGCTTCGAACGTCTGTTCGGCGAACTCGGTCGCCGCATTCCGGTGCAGGCGCAGGTGACGCTCGACACCAGCGGACGCATGCTGCTGGGCACCGACATCGCCAGCGCCATGACGACGCTCGAGTCGCTCCCCGTGCACGTGATCGGCCTCAACTGCTCCACCGGGCCGGAGCACATGCGCGAGCCGATCCGCTACCTCACCGAGCACGCCACGCGTCCCATAAGTTGCATTCCCAACGCCGGGCTCCCCCTGAACACGGGCACCGGCGACGCGGTGTATCCGCTGGAGCCGGCGCCGATGGCCGAGGCGATGCGCGAGTTCGTGCACACCTTCGGCGTGCGCATCGTCGGCGGCTGCTGCGGCACCACGCCGGAGCATCTCGAGGCGGTTGTGCGCGCGGTGCGTGGGGCGGACGCGTCGTCGAGCCGGACGGTCCCGGCGCCGCCGACCGCTTCGTCGGCGCCTTTCGCACCGCGCGCGCACGCCGTGCCGCGCGTCTCCTCGGCGATGCGCGCCCTCACCATGCACCAGGACCCTGCACCCCTATTGGTCGGCGAGCGCGTCAACGCGCAGGGATCGCGCAAAGTCAAGCGCCTGCTCCTCGCCGAGGACTACGAGGGAATTCTCGAGGTCGCCCGCGAGCAGGTGGAGGGCGGCGCGCACGTGCTCGACGTCTGCGTGGCCGTCACCGAGCGCGGTGACGAGGCCGACCAGATGGAAAAGGTCGTGCGCCTGCTGTCGCAGTCGGTGGAAGCGCCGCTGATGATCGACTCCACCGAGCCCGACGTCATTGCCCGCGCACTGGCCAACGTGCCGGGACGCGCGCTGGTGAACTCCATCAACATGGAGAACGGCCGCGCGCGCATCGAGGCGGTGGTGCCGATCGCCAAGCGGCACGGCGCCGCACTCGTCGCGCTGACCATCGACGAAGCGGGGATGGCCAAGTCGGCCGCGCGCAAGCTCGAGGTGGCGCGCAAGATCCACGACATCGTCGTCGGCGAGTACGGGATGTCGAGCGACGACCTGATGTTCGACGCGCTCACCTTCACCCTCGCCACCGGCGACGCGGAATGGATCGACTCGGCGCACGAGACGATCGACGGCATTCGCGCAATCAAGCGTGAATTGCCGGGCGTGCTCACCATCCTCGGCGTCAGCAACGTCTCGTTCGGGCTCGACCCCGCGGCACGCGGCGTGCTGAACTCCGTCTTCCTGCATCACTGCGTGCAGGCCGGGCTCGACGCCGCCATTGTCAACCCGGCGCACGTCACGCCGTACGCGGAGATCCCGGCGGCGGAGCGTGCGCTGGCGGATGACCTGATCTTCAACAGGCACGCTGACGCGCTGCAGCAACTGATCGAGCATTACTCGCAGACGGTAGACGGTGGACGGGAGACGGTAGAAAAGGCGGACCCCACCGAGGGGATGACACCGGAACAGCGCGTGCACTGGATGGTGGTGCACCGCAAGAAGGAGGGCATCGAGGCCGCGCTCGATGCGGCACAGGTGCGCGCTCACCCGGTGCGCGTGCTCAACGAGGTGCTGCTTCCCGCCATGAAGGAAGTCGGCGACAAGTTCGGCGCCGGCGAACTGATCCTCCCGTTCGTGCTGCAGAGCGCCGAGGCGATGAAGCGCGCCGTCAAGCACCTCGAGCAGTTCCTCGACCGGCAGGAAGGGTACACCAAGGGCAAGGTGGTGCTGGCCACCGTCTACGGCGACGTGCACGACATCGGCAAGTCGCTGGTGAACACCATCCTCGCCAACAACGGCTACACCGTGCACGACCTGGGCAAGCAGGTGCCGGTCAACACGATCATCGAGAAGGCCATCGAAGTGGGCGCCGACGCCATCGGCCTCAGCGCGCTGCTGGTGAGCACCTCCAAGCAGATGCCGCTTTGCGTGCAGGAACTCGACCGTCGCGGGCTCACGATTCCGGTGCTCATTGGCGGTGCGGCCATCAACCGCCGCTTCGGGCGACGCGCGATGTTCGTCGACGGCGAGCGCGCCTACGAGCCGGGCGTCTTCTATTGCAAGGACGCGTTCGAGGGGCTGGAGACGATGGATCGTCTGCAGGACCCCGGCCAGTGCGCCGCCATCACGCAGCAACTGCTCGACGACGCCCGCAGCGACGTCTTCCTGAACACGAATGTCGGCAAGGACATTCGCGCCGGTGAAACGGGGGGCGCACGGAGCGCCGTGCGCACCGACGTGGTGGTTCCGCGCGCGCCGTTCTTCGGCACGCGGGTGCTCCACGACATCCCGTTGGGTGAGGTGTTCTCGCTGCTCGACCTCGACGAGTTGTACCGCCTGCAGTGGGGCGCTCGCGGTTCGGGCGAGACCTACCATGCGATCGTGCGCGACGAGTTCGAGCCGGCGCGCCGACGGCTTGAAGCCGAGGCCGCGCGCGACGGCTGGTTGAAGCCGCAGGCGGTGTACGGCTACTTCCCTGCGCAGAGCGACGGCAACGCGATTATCGTCTACGATCCGGCGGCGATGGAGAGCGACGGTGCGGCGCTGCGCGAGATCGCGCGCTTCGAGTTCCCGCGCCAGGCGGGGCGCGAGCGTTTGTGCCTTGCCGACTACCTGCGCCCCGTTGCCAGCGGCGATGTCGACGTGATCGCCCTGCAGGTGGTAACCGTCGGCAATGCCGCTTCCGAGCGATTCGAGACCCTGCAGGCTGCCGGCGAGTACAGCGAGGCCTTCCTCGTGCACGGCATCGCCGTCGAGGCGGCCGAAGCCGTGGCCCAGTGGATGCACGCGCGCATCCGCGGCGAACTCGCGCTGGCCGCCGGGCAGGGAAAGCGCTACTCGTGGGGATACGGCGCCTGCCCCGACCTCGACGATCACGGGCAGGTCTTCAAGCTCCTCCCGGTGGAGCAGGCGCTGGGCATGACGCTCACCTCGGCGTTCCAGCTCGTCCCCGAGCAGAGCACCGCCGCGCTCGTGCTGCACCATCCGGAATGCAAGTACTATGCCGTGCGCACCGCCGCCGAGGGCACCCAGTGAGCGCAACCCGCGAAGACCTGCTGAAGCGCCTGCTCGATCCCGAGCAGGTGGTGATGGCCGACGGCGCCATGGGGACGATGCTCTACGCCAAGGGCATCTTCATCAACCACTGCTACGACGAGCTGAACGTCCGGCAGCCCGAACTGGTGCGCGGCATCCACGCCGAGTACGTGCGCGCCGGCGCCGAACTCATCGAGACCAACTCGTTCGGCGCCAGCCGCCCCAAGCTGCTGCACTACGGCCTGGAATCGCAGGTGCGCGAGTTCAACCTCGCGGCAGCTGCCCTCGCCCGCGAAGCCGCCGGCGACCGCGCGCTCGTCGCCGGCGCCGTGGGGCCGCTCGGCCTGCGCATCGAACCGTTCGGCCCGACGTCCCGCGACGAGGCCCGGGAGATGTTCGAGGAGCAGATGACCGCGCTCCGTGACGGCGGCGTCGATTGCTTCATACTCGAGACCTTCAGCGACCTCACCGAGATCGAGCAGGGCGTGCGCGCTGCGCGCGCGGTGGCGCCGTCACTGCCGGTCATTGCCCAGATGACGGTCACCACCGACCTCGTCACGGCGTTCGGCGTGCCGCCCGAGGAAATCGCCGAGGCGCTCGAAGCCACCGGCGCCGACATCATCGGGCTCAACTGCTCGGTGGGACCGCAGACGATCCTCGAGGCCATCGAGCGCATGGCCGCTGTCACCGGCAGGAAGATCTCGGCGATGCCCAACGCCGGAATTCCCCGCGAGGTCGGCGGGCGCTCGATGTACATGGCGAGCCCCGAGTACATGGCGAACTACGCGCGGCACCTCGTCCAGTCCGGCGTACGGGTGGTCGGTGGGTGCTGCGGCACCACGCCCGAGCACATCCGCGCGATGATCGACGGGGTGCGCCCGCTCGTGCCGCGGCACGCAACGGTGGCGCAGTCGGCGGGCGGCGGGCGCCTGTCGCAGGTGGCCGCTCGACACGAGGCCGCCGGCGTCGCTCCGGTGCCGCTCGTCGAACGCTCGGCGTGGGGGCGCAAGCTCGCCGCCGGCGAGTTCGTGACCAGCGTGGAGATTGTCCCGCCGCGCGGCGTGGATCCGTCGAAAATGATTGCCGAGGTGAAGAAGCTGAAGGAGGCGGGTGTCGACGCGGTGAACGTGCCCGATGGCCCGCGCGCGCAGAGCCGGATGAGCGCCATCGCCACCAGCGTGCTCATCGAGCAGCAGTGCGGCATCGAGACGGTGACCCACTACGCCTGCCGCGACCGCAACCTGCTCGGCATGCTCTCCGACCTGCTCGGCGCCTCGGCGCTCGGGCTGCACAACGTGCTGCTGGTGACCGGCGACCCGCCGAAGATGGGGCCGTACCCCGATGCCACGGCGGTCTTCGACATCGACGCCATCGGCCTCACCAACCTCGTCAGCCGGCTCAACCACGGCCTCGACCCCGGCGGCAACGCCATTGGGGCGCCCACACGCTACGTGATCGGCGTCGGGGTGAACCCGGCGGCCATCGACCTCGAGCACGAACTCAAGCGCTTCGCCTGGAAGGTGGACGCCGGCGCCGAGTTCGCGGTGACGCAGCCCGTGTTCGATCCGACGCAACTCGAGGCGTTCCTGCGCAAGATCGACGGAACGCGTATTCCGGTGGTTGCCGGCATCTGGCCGCTGGTGTCGGTGCGTAACGCCGAGTTCCTGGCCAACGAGGTGCCGGGAATCACGGTGCCTGTCGAGGTGATCGACCGGATGCGCCGCGCCAGCGAGAAGTCCAAGGAGCACGCCGTGGCCGCGGGGATCGCCAT
>JBBTJT010000027.1:0-22789 GCA_038059315.1 Gemmatimonadota bacterium
CGGGTTGTCGTACTCCTGGATGCCGTCGTACGCGTGATCGAGCAGGTGGTCGTTGTCTTTATCTGCCATGTGCGCTCCGGTGCGTGTGCTCAGCGCGGCGTTTGGGGATGTTCGTCGTCGAGTGGCATCCGGCTGGCGGCGTCATACGTCTGCTGCCGGCCGGGGGAGAAGATCATGATGACAATGGCGATGAACGCCACGATGAAGAGGATCATGGCGATCTCGGCGTACACCGAGAGGTTCGCCGCGCCCATGATGTCGGAGAGTCTCATCAGCGACTTCCTCCCGGCGCCGCCGGGACGGGCGGCCTGGATGCAGCAGGTGGCTGCACCGTGGCGGCCGACGCGTTCTTGAGGTCACGCCCCAGGCGCTGCAGGTACGCGGTGAGGGCGACGATTTCCTTGTCGTGCAGTCCCTTGGGGCCGCCGGCCGCCTCGATGCCCGACGCGATCTGCTGCGCCTGCTCGCGCGCCATCTGCGGCGCCTTGTTCACCGCGTCGCCGTACGGCACGCCGAGCATCGCCATCGCATCGACGTGCTTCTGGATGTCGTCGAAGTCGATGACGTTCTCCTGCAGCTTCGGGTACGCCGGCATGATCGACTTCTGGGTGATCTCGCGCGGATTGTACATGTGCCGCACGTGCCAGAGGTCGGGGAACTTGCCGCCCTCGCGGGCGAGGTCGGGGCCGAGACGGCGCGATCCCCACAGGAACGGATGATCGTACACCGACTCGCCGGGCTTGGAGTAGTCGCCGTAGCGCTCGGTCTCGTAGCGGAACGGCCGGATCATCTGCGAGTGGCAGTTGAAGCATCCCTCGCGCTGGTAGATGTCGCGTCCGGCCAGTTCCAGCGGAGAGTACGGCTTGACGCTGCTGATCGTCGGCACGTTCGACTTGATGAGGAACGTCGGGATGATCTCGAACAGCGAGGCGACAATGACCGCGACCGCGGTCATCACCGAGAAGAACAGCGGCATCCGCTCCCACTTGCGGTGCCACGACGCGTTGGTGAAGCGCGCCCACGCGCCGACGCCGGCCGGCGCGTGCGGGTCATCGAAGTACTCGGGCGACAGCGGCGCCGCCTGGATGACCGGCACCTCGTAGGCAGCCGGGCGGCTCGCCCACGTCCTGTACAGGTTGTACAGGCCCACGCAGGTACCGACGATCCACAGCGTGCCGCCGGCCACGCGCACCCAGTACATGGGCATCAGGCGCATGACGGTCTCGACGAAGTCGGGATACTGCAGGCGCCCGGTTTCGTCGAAGGCGCGCCACATCAGCCCCTGCGTGGCGCCGGCCGAGTAGATGGCGACCACGTAGAGCAGGATGCCGAACGTGCCGAGCCAGAAGTGCCATTCCATCAGCTTCCTGCTGTACATCTCCGTCTGGAACAGGCGCGGCGCCAGCCAGTACACCATGCCGAACGTCAGGAAGCCGTTCCAGCCGAGCGCGCCGGTGTGCACGTGGGCGATGATCCAGTCGGTGTAGTGGGCCAGCGCGTTGACGCTCTTCACCGAGAGCATCGGGCCCTCGAACGTCGACATGCCGTACGCAGTGACGGCGACCACGAAGAACTTGAGGATCGGGTCGTCGGTGACCTTGTGCCAGGCGCCGCGCAGCGTGAGCAGGCCGTTGACCATGCCGCCCCAGCTCGGCATCCACAGCATGATGGAGAACAGCATGCCGAGCGTCGACGCCCACTCGGGGAGCGCGGTGTAGTGCAGGTGGTGCGGGCCGGCCCAGATGTACAGGAAAACCAGCGTCCAGAAGTGCAGGATCGACAGCTTGTAGCTGAACACCGGGCGGTCGGCGGCCTTGGGCAGGAAGTAGTACATGAGGCCGAGGAACGGCGTCGTCAGGAAGAAGGCGACGGCGTTGTGCCCATACCACCACTGCATGAAGGCGTCCTGCACGCCCGCGTAGATGCTGTAGCTCTTCATCGCCCCGGCCGGCACCACCAGGTTGTTGAAGATGTGGAGGATCGTCACGGTGATGATCGACGCGATGTAGAACCAGATGGCGACGTAGATGTGGCGTTCGCGCCGCCTGGCCATCGTCGCGAAGAAGTTCACGGCGAACGCCACCCAGACGACGGCGATGGCGATGTCGATGGGCCACTCGAGCTCGGCGTACTCCTTGCTCTGCGTGAACCCCAGCGGCAGCGAAAGTGCCGCCGCCACGATGATCGCCTGCCACCCCCAGAAATGAAACTTGCTCAGGCCGTCGGACCACATCCGCGTCTTGAGCAGCCGCTGCGACGAGTAGTAGGCGCCGGTGAACCAGGCGTTGCCGGCGAACGCGAAGATCACGGCGTTGGTGTGCAGCGGCCGCAGGCGGCCGAACGTCCAGATGGGGGCGAAGTTCGACTCGGGCATCGTCAGCTGGATGGCGATGACCAGGCCGACCAGGAAGCCGACGAGGCCCCAGATCATGGTGGCCCACAGGAACTTCCGTACGATGTCGTCGTCGTACGAGAACGAGTCGAGGCGAGCGTTCATCGCTGCTCCGCAGGGTGGTGGTCGCGCGCGCCCCGAAAGTCGCGCCAAACCAAGAGAAACAATCGGAATTGAGGCACAAGAAATCTAATCCGAAGAGGCACGCACCGCATTCAGGATGACGGCGACGTCGATGGCTTCCTGCACCAGTGCGCCGGTGGTTGGCGAGAAGTACCCCATGGCGGCGGCGACCATCGCCAGCCCGCTGAGTCCGAGGCCGACCATGATGCTCTGCCGCGCGATGCCGACCGCGCGCCGCCCGATGTGAACGGCCGCGGCCACGCGCGTGATGTCGTCGCAGAGGATCACGGCGTCGGCCGCCTCGGCCGCGATGCCGCCGCCGTGCGCAGCCAGCGCGATGCCCGCGGTGGCCGCACTCAGCGCCGGCGCGTCGTTGGTGCCGTCGCCGATCATCACCACCTTGCGACCGCTGCGCATCAGCTCGCGCACCGCCTCGACCTTCTGCTGCGGCATCAGGTCGCCGCGCGCGTCGGTGATGCCGAAGGCGCGCGCCAGCCCGGAGACGTTGGCCTGGTGGTCACCGGAGAGCAGCACGATGTGCCGCAGGCCCAGGCGCCGCAGTTCATCGAAGAAGCCGTGCAGGCCCTCGCGTGCCTGGTCGGCGTACTCGATGGCGCCGGCAATCTCTCCGTCGACCGCCACCACCCCGCGCAGTCCCGCGCCCCGTGCCGCGTCGATCGCCTGGTGACGCCCGGGAAACAGGGACGACAGCCAGCCGGTGGCACCGATCGCAACGTCGCCTCCGTCCACCGTGCCGCGCACGCCGAGCCCGGGAAAGTCCACCACGTGCGTGGCGGCCGGCAGCGCGATGCCGCGCTGCGACGCCGCGTTCACGGTGCTGCGCGCCAGGTGGTGTCCCGAGCCGACCTCCACGGCCGCGGCCAGGCGAAGCACGGCATCCGGTGTCCACCCCTCGTACGCATCGACCGCGACCACTTCGGGGCGTCCGATGGTCAGTGTTCCCGTCTTGTCGAAGACGGCCGTATTGACGCTGGCGAGGCGTTCGAGCGCCCCGCCGCTGCGCACGATCACCTGGTGTCGTGCCGCGCGGTTGATGCCGCCGATGATCGCCACCGGCGTGGCGAGCAGCAGCGGACAGGGAGTGGCCACCACCAGCACGGCCAGCACGCGCACCGGGTCGTGCGTCACGAACCAGGCGAGTGTGCACACCGCCAGCGTGAGCGGCGTGAACCAGACGGCATACCGGTCGGCCATGCGCTGGATGGGCGACTTCTCGGCTTGCGCCGTGCGCACGAGTTCGACGATGCGCGCATACAGCGACTCGCGGGCCAGTCGCGTGGCGCGCACCACCAGCGCGCCCTCGAGGTTTACCGCGCCCGACCGGACCTCGTTTCCGGCCTGCACCATTTCGGGCGGCGCTTCGCCGGTGAGCCGCGACATGTCGAGGTGCGACCGTCCGCCCTGCACCACGCCGTCAGCCGGAAGCATCTCGCCCGGGCGCACGAGCAGCAGGTCGCCGATGGCGATCTCCTCCGACAGGATGTCGTCGTACTGCGCGTCGGCGCGCTGTCGATGGGCGGTCCGCGGCGCGGCTTCCTCGAGCGCGCGCACGGCGTTGGATGCGCGGCCTTCGGCGTAGTGCTCCAGCCACTCGCCACCGGTCTGCATGAGCACGATCACGAGGCCGGCGACCGGCTGGCCGAGCAGGGCGGCGCCGACGATGGAGAGCGTGGCCACGACGTCGGCGGCGAAATTGCCGCGCAGGAGGCCCCGCACCGTGCGCACGACCACCGGAAGCCCGGCGGCGACCAGCACGACCATCCAGCCGCGCCAGACCCAGGGATTCTGCGGGCTGGCGAGTCGCACCGCGGCGCCGACACCGAGCGCGACGACGGCGAGCGCCGGCAGCCACGTTGCGCCGCGGGGCAACGAAAACGCCCCCACGCCGGCTGCGGCGGGGGGGCGCTCAGTGTCTGGCATCGGGTTTTCTACTTGCCCGCTTCGGCCGCTGGTTTTTCGTGCGACGCGAAGCTGGCGTTCGTCAGCTTCACTATCGTGAAGACGACGACGATCAGGGCAATCGCTCCGACGATCAGCCCGGTGAAGGCGGCCCGGCGGTCTTCGGCGTGGTGCGTGGCGCTCATGAATGTCCTCGGGGGGTGGGGGGCAGCGTCAGGCGACGCGCACCTTGGTCATGAAGTCGTTGGCCTTGATCTTCTGCATGACGTCGAGGCCGGAGGTGATCTGGCCGAACACCGTATGCACGCCGTTGAGGTGCCGGGTGTTCGCCTCGCTGAGCACCATGAAGAACTGGCTGCCGCCGGTATCCTTGCCGGCGTGGGCCATGGACAGGACGCCAACCGCGTGCTTGTGCGGATTGCCCTTCGTCTCGCACTTGATGGTCCACCCCGGTCCGCCGGTTCCCACGCGCGGGTGCCCATTGGGCAGTTCCTTGGACAGCGGATCGCCGCCCTGCACGACGAAATCGGCGATCACGCGATGGAACTTGACGCCGTCGTAGAAGCCATCGTTGGTGAGTTTCTCGAAGTTGGCGACGGCGACTGGCGCGGCGTCGTCAAAGAGGTCGGCGACGATCGTGCCGACGTTGGTTTCGAAGGTGGCGGTTTTCATTGACGAGAGAGCGACAGAGTGGGACAGAATGCGACAGAGAACGACAGATGGATCGGCTAAAGCTATTCGACGTGGAGCGGTGGGGCTACTTGGACGGCTTCCGGGCCCCCGGAGTCGCCGTAAAGACCCAGAGTCCGGCCACGTGACAGCCGTTCTTCATTGCCGGAGTGAACGTCCACTTGGGAATGAGCCCCTTGATGTTGGTGGCGAGCCAGGGATGCGTCGTTTCCACCACCGTGAAGGTCGTCATGTCGGCCTTGCCGGCGGTATCGACGACCACCGACACCTGCACTTTCGTCTTGCCGTCACGGCGGATGACGCCGCGGGGGTATCCCCCCTTGGGCGCGAGCAGCGGCTTGGGCTCATACTTCACCACCGCGGGTGTCCGGTCGACCTCGAGGCTGGGCTGCTTGGCCGCCTCCGCCTGCACCAGATAGCACAGGTCGCTGAACACCGGCTCGGGGGCGGGGGCCAGCACGGGCGCCGGCGCGGGCCTGGCGCAGGCGGCGAGGATCATGGCCGCGGCGAGGGCGGCGAGGCGGTGTCGGTTCACGGAAGGCGAGATGATCGAGGGAAGGGTCAGGCGTTTGCCGAAGGGCAGATGTCGGCCAGCGAGCAGTCGGCGCAACGCGGCTTGCGCGCGTCGCAGACCCGCCGGCCATGCCAGATGAGGAGATGCGACAGCATGGTCCAGCCGTCCCGCGCGAACAACGGCATCAGCGCCTGCTCGATCTTCACGGCATCCGTCTCGGTGGTGAACCCGAAGCGCGCCGCGAGCCGTGCCACGTGGGTGTCGACGACGATGCCGTCGTTGCGGCCCATCGCGTTGCCGAGCAGGACATTGGCCGTCTTCCGTCCTACCCCGGGGAGCGTGACAAGGTCGTCCATCGTCGCCGGCACCTCTCCGCCGTGCCTGCCGACGACGTCCCGCGCCATGCCGAGCAGCGACTTGGCCTTGCTGCGAAAGAAGCCCGTGCTGCGAATGACGTCCTCCAGCGCGGCGACGTCCGCCGCAGCCAGCGCGCGCGCGTCGGGCCACCGCCGGAAGAGCTCGGGAGTGACCATGTTGACGCGCTTGTCGGTGCACTGCGCCGACAGGATGGTGGCCACGAGCAACTCGAACGGCGAGCGATAGTCGAGTTCGCAGTGCGCGTCGGGGTAGAGCAGGCGCAGGCGCTGCTCGATCTCGCGCGCGTGCGCCACCAGCGGCGCGCCGCGCAGGGCCGACCGCGGGTGCCGCGGGCGCCTGGCTTTCTTTTTCGTCGTCATGGGCACAAAGAAAATAACCCCGGCGAGGCCGCCGGGGGTGCGGGGTGCGGGGGTTCTCTATTCGTCGATGCCGGCGTGGATCGCGAGCCGATCGATGAGGGCGTGGAGCTGCTTCTCGGTGAGGTCGATCTCCTGGGCCGCGCCTTCCACGTCGAGCAGGCCGGCGCGCATGGAGATGGCCACCTGGTTCAGGTAGCGGATCTTGGCGAGAATCTCATCGGTCGCCTTGCGCAGGCCATGGTAGCGGCGCTTCTCGGCGAGGGCGCGGCGATGCCGGCGCACGAGTTCGTCCGGCCCGATCCGGCGGGCGAGGGCGAGCACTTCGTCCTTGGTGCGGCCGGGGAGCGCCCCGCGGTCGGGAAGCCCGAGGTCGTCCCACGACTCGTCCGCGAACCAGAGGCGCCCCACGTACTCGATGCTGTCGAACGTGATGCGCACCGAGACCGTGTACCGCTTGCCCTCGGTCTCGATCGTCGCGACGTACGGTTGGGTGATTTCGTCGTAAGCGCTCATGCGGTCAGGCGCCGGTTGGGCGAAGTGCGGTCGAGAAAGGAACGGATGGCGCGGAATAGCGCTTCCGACTGTTCAACATACGGAACGTGACCGCAAGCATCCAGTACGACCAGCTCGGCGCCGAGAGCCTCGGCGGCGGCGCGCGACGACTCCAGGGGGATGGGATCTTCCCTTCCGTGAACGACGAGGGTCGGGCAACGGACGTCACGCAGCGCGCCGGTGAGGTCGAAGTCGGCGAGCGAGTCCCAGATGGACTGCTGCACGCGTCCGGTGACGCGAAACGGAGTGAGCTCGCGTGCGCGCCGCCGATCGGCGAAATACCCCGCGACACTGAGTTCGAACATGCGCTGCCTGAACGCCCCGGGGTCGCGGTCCCGCAGGCCGGCCCCCGCGCGTTAGGCGCCTTCGGCCTGCGCGGCGGGTCCCTGCTGGCGGCGCGTGAACTCGGCTTCGAACGCCCTGCGCCAGGTGCGCGAGATGGGAGCCGGCTCGATGAGGACGAGGCGACCGGGCGCGGGGGCGGCATGGCCGTGGGCGGCCTGCACGCTGTAGAGCAGGGCGAGCAGGGCCCCCCACGAGTAGCCGACGATGGTCAGCGGTTCCAGCGACCGTTCGTGAATGACCGCCTCGCAGTCACGCACCTGCGACTCCCAAGTGATCGTCTCGCGGTCGTCATCGTGCCGGGAGCGCCCGCCGCCACGCTGGTCGTAGAAGACGCACTGGCGGTCGCGGGCCAGCTCGAGCATCTGCGGCAGCAGGTAGTCGTGGTGCGCGCCGGGGCCGCCGTGGAGCACGAGCAGCCTTTCGGCGTCCGGGGGGCCGTGGGAGACCCAGTAGAGGGGAACGGGGGTGGAGTGGGTGAAGCCTTCACGCATAAGCGCTATCGTGGAATGCGGATCTCGGATACGGACTGCGGATTCCGAAACTGTATGGCGATGCGCGATCGTTCATCGTCATCCGAATTCGAAATCGGCATTCCCAATCCGAGATCCCCATTCCTGAATCTCAGTTCGGTCTCTGTCCCAGCGTGATCTTCAGCGCCACCTCGGCGCCCGAACGCCGCACGATCACGTCCACCACGTCGCCCGCCTTGTACGCGCCGAGTGCGTCGGTATAGTCGTAGATGT
Organism: Gemmatimonadota bacterium; assembly: GCA_038059315.1. GTDB lineage: Bacteria > Gemmatimonadota > Gemmatimonadetes > Gemmatimonadales > Gemmatimonadaceae > PNKL01. The sequence goes on from JBBTJT010000027.1 coordinate 8,017, forward strand.
TGGTGATCGCCCTGCTCCCGAACCTGATGATGATGTCGCCCGCCTTGAGGCCGCCCTGCTCGGCGGGGCTTCCGGCGCGAACGCCGGAGAGCTGCATTCCCTTGACGTCGGCGGCGCCCATGTCGGGAATCGACCCCAGGTAGACCCCGGAACCCTGGCGCGCCGAAGGACGGTTGGCGCCGGCGACCTGCACGCGCTGGAAGGTGAACCGCCCCGGCCGGTCGGCGATGGCCCGCACCGCGTGCTCGGCAAAGTCGGCCACCCGCACCAGCCCCTCGATGTTGATCTCGTCGGCGTCATCGGCCGCCGTGTGGTAGTCGTCGTGCAGGTCGGTGAACATGTGCAGCACCGGCAGGTCCTTGCGGTAGAACGCCGCGTGGTCGCTGGGGCCCTCGCCGTCACCGACCGCGGAGATGGCGAGCTTCGGGGCGACGTTGGCGCTGTCGAGGATTCCCCTCATCTCCGTGGCGGTCGACGCGCCGTAGACGATGAGCTTGTCGTTCTTCATCCGCCCGACCATGTCCAAATTAAGCATGCCCTGTACCCTTCCTCTGGGAACGGGTAGGTGGTCTACAAACCACTCGCTGCCGAGCAGGCCGAGTTCTTCGCCGGTGAAGTTCACGATGATCACCGAGCGCCGGGTCGGCGTGCGCGCGAGGCGGCGCGCCAGTTCCATGACGACGACGGTTCCCGAGGCGTTGTCATCGGCGCCGTTGCGGATCACGCGCCCCTTCTCCGGATCGCGCGCGCCCACCGAGTCGCGTCCCAGGTGGTCGAAGTGCGCGCCGACGATGACGTACTCGCCGGCAAGCTCCCCGTTGCCCGGCACGATGCCGGCCACGTTCTGCGTCTTCAGCGAACGGGGTGCCCGCGTTCCGCACCGGCACGGTGGCCGTGAAGGGCAGCACAAAGCAGTCTGCCTTGCCCAGGCGACCGCCCTTGGCGCAGGCGGCGCGGTCGGCCTGGGCGATACTCGACAACCGCAGGGCGTTATACCGGCGGGCGATGAACAGCGCCGCGGTGTCGTTGCCGGCGGTTCCGGTGCCGCGCCCGTCGAGCAGGTCGCTGGCCAGGTACGAGATGTCCGCGCGCATCTGGTCGGCGGCGGAGACGGTTGCCCCGGGGGCCTCGCCCTGACGGGCCAGGGCGTGGCATCCGGCGGACAGCAGCATGGCGGCGGCGAGCAGCAGGCCGCGCAGGCGATTGAGAGAGCGCATTCGAGTGATGGGTGTTGAGGACGGGGGCGTCCGCGTATGTTAGGCGGGCGGGACATCGAAAGCCAGATTAACGGAGCGTCTGCCGCCCCCATGGATCGCCACGTCGAGTTCGCAACGCAGCTGTCGCACCTGGTCGATCTGTACGCGCACCACGCGGACGATCGCGCCGCCGAACGGACGGTGCTGCGCGCGGCGCGAGCCGCGGCCAAGCACGGCGCGATCGAACTGTCGGTGGCCGAGCGGGCGCTGCACGCCGGCAACCGCACGCTGGGCGACGACATCCCACACGTGCCGAAGCTGCGTGATTTGCTGGTGGCGCTCGACATCACCCGCCTGGACGTCGCGCACCAGACGAAGCAGGCGGAGATCAAGGCCATTGGCCACCTGCTCGCGGATGTGGCGACCGGCAAGACTGCCGCCGGGGCCTTTGCCACCGCCCTGGCGGCCCGGAAGTGGGCTGAGATAGAACTGACGTTCGGCATCGCGACGCAAGCGGCGGCTGCGGAAGAGGAATCGACGGTGGTCGCCGAACTCACGGCGGCAGAGCCGGCGGCCATGGAGCCTGCGGCGGTCGAGCCTGCGGCGGTCGAGCCTGCGGTTGCCGACGTCGCGGCTGCCGAGCCGACGAAGACCGAGGTTGAAGTCGCCGAAGTTGAAGTCGCGGAGAGCCCGATTGCCGGGACGAAAGGTCCGGACGAGGCCACTGCGTCGCTTGTCGCCAGTGGCCCGCTGGCCGCGCACGTCCCCGCCGCCGTGGAGCAGCTGAGCGAGGCCAGGCATCGCGAGCTCTTTGAACGGCTCATCACGTCGAGTGAACCGGCAACGCTGCGCCGCCTGCTCGAGCCCGTCCAGCTGGCTATCGAGCAGTCGCTGCGCGAGGGTCGCGTGCCCGAGTCGCTGCAGCTGCTGTCGGCGATGTTCGCCTGCGAGGGACTCTGCACGGACCCCGACATGCGACGGAACTTCGTCATCATCGTGCGGCGCCTCACCAGGCCGACGGTGCTGCGCGCCTTCGCCATGCTCTACGCCGACCAGACGCAGTTCAGCGCACAGGTCGAGCAGCTGCTGGTGCGGTTTGGCGAGGATGGCGCCGAAGCGGTGGCCGACCGGGCGTTGTGCGCCCCGAGCGCCGCGGCGGCGTCGCTGTACACCACGCTGCTGAAGAAGCTGCCGGGCCGACGCGATGCGGTGGTGGCGATGCTCGACGACCAGCGGACGCACGTCGTCGAGCGGGCCATCGGCTTCGTCGTGGAGATGCGCCTGCCCGACGCCGAGCGCGTGCTGGGCGAGGAGATTGGACATGCGGACCCGCGTGTGCGCCAGGCAGCCGCCCGGGGGCTCGCCGCCTTTCCCGGGTCGGCGTTTTCCGCCGATGCGCTGTTGCGTGCGATCGCGGATGACGCGCCAGAGGTGCGGCTGACGGCGGCGGTGGCGCTGCAGGCACGCCGAGAATCACGCCTTGCCGCGCCGATCGTCCAGCGCCTGGACGTGGAGCAGGAACTCGACGTGCAGCTCGCGCTCATCGTGGCGCTCGGGCGGCTGGCTGCACCGGAGGGCGTGCACAAGCTCATCGCGCTGGCGATTCCCGATCAGCGCATGCTGCGCCGCCGCGACATCCTCCTGCTGCGGCTCGGGGCCATCGAGGCCCTCGGCGAGGCGCGCACGCCGCAGTCCATGCTGGCGCTCCAGAAGCTGCTCGAAGACCGGGAGTCGGACGTGCGCGAGTCGGCGGCCCGCCTCTTCACGCGCGCCCGCCGCCAGACCTCGACGGGGAGCATCGGCGCCGTCAGCGAGCCGTGAAGTCCATCGCCGGGCTCACCGCCCGGCAGGCTTCGGCAATCAGGGTCGCGGCGCGGTCGAGGTCTTCGAGCGCCACCATCTCGTTGGGCGAGTGCATGTAGCGATTGGGCACGCTGAGCAGCCCGGTGGCCACGCCCTCGTGCGAGACGTGAATGGCGTCGGCGTCGGTGCTCGTGTTGCGGCCCTCGGCGCGCAGCGAGTAGGGAATGCCGATGCGCTCGGCGGTGTCCCGCAGCAGGCGCACGACCACCGGTGAAGTCACCGAGCCGCGGGTGAGCACCGGACCGCCGCCCAGCTTGTGCTCACCCAGATCCTTGCGCTCCATGCCCGGATGGTCGGTGGCGAAGGTGACGTCGACGACGATCGCCATTTGCGGCGCAATGCGCGCGGCGCTCACCCGCGCGCCGCCGCCATGGTAGGCGATCTCCTCCTGGGTCGTCGCCACCGCCACCACGCGCGCCTGGCCCGGCTGCTCGGCATAGCGGCGCAACGCCTCGAGCACCACGAACGCGCCGATGCGATCGTCGATCGACCGCGAGACGATGCGCCCGTTGGGGAGCTCGATGAGCCGCGCGTCAATGACGCCCGGGTCGCCCACCGAGAGCATGGCCTCGGCTTCGGTCCGCGACGCCGCGCCGATGTCCACCCAGAGGTCGGTGATCTTCACCGCCTTGTCGCGCTCCTCCGTCTTCATCAGGTGGATGGGTTTCTTGCCCACCACGCCGAACACTTCACCGTCGCGTCCCGCGAAACGGAGCCGCTGTCCCACCAGCACCTGCGGGTCCCATCCGCCGATCGGGCCGATGTAGGCGAAGCCCTTGTCGTCGATCCAGGTGACGATGACGCCGATCTCGTCGATGTGGCCGGCGAGCATGATGGTCGGCGTGCCGTCCGGGTTGACGACGGCCATCGAGTTGCCGTGCACGTCGCCCTCGACGCTGGCGGCAAACCGCCGCGCCTCGTCACGCCATATGGCGGCCGGCGCCGACTCGAAACCCGAGGGACCCGGCGTGTCGAGCAGTCGGCGGAGCGTCGCGAGGGAAGCGTCGGAGAACATTCAGATGGGTCCGGACAAGAGGGTCCTTGGGAGGGTACATTCCAGCGCCCTCAACGACAAGGCGACGCACGAATGGACTGGACACTACTGGTGGTGATCGGCCTGGCGGCCGGCGTATTGGCGGGGATGTTCGGAATCGGCGGCGGCGTGGTCATCGTGCCCGCGCTCGCCTACTTCGCGCGCATGTCGCTATCAACCGCAATCGGCACATCGCTGGGCGCGCTGCTCCTTCCGGTCGGCGCCCTGGGCGCCTGGTCGTACTATCGTGCCGGGCACCTCAACATGCGTGCCGCGCTCTGGGTGGCCCTCGGCCTCTTCCTTGGAGCGTGGGTCGGTGCCCGCTTTGCGCAATCGGTCTCCGATCTCACGTTGCGCCGCCTGTTCGCCGTCTTTCTGGCGGCGGTGGCGGCAAAGGTCTGGGCGGGATAGACGATAGTCTCTCGCCTATCGTCTACCGACGTCTCTTGGCAGCGGAACCGCCGCGAGCGCGATCGCGAACACGAGCGCACCCGGGAACACCAGTCGCCACTCCCCGGTCAGGAAGAACATCACGCCGCCGAAGAGCGCGGCAAACTCGCCCACTGCCCAACCGACTACCGACAGTGACCGCCGCATCTCGTCCGTGCTCGACGCGAGGCGCAGGCGCAGCAGCATGATGGCGGCCGCCGCCAGGCCCACCGACGTGTACATCACCGTGGTGAGCGTGGTCAGCGACGCTGAAGGGACGACGGCGGCCTGGCCGCGTCCGCGCGCGACCCACAAACCCGCCATGAAGGCGACGACGCCTGCCACCATCGTCGCGCGGATGAGGAAGAACGTCTTGGCGGTGGGCGCCGGACGCTGGTTCACGGAACGGCCTCGTACACCTTTTCGCCCCCCACCCAGGTCGAGAGCACCTTGGTGCGGAGGAGGAGTTCGGGGGGACACCTCATGATATCCTGGTCGAGCACCACGAAGTCGGCGAACTTGCCCGGCGTCAGCGAGCCGAGGACGTTTTCCTGGAAGGCGGAGTAGGCCGGCCAGAGCGTGATCGACTTGAGCGCCTCGTCGCGCGTCATCCGCTCGGAGGGGTACCAGCCGTCCGGCGGCCAGTCCCTCGCGTCCTGCCGCGACACGGCAGAATGGAACGAGATGAGCGGGTTCACCTGCTCCACCGGAAAGTCGCTGCCGTTGGGAACCACCACGCCGGTGTTCAGCAGCGAGCGCCACGCATAGGCGCCGAGCAGCCGCACCGGACCGAGGCGCGTGCCCGCCCAGTACATGTCGCTCGTCTGGTGACTGGCCTGCATCGAGGGGATGACGCCGAGCGCGGCAAAGCGCGGCACGTCGTCGTAGTTGAGGATCTGCGCATGCTCCACGCGGAAGCGGTGGTCGGCGGTCGGCGCCGCCTTCAGCGCCGCCTCGTACGCGTCGAGCACCAGACGGTTGCCGCGGTCGCCGATGGCGTGCGTGTTCACCTGGAAACCGGCCTTCAGCGCGCGGGTGGCGACGTCCTGGATGTGCGCCGGCGCCGAGACGAGCAGGCCGATGTTCCTGGGATCGTCGCTGTAGGGCTCGAGCAGGGCCGCGCCACGCGATCCGAGCGCGCCGTCGGAGTACAGCTTGATGGAACGCACCCAGAGCGAGCCGTTGTGGCCGCCCAGCAGCGGGCCGCGCCTGAACCAGGCGTCGATGGTGGCCGCCTGGTCGCTGATCATCGCGTACAGCCGGAACTTCAGCTGGCCGGCCCTGGCGAGTTCCTCGTACACGTCGAGTTCGGTGGCGCCGGCGCCGGCATCGTGCACGCCGGTCAGTCCCCATCGCTGCGCCTCCTTCACGGCGTCCACGATTGCCGTCTTCACCTCATCGCGCGTCTGCCGCGGGATGGCGCGCCGCACGAGCCCCTGGGCGTTGTCCACGAAGACGCCGGCCGGCGAGCCGTCGGCCGCGCGCTCGATGTGGCCGCCGGCGGGATCCTGCGTGGCGGCAGTGACGTTGGCCGCCTGCAGCGCCTTGAGGTTCGCCAGTCCGGCGTGACCGTCAACGCGCACGATGTAGACGGGATGGTCGGAGACGGCGGCGGTCATCCTGTCGTGCGTCGGGAAGCGGGTGTCGCCCCAGTCATTCTGGTCCCAGCCGCGGCCGAGCACCCACTGGCCCTTCGGCAACTTCGCGGCGCGGCCGGCGACGCGGGCCACGACCTCGTCGTACGACGTGGTGCCGGTGAGGTCGACGATGTGCAGGGCGTCGCCAAGTCCGGAGACGTGGCCATGCGCGTCGACCATGCCGGGAATCACGGTGCGTCCGCCGAGGTCCACGACCTTCGTGCCCGCATTCTTCAACGCCAGGGCGCCGGCGGCGTTGCCGGCAAAGAGCACCTTGCCGCCGGCGACGGCCACGGCCTCAACCACCGGACGCGTATCGTCAACCGTATAGATGCGACCGTTCGTGAGGATCAGGTCGGCGGTGACGGCGCGCGACTGCGCACGGGCGGTGCCGACGGCCAGCGCCAGAAGCGAAAGGCAGGAAAGTGCGCGTAGCATGAAGGTTGTGGGACGGGGGTGAGTGGCGATCAGTCCGTTCGATGCAGGAGCGGCGGGGCCGCGCCGCGCGTGGATGGCAGGGAAGATGCTCCACGGCCATGGTCGAGGCCAGCCGTTGCCGTGGAGGGCGCCGGGCCCGATATCTAAGGCCATGCGATTCGCAGCCTCCCCGATGCGCCGCGTCCGGTGACGAGCGGCGGCGCCTCACAGCGCCCGTTGTCGCTGCGCCTCGCGGGAGGCGTGGCCTGCGGGGCAATCGCCCTGGCGCTCAACCACATTCCCGCGCCCCTGCTGTCGAGCGAGTCGCCGGAGTTCGCGTTCGGCGGGGCGCTGGTGCTGTTCGCGTTCTGGCAGCTGGGGGTGGTACCGGGACTCGTCGCTGCCTTCGTCGGATACGCCATGGACGGCGGCATGCGCGAGGTGATGCTGGCCACGATGGTGCTGTACGCGGTGGAGGGCTACGTGGCCTCGCGACTCGTCGCGCGCACGCGGAGCCTGGTCGTCGCCGACGTCCTGTACTGGCTGACCGCCGGTGCACTGCTCGACGTCGTGGTCTACCGATGGTGGATGGGGATCGCACCCGGATACGTGCTGCTCCTCCTCGTGAAGCAGCTCCTCAACGGCGTCATGAACGCCGTCATTGCCGACGCCGCGTCGCGCGTGCCCGTGGTGCAGCGATGGATCGGGGCGCCGCTCCAAGCGCCCCGCTCGTGGCGGGACGTCTCCTTCGAGCGCACGGTGCCGGTGGTGATGATCCCGATGACGATCATCGTGCTGCTGCTGGCGCGCGCGTCGTTCGACGCCCAGTTCAACGGAGTCGCCGCCAACCTGCGACAGGTCGTGACGAGCGCCGAGGAAGGTGCCGAGCAGTTCCTCCAGTCGCGCCGGTCGTCCGTCGAAGGGCTGGCCCAGCAGGTCACCGCCGGCGGCGGCTCCGAGGCGGCGCTTCGCGCCTTTCACCGGACGCACCAGGAGTTCGTCAACCTCCGCGTGACCGACGCCACGGGAACGATCCTGTATTCATCTCCGGCCCTGTCCACGGCCGGCGAACCGTACAAGGGCCGGAACATCGGCCACCGGCCGTACTTCGAGGAGGCGCGCGCCACCGGCCGGCCGGTGTTCGGCGAACTGATGCTCGGGCAGCCGCACCTCGGTCGTCCGGGCGTCGAACCCATCCTGCCCCTGGCCGTGCCGCTGTCCACGGCCGGCGGCGCCTTTGACGGCGTCGTGCTGGGAGCGCTCGATGCGGCGACGCTGCGCGCCATCCTTGCCGCCCGCACCGGTCACCGCGAGGGCACCGCGCAACTGCTCGATGGCGCAGGCCGAGTGGTCGCCAGCACTTCACCGCGGTGGACCCCGGGCGATCGGCGCGCGTCGGAGCTGGCGCGGGTGCTCGGCGAGCGCGCCAGCCTCCCCGTCACCGTCGTGTCGCGCGACGGCAGCTCATACGCGGACCGCCTCGGTGTCGATCCGCAGTTGACCGTCGCCCAGCGGGTCGCCGGCCTTCCGTTCGCCGCGCTGGTCGACGAGCCGCTGTCAACGGTCCACCACTCGATGATGCCCACCATGCTCGCGCTCATCGCGCTGATGCTCGTGGCGCTGCTCGCGGTGTATGCGGTGGCGCGCGACGCCGGCGCCCAGCTGGCGAGGCCGATGCAGTCCATCGGCACGATGGCCGAACTGGCGGCGGAGGGACAGGACGTGCCGCGGGAAGTGCTCGCCGACTGGGCAGCGAGTCCGGTGCAGGAAATCCGCGCCGTCGCCGCGAAGATCAGCGTCGCCGATACCGCCCTGCGCGAGCGGCGAAAGGCCGACGCCTCGCACGTCGAACGAAGCGAGTCGAAGTACCGGGAGACGCTCGAGCAACTGGCGCAGGCCCAGAAGATGGAGGGCATCGGCCGGCTGGCCGGCGGCATCGCCCACGACTTCAACAACCTGCTGATGCCTATACTCGGCTACACTGACCTCGCGATGTCGTCGCTGCCGACCGAGAGCCAGGCGCGCGGCGACCTCGAGCTGGCGCGGACGGCCGCCGGGCGCGCCAAGGAAGTGGTTGCCCAGCTGCTCGCGTTCAGCCGCTCGCAGGTGCTCGACGTGAATCGCGTCGACCTCGACCAGGTGGTTGCCGAGTTCGAGCCCCTGCTGCGCACCACGTTGAGCGAGAACATCACCCTGATGGTGATTGCCGAGCCCGGAATCGTGGTGGAGGCCGACCGGTCGAAGGTGCAGCAGGTCCTCATGAACCTCGTCATGAACGCGGCCGACGCGATGCCGAATGGCGGCCGCGTGGAGGTGCGCGTCGGGCTCGACGAGGCGGCGCGTCCCGATCCGTCCGACCCGGACCCGCTGGCGACCGGCACCTACGGCGTCATCACCGTGAGCGACACGGGGATCGGCATGGACGCGGAGACGCGCCAGAAGGCGTTCGATCCGTTCTTCACCACGAAGCCGAAAGGAAAGGGCACGGGGCTGGGCCTTTCCACCGCGTATGGCATCGCGCGCCAGCACCGCGGCACCATCGTGGTGGACAGCGCGATGGGGTTCGGCACCCGGATGCGCGTTCTCCTGCCGCTGGCTGCGCCCGCGCCATTCCAGCCCGTCGTCGTATCCCCGGTTGCCGAGGTTGCGCCGTGCGGTGCATCAGCCGTTGCACCAAGCCTCGCCTCGATCATGGTGGTGGAAGACGAGCGCGCGGTGCGCGAGTTCGTCAGCACCGCGCTCACCCGCGCCGGGTACCGGGTGCTGACGGCCCACGACGGCCACGATGCGCTCACCCGCGCGGCGGCCCATGCGGGGGGCATTGACCTGCTGCTGACCGATGTCGTGATGCCCGGACTGAGCGGCCCCGAACTCGCCCGGCGCTTTCGCATGGCGCGGCCGGGTGCGCGGGTGCTCTTCATGTCGGGGTACGCCGCCGACGTCATTGCGGCCGAGGGCGCGCTGCCGGGCGCTGCCGACCTGCTGGTGAAGCCGTTCACGCCGGACGAGCTCGTGGCGCGCCTCGGCGCGTCCCTCAGCGCATCCCTCGACTGCTGAAGGCTACTCCCCGGCGCCGATGGCCGGACCCGAGGCTTCGCGCGACTCGCGCATCATCGTGATCGCCGATGCGTGAATGACCACGTCACCGAGGTCGCGACCGTCGGCGGCCAGCGACGCCGCCTTGACGCCGATGAACCGGCCGCTCGAGCTCAGGTAGTCGCTCATGCGCTGCTGCGGCGCGAGGGGCAGGATGCCCTTGACGGTGGTGCCGCCCATCAACACGACGTCCACCGCGCGTTCGCCGACGCCGTGCGCCTGCTGCCCGAGCACAAGCATGTTGGCGTCCGGCGCCGACGCGAGCACGATATGGTCGGTCTGGATGATGATATGCCCGGGAAGCTCGTTCAGCTTCGGCCGGCGCGCCCGCACCATGTTCAGCCATCCGCCCTTGCGGTTGGCCAGGAACTGCACGAGCGGCGCATCGTCACCAATGAAGATCTCGCCGTCGAGCATCGTGGTGTCGCGCATGATCAGGTGGAGCCGCTTGGGTTCCGGGGACTTGGTGCCCCGGGTGTTCGGTCCGGTCATGGGGTTCTCGGCAATCGGGCTACCAGCAGTCATCCCAAGGGACAATAGTATAGCGGGGCCGCCGACTTCGCAGGGGTACGGGCCGCCCGGCGGGCGCTGCCGCGGGCGCTGCCGCGGGCGCTACGGCTTGCTCTTCTTGTACGCCTCCACCTGTCCGGCATCGCGAGGCGAGGGTCCGCGCTTCTTCGCCATCTCGCGCTCGATTTCGTCCATGTCGCGCGGGGCATCGGCCGTGATGCGGTCGTACCCGCCGGTGGTGACGATGTAGTCGTCCTCGATGCGCACGCCGATGTTGGCGTACCGCGTCACCGCCGGGGCGATCTTCGCCTTCAGCGCGGCGTTGGCCGGGGTATCGGGAATCACGTCCACGGTGTTCGACCGCACGTAGACCCCCGGCTCAATCGTGAACGCGCTTCCCTCGGCCATCGCGCCGAGGGTGTAGACGTCCACGTCATGCACGTCGAGGCCGATGGGATGCCCGAGTCCGTGCATGTAGTACAGCCGGTACTGCGGACACCGCGCCGTGCGGTCGGCGGTGACGTACTCGTATGTCGCGTCGGGCGCCTCGATGAGCCCGAGTCCGGCGAGCCCGTTGCGCAGCACCGTGACCGCCGAGTCCTCGAGCGCCCGGAACGCCGCACCCGGCCGGACCTGGCGCTCGGCGGCCGCCTGCGCCGCCTGCACGATGACGTAGACGGCACGCTGCTCCACGCTGAACTTGCCGTTCACCGGCACCGTGCGCGTGATGTCGGCCGAGTAGCCGGCGTAGTACGCGGCCATGTCCATGTTCAGGACTTCGCCATCCTTCATGAAGCGATCGTCCTTGTTGTAGTGCAGCGTCGTCGAGTTCGGCCCCGAACCGACGATGGACCCATACGACGGGCCATCGGCGCCGTTGCGACGGAACGTGTACTCGGCGAGGGCCTGGACCTCGAATTCCGCCATCCCCGGGGCAATGGCGTGCAGCACCTCGCGGTGCGCGGCGGCGCTCACCTTGGCCGCGCTGCGAATGAGCGCCAGCTCTCCGGCCGACTTCTTCGCTCGCAGGCGCATCACGCCGAGGTTCACGTCGGCGACCTTCACGTCGCGGTGCCTCGCCCTGAACGCGTCGAGGAACTGGTCATCGGCGGTGCGCGGTTTCACCGCACCGGGCACGTCGGCGCCGCCAGACGAGAAGTCCCCGACGGTGTACAGCGTGCCGCCGCCGGTGAGCAGCGAATCGAGCACCGCGCGGAGCGTGCCGGCGTTGCGCCCCTCGAGTCCCATCAGCGGCCGCACGCCGGCCAGGCCAAGCCGCTCGCCGGTCCACACCTCCAGCGCCGGGTCCTTCGGTTCCACGAAGAGCATCCCCTCTTCGACGCCGTTGCGGCGCACGATCACCAGCGCGGCGTTGGGCTCGAGAAAACCGGTCAGGTACCGGAAGTTCCGGGCCTGCCAGAAATTCTGGTAGTTCTCCTTCGGCTCCGGCGTGCCGAGCACGAGGAGCACGCCGTCGCCGGGCAACGACGTGACGAGCGCCGTGCGCCTGGCCTGGTATTCCGGTTGCGCGACCTGGGCGCCGAGGAGCGGCGCCGCGGCGGCGAGGATCGCGAGGGTGCGAAGGACGTTCATCGGGGGCCGGGTCACGGGAAAAGGAGGTTCCAAGATAGCGCGCCATCCGGCGCGCGGCTGGTGCGCTGATGGCCGAGGCCGGTCAGGCGGGATAAGTTACCCGCGTGGAGGGACCGCGGGTTCCATTCAACGAGCGGTCGCTCCACGGCGTTACCAGAAAGTCTGCCACAGCGCGGCCGCCCGGCCGCGCGCCGACCCCGTTTCCCACAGGACCATGCGCCACTTCGTCCGCCGCGCGCTTGCCGCCATCGCCCTGGCCTCCGCGCTTCCGCTCGCCGCAGTCGCCCAGGGCAAACTGACCACGCCCAAGCAGTTCTTTGGGCACGAGATCGGTGAGGACTACTGGCTTCCCAACTACGCCCAGTTCAGCAAGTACTGGGAGACGCTGGCCCGAGAGTCCGACCGCATGGTGCTCGACACCATCGGCCTGACCGCCGAGGGACGCCCGCAGCTGGTCGCCGTCGTCTCGACCCCGGACAACATCAGGAATCGCGAGAAGTACCGGCAGATCGCCGAGCGGCTCAGCCACGCCGACGGGCTCAACGAAGCGCAGGCCAGGGCGCTGGCCAAGGAAGGGAAGGCCATCATCTGGATCGACGGCGGCCTGCACGCCACCGAGGTGCTGGGCGCCAACCAGCTGCTCGAGACCATGTGGCAGTTCGTCTCGATGAGCGACGAGGAGACGACGCGCATCCTCAACGATGTCATCATCGTCTTCGTGCACGCCAACCCCGACGGCATGGAGCTGGTGGCCAACTGGTACATGCGCGAGAGCGACCCGAAGAAGCGCAACATGCAGATTCCGCGCCTCTACCAGAAGTACATCGGGCACGACAACAACCGCGACTTCTACGCGGTGAACCAGCCCGAGTCGTACAACATGAACCGCGCGCTCTATCAGCAGTGGTACCCGCAGATCATGTACAACCATCACCAGACCGGCCCGGCCGGAACGGTGATGTTCGCGCCGCCGTTCCGCGATCCCATGAACTACAACCTGCACTCGCAGATCATGACCGGGCTCGACCAGGTTGGATCGGCGATGCACGCGCGCTTCGTCGCCGAGAACAAGCCGGGGGTGACGATGCGCGCGTCCACGCTGTACTCGACGTGGTGGAACGGCGGCCTGCGCACCGGCGCCTACTTCCATAACATCATCGGCCTGCTCACCGAGACCATCGGCAACCCCACGCCGATGCGCATCCCGTTCCTGCCCGACAAGCTGATGCGCAACGCCGACCTGCCACTGCCGATCGCGCCGCAGGAATGGCACTTCCGCCAGTCCATCGACTATTCGGTGACGGCCAACCGCGCTGTGCTCGACTTCGCGCAGCGGTATCGCGAGACGCTCATGACCCGCCAGTGGCAGATGGGCGCCGAGATGATCGCGGCGGGGAACAAGGACTCGTGGACGGTCTGGCCCAAGCGGCTGCAGGCGATGAAGGACGCCATTGCCGCCGCCGCGCCTCGCACGGCCGCTCCGGCCGCCGCCGCCCCGCCAGGCCGGGGGGGTGCCACCGCCGACCCGAAGTTCGCCGAGCTGCTGCGTGACCCGGCCCTTCGCGATCCGCGCGGTTACATCGTGCCGTCCAACCAGGGCGACTTCCCGACTGCACTCAAGTTCATCGAGAAGCTGCAGAAGAACGCCATCGTGGTGCACCGCGCGAATGCGGCGTTCACGGTGGCCGGGAAGTCGTATCCGGCCGGTTCCATCGTGGTGAAGACGGCGCAGGCGTACCGCCCATTCATCATCGACATGTTCGACCCGCAGGACCACCCGAACGACTTCAGGTACCCGGGCGCCCCGCCGACGCCGCCGTACGACAACGCTGGCTACACGCTCGCGCTGCAGATGGGCGTGCAGTTCGACCGCGTACTCGATGGCTTCGACTGCCCGTGCGACCGCATCGAGCCCTCGAAACTCGTTACCGCGCCCGCCGGCACGGTGGCCAAGGGCGGAACGTGGAAGCTGTCGCCCACGCAGAACGATGCGTTCGCGGCCGTGGCGCGCTTCCTCAAGGCCGGTGCCGACGTCTACCGCGGACTCGACGGCAACTTCTACGTGCCGGCCACCGGCAAGAGCCGTCCCGTGGCCGCAAAGGCGGCGCAGGAACTCGGTCTCGACTTCGCGGCCGGCAACCGGCCCTCCGGGGCGCAGAAGCTCACCGCGCCGCGCATCGCGCTGTTCGACCGGTACGGCGGCCAGATGCCGTCCGGCCACACGCGCTGGATCCTCGAGCAGTTCGGCATCGGGTCCACCGACATCTTCCCGCAGGAACTCGATGCCGGCAACCTGCGCGCCAGGTATGACGTCATCGTCTTCCCCGACGGCTCGATTCCGGCCATTGGCGGCGGCGGACGTCGCGGCGGGGGCGATGGTGGTGGCGGTCCCGACACGGCGTCGCTGCCAGTCGAGTGGCGCAAGACGGTCGGCAGCGTGACCGTCGACAAGACGGTGCCGCAGCTCAGGGCCTTCATGCAGGCTGGCGGGCGCGTGGTGACCATCGGGTCGTCCACGTCGCTCGCCACGCACCTCGGCCTGCCGGTGGAGAACCATCTCACCGAGGGCGGCCGGCCGCTGCCGCAGGAGAAGTATTTCGTGCCGGGTTCGATCCTGCAGGCGTCGTTCGACACCACGTCCATGGTGGTCAAGGGGATGGCGGCGACGGCGAACGTGTTCTATGACAATTCGCCGGTGTTCAAGCTGGGACCCGACGCGGCATCCAGGGGCGTGAAGCGCATCGCCTGGTACGACAAATCACCGCTGACGTCCGGGTGGGCGTGGGGCGAGCAGTACCTCGAAGGGGGCACGGCCATCGCGCAGGCCGCGGTGGGGTCGGGAACGCTCTACCTGTTCGGACCGGAGATCCTCTTCCGCGGCCAGCCGCACGGAACGTTCCGGCTGTTCTTCAACACGCTGTATGACGTGAAGCCGCCCATACAGTAGTGGTTCCCTGTCCACGTTCGCGGGGGGGTGCTTTGCAGGGCCGCCCCGCGTT
>JBBTJT010000028.1:0-13313 GCA_038059315.1 Gemmatimonadota bacterium
CCTGATCGCCCTTCCCATCGCCTCTTGACAGACTACCTCAGATAGCTTCGTGGTGTGCAGTAGAAACGCCTACTTCACGTCCACCTGCCCGCTCATCCCCGGATGCACGGTGCAGTCGTACGGAAACAGGCCTTTCGCGTTGAACGTGCGCGCGACGTTGGCATTCTTGATGATCTGGATGTCGGCCGGCTTTCCGGCCACGTTGCCGAAGATGACGTTGTGATCCACCGAGCCGAAGCGGAACGTCACCGTACCGCCCGCCGCGATCGTGGTCAGGAAGGGGGAGAAGGTGTTTCCCGGCATCGTCACCTCGGCGGCCAGCGGCAGCCCGCCACCCGTGCCGCTCACCGTAATCGCCGCCGTGCCGGTGCGACCGCCCGCCGTGGCGGTGATGGTCGCCGAGCCCGTCGCCACGCCGGTCACCAGGCCGGCGATGGAGACCGAAGCGACACCCGGCGCGCTCGTGCTCCAGGTGACGGCGCTCGACGTCACCGTGCCCGTGCTGGTCAGCGGCGTGGCGGCGAGCTGAAGGGTCTGTCCCACGCCAAGCTGGGCGGCGGTGACGTTCAACGAGACCGAGGCGACGGCGGCCGTGTTGTCGGGGGCGGTGGTGGCGCCGTCCCCACCGCCGCCGCAGGCGGCAAGCAGGACAAGCGCGAGGGCGGGCACGAGGGGGCGGTGCATCATGACACTCCGGTGGCTGTCCGTGAAGGTACACCGCTGACCGGGCTGACGGTCAAGGTACCCCCGCGAAACGCCGCACCGTCACTGCGTGTCACGGCCGATCTGGACAAATCCCATATGGTGACATGGCGTAATAGCGCAGCGGTGTGTAGTATCTGCATCTGGCTTCGGGCGACGCCGCCCGATCACGGGTCCCATCAGCAGGAGCGCGCCACGCCGTCGCCCGTCGCAGCTCTCCCGGTCCTGATTCTCACCGATCGCGTGGCCATGAAGGTCCGCCTGCGGGGGGCGCTCGCGCCATTCGCGCCCGTCGAGTTCGCGTCATCGGAGCCCGAACTCGTGGCGCGGCTGCGCAGGCCGGCCCGGCTCGTCGTCATCGACGGCGCGCCTCCCTTTGCCGATCCGCGGCTGCCCGCGCGCCTCCGGGGCGCCGCGTGCGACCGGCAAGCCGCCATCATCGTGCTCGCGACGTCCCGGGAGCCTGCCTGGGCCGGCCGTCAGGAACTCATTGCCTCGGGACAGGTGGACGACGTCATTCGCATCGACCTTGAGCGCGAGGAACCGCTGGTCGTGGCGTGGAGCCTGCACGGCGACCGATGCCGCCGAAAGGTCGAGGCCTTGCGGCTCGCCCACGAGAGCACGCCGGTGGCGCTGCACCACTTGGTCGAGGAACTGCTGCTCTCCGACACTGTCCTGTCGGTGAGCACCTGGGCGGCGTCCAAGCCGGACAATTCGCGCTTCACGCTTCGCCGCCAACTCGCCCGGGAAGGCATCAACCCGAAAGTGCTGGTCGACGTGGCGCGGGTGCTGAACGCCGTGGCGCGCGTGATCGTGGGCAGTCGCAGCCGCCTGCCGGCGCCGGCGGCGACGTTCCCCGAGGCAGGCTCCGCGCGACGGCTCCTCTGGCGCACGATGGGAATGACGCCAAGCGGCGTCAGCGCGCTGGCGGAAAAGGACGGTCCCGAAGCCGTTCGCGATCGCACCAGGCGAGCGGTCGGGGAGATGCTCCGTGGCCACGACCATCGGAGGCCGGCGGCGCGATAGGCGCTAGGGGATCGGCGTCCTCCGCAGGGCCTTGATCTCCTCGAGCAGGTCGAGCACGTGCGCCTCCACCACCTGCCGTCCCTTCTCGCGGGTCGCCAGCGTGGCGTCGCCAAAGATGCCGGTGCGCGAGAACGTCTTGCCTTCACGCACCGCGACCAGGGAGTCCCTCGTCAACCCGCCGGCGCCGGGGTGGTAGTCCCTGGCCGCCTTGGTCATGTCCACGAACTGCGGGTACAGGTAGAGCAGCATCGACGTCTCCATTTCGTCGGCGTGCGTGCCGCCCGCCTGTCGCGAGATGGCCTTTTCCACGGAATCGGTGCGTCGGCCGCCGCTGGTGAAACGCATCACGATGCCGCTGGCCGCCAGCGAATCGCGCGCGGGGCCGAGCATGCGCAGGGTGCTGACGCCTGTGTTCAGGATGTAGAAGCGCCTGGGGCCGTGGCGAGCGATCGACCGGCAGATGTCCACCACCATGTCGCGCGCGGTCTCGAACCGCAGCGTCGTGCTGCCGGGATAGTCGACAAAAGCGGGATAGAACGAATAGTTGATGGTCGGGGCAAGGACGATGCTCGATGCCTGCACCACGCGATCGGCGTAGTACGTGGCGAGCAGGAAGTCGTTCTTGAGCCGCAGCTGGGGGCCGTGTTCCTTGGATTCGGCGCCGAGCGGAATGACGACCACGGTGGACGAGTCGAGGAGCTTCTCGGCTTCCACCCAGGTCAGGTCGGCGAGTATAGTGCCGGTCGCCGGTTTCTGGGCGCCGAGCAGGGCGGGCGTGAAGGCGACGAGTACGGCGCCCCGCCGGAGCTGACGGACGATGGATGAAGGGTGACGAACATCAGCAGCGTTGCTGGGCATTCCCAGGGCTCCGGCAGAAGGGTCCGGCAAGTATATGCCCCGCATCGTCTTGTCGCGCCAGTTGAAGCGCTGGCCATCCGACATCAGTCATCCGTCGTCGGTCATCGGTGGCTGGCGTTGCGGAACTCGTTGCGACAGCACAGATTAGTCGCGTGCGACTGTGTTTTCTCCACTCCCTGGCACCATCCTCTCCATTTATAGTTGGAGATCCGGACAAATGGCATTTGAGTCCCGCGAGGCGATGCTCGCTCGAGGCAGCACGACGACACGCATGGCACGCCGCTTCGCGCGCGTAGCGGCGGTCGTGACGGTGCTCTTGGGGCTGACTGCCGCACTGAGTGCGCAGGGCGGCGACAAGGCCAAGGTGAGCGAACTGGTGAAGGCCGATCTCTCCCGTTTGGCGACCCTTGAGCGCACCTGGTATGAAAAGAACCGCAGCTTCACCACGGACCTGAGCGCGCTGGGCTTTGCACCAACGAGCGGTGCGAGCATCACGATGGCGTACGCGACGGCCCGGTCATGGTCGGCCAGCGCCTCGCACCCCACGCTGCGGCCGACGACCTGCATCATCGTGGGATCACCGCCGGGCGGACAGGCCGGGGGTGAGCGCCCGTTCTGCCTGGAGTCGACGGACAGCAAGCAGGTGGCTGCCGCGCCGGCCACGCAGGCGCCGCGCCAGCAGCCCGCAGTCGTTCCGCCCAGGGCCGTGCCGCAGGTGCAGGCTCGTCCGCCTCAGGCGGCTGCGCCAGCCACCGCGGCTCCGGCCCAGCGCGCCGCGGCGCCGGCCCAGCAGGTGGTCGTGAACCGTCGCCCGGTTCGCCGGCCGGTTGTTGCCGCACCGGCGCCGACCACCATCGTCGAGATGCCGGCACGTGCCCCGTCCACCGGGGCCGCGCTCTCCAACACCCGCTCGGCTGGCGGCGTGCCCGATGCCGGCGTCACTGAAGCGGTCATTCCGTCGCAGTTCAGCGAGCGGCTCAACGCGCTCGTGGTATCGGCGCTCGAGATGATGAACGCCAAGATGCCTGAAGTGGCGCACGATCCCTACGAAAGCACCGCCGAATACCAGGCGCGCGTCGCCCAGGCGTACGCGGCCTTCCAGCGCCGCGAGGGCGAGTTCTACGCGCGCAACACCCGCACCTTCGTGGTGTCGATCCCGGTGAAGGACGTGAAGTACGACGCCGACCGGGAAGTGGTGGAGTTCGCGGTTGATCCCATGACGCTGCCGACCACGCGCTCGTTCACGGCCGCGGACGGCGCGCGGCTGAGCGTGGCGTGCTACACCCGGCCGTACTTCTGGTGCAGCCCGGACAGTGGCATGTCGTACGACGGCACCGACCTCTGGCGCGTGCCGCGCGCGACGGCGCGTTCGGCGGATGTGCTGCGCACGCCGCTGACCCTGGTGGCGCGGTTCGTGGTTGGTCGGCGCGATGACGCGCGTTCCCCCGCAGTCTCCCTCGTGTCGATGGAGCTGCAGGCCAAGGGCGCCGCCCTCTCGCGCTGGGACTCTGGCGCGCGCTGACGCGGCGCGAGCCGCGGCGACGCGCCTGATCTTCGTGCGCCCATGACCGTCGCCGCCCCGACGCTCGTTACGATTGACGACGTCCGCCGCGCCGCCGCCGTGCTGCGCGGCGTCGCCGTTCGTACCCCCCTGCTCGCTTCGGAAACCCTCTCCGAGCAGTGCGGCGCTCCGGTCTGGCTCAAGCCGGAGATGCTGCAGAAGGGAGGGGCGTTCAAGTTCCGTGGCGGATACACCTTCCTCGCTTCGCTCGGGGCAGAGGACAGGGGCAGAGGGGTAGTTACGGCCTCCAGCGGCAACCACGGCCAGGCGGTGGCGCTGGCGGCGAAGATGTTCGGCGTGCGGGCGACCATCGTGATGCCGACCACGGCTCCGCGCGCCAAGCGCGAAGGCGCCGAGCGGCTGGGAGCGCGCTGCCTGTACGTGGGCACGACGACGGCGGAGCGCATAGCGAAGGCCGAGGAGTTGCGCGCCGCCGAGGGGCTCACCTTCGTGCCGCCGTTCGACGATCCGACGATCATCGCGGCGCAAGGCACGGTGGGGCTGGAGATAGGCGAAGACCTGTCGCGCGTGCGGACGGTGCTGGTGCAGGTAGGCGGCGGTGGACTGTCGAGCGGCGTGGCCATCGCCATCAAGGCGCTCGCGCCGACGGCGCGGGTGATCGGTGTCGAGCCGGAAGGCTCGGCAAAGCTCACCCGCGCGCGTGAGGCCGGCGCGCCGGTGACCATTCCGGCGAATCCGCAGGGGCTCGCCGACGGCCTGCTCGCCGTGCGCATCGGCACGCTGAACTTCGCGCATCTCGCCGCCGCGATGGACGACGTGGTGACGGTGCCCGACGCCGCGCTGCCCGGCGCCATGCGCCTGCTGCTCGACCGGCACAAGCTGGTGACCGAGCCGAGCGGGGCCATCGCGGTGGCCGCGCTGATGACCGGCCGGGTGAAGGCCGAGGGCGACACGGTCTGCGTGCTCAGCGGCGGCAACATCGAGTGGGACGGGCTGCGGGAGCTGCTCGGCGATGAGTGAATCCCGCGTGCTGGTGGTCGGCAACGACGGGAGCCTGCCCCTGGCGCTCGGGACGACGCTCGGCAACGCCGGGCTCGAGGTGCGGGTGGTGGGCGACGCGGCGGCGATGCGCCAGTCGCTGGACGAGTGGATGCCCGACCTGCTGCTGCTCGACGTCGCGCTCCCCGATGCCGATGGCGTGACGCTGCTGCAGGAGCTGAAGGCCAGCGAGACACTGCGCGAGATTCCCGTGCTCCTGATCTCGGCCCGCACCCCGGACGAGATGACCGAGCTGGCGCTCGGGCTCGGTGCGGCGGACGTGATCAAGAAGCCATTCCGTCCGCGCGAGATGCTGGCCCGCGTGCAGGCGCAACTGCGGCTGCACGCCGTCGTGCGCGCGACGCAACGGGCGTTGTCCGACGCGCAGGAGGAGCTTGGGCGCGTGCGCGACGACGTCGAGAACGGGCGCCGGCTGGTGGACATCCTGCACGACGTCACCGGCGACCTGTCGTCGGACGAGATCTACCACATCCTGGCGCGGCGCGTGGCGCGCGCGCTGTCGCTGTCGCGCTGCTCGGTGATCCTGGCGAGTCCCGGCGACCGGGTGGGCGTGGTGGCCACGGCGTTCGACAACCCGGCATTGCGCAACTACGAAATCAACCTCGACGGTTATCCCGAGATTCGCGCCGCCCTGGAGCACGGTCACCCCGTGCTGGTGGAAGACCTGCACACGAGCCCGCTGTACGAGGACCTGCGGCGGGAGTGGGCGGCCAACGGCATGCAGATTCCCATTCGCAGCGTCATCGCGCTGCCGTTCACGCTCGGCAAGGTGCAGGCCGGCGTCTTCTTCCTGCGCCGCATGGTGGACGAGCCGCCGCTGACCAACGAGGACGTGGAGTTCGCCGACTCGGTGGTCAAGGCGGCGGTGGCGGCCATTCACCGCGCCCAGGTCATCGAGACGACCAAGGCCGACAACGCCCGGCTCGAGGTGCTGGCGCACACCGACGCGCTGACGCTGGTGCTCAATCGCCGGGCGCTGACGGTGCGGCTGGCGTCGGAGCTGGAGCGCGCGCGCCGGTACGACTCGGTGATCACGCTGCTGATGATCGACCTCGACAACTTCAAGGCAGTCAACGACACGCACGGCCACCTGGTGGGCGACGACGTCCTGCGCGGCGTGGCCGCGCTGCTGCAGCACGCCGTGCGCACCATGGACATGGTGGCTCGCTACGGCGGCGAGGAGTTCGTGGTCGTGCTCCCCGAGACCTCGCTGGCCGGCGCGACGACGTTCGCCGAGCGCATTCGCGAGAACGTGGAGGCCGCGACGTTTGCCGGCTCGCGGGGCGAGCCACTGAGGTTGACGGCGAGCATCGGCGTGAGTTCATATCCTTCGACGACGGTCCAGACCGTGGATGATCTCTTTGCCCGGGCCGACGAGGCGCTCTACCGCGCCAAGGCCGATGGGCGCAACCGGGTTTGCTTATGAGCATGCGCTGCCCGACCTGCGGCACGATCTATGGCGATGAAGCGAAGTTCTGCACGCGGGACGGCACGCGAGTGCTGCCCCATGGCGCGGCATCGGCTGCTCCACCGCCGCCGCTGGGCAGCGCCGACGCGCCGACGTCGTCGACGTCGTCGACCACGCCACGCGCCATGACGCCGCCGGTGGGCGTCCAGAAGCAGTTCAACCCGGCGACGCTGGCCGGCCAGGTGCTCGAAGGGCGCTACAAGATTCTCAAGAAGCTCGGCGAGGGCGGCATGTCGTACGTCTACCTGGGCGAGGACATCGCCACCAGGGAGCAGTACGCCATCAAGGTGCTCTCGCCCCAGCTCGTGAAGGACAACAACGCCATGGCGCGCCTGCGGCGCGAAGCCGCGCTCGGCATGCGCCTCGAGCACCCGAACGTCTGCCACATCGTCCGGCTGGGGGAGACAGAGGACGGGGTCACTTATGTAGTCATGCCGTACGTGCAGGGCGAGATCCTCAGCGACCGGAACAACCGCAAGGGGCCGCTGCCGCTGGCCGAGACGATCCCGTTCGTGCAACAGATCGCCGCCGGACTGCAGGTGGCGCACGAGCTGAAGATCATCCACCGCGACCTGAAGCCCGAGAACATCATGGTCTGCAAGAATCCGGACGGTTCGGAAAAGGCCGTGGTGATGGACTTCGGGCTCGCCAAGGAACGCAAGGCCGGCGGGGAACTGGAGAAGCTGACGGCGACGGGCATCATCCTCGGCACGCCGGAGTTCATGAGCCCGGAGCAACTGCGCGGCAAGCCGCTCGACCCGCGCACCGACGTCTATTCCCTGACGTTGATGACGTACGAGATGCTCACCGGCAAGCTGCCGTTCGAAGGCAAGAACCAGCAGGAAATGATGATCGCGCGCCTGCGCAACGAGCCGATCTCCATCCGTTCACGCCGGTCCGACATACCGGAGGCCGTGGAGGAGGTGCTCTACAAGGGCATGGCGCGAAACGCGGATGACCGGTACGCGACGACCGTGGAGTTCGCGAAGGAACTCACGGCGGCAGCCGGTGGCGGTGGAGAGGGTGGCATCCTGAGCCGGCTGATGGGACGGTAGGGGCTCTACGTGCACACCACGAAGACACGAGGCACGCGAAGGGCCACGAAGAACCCTCCCCGGGGGTAGCGCATGAGCCGAGTACTGTGGAATGGTCGTGATCCCTTTCGTGCAGCCTTCGCGAGCTTCGTGTCTTCGTGGTGTGCGGTGACGTTGCTGGCCTGCAGCAACGGCGAAGCCGCGCTGCCGCCGGTGCTTGGCGAGCAGGCTCCCGCCGAGGTGCTCGTGCCGTCGCCGAGCACGCCGGACCTGCTCGTCCCTCCGGGCTACGACATCCGGAAGTTCGCCACGCTCAACGGGCCGCGGGTGATCCTGCCGATGCCCGATGGCTCGATGTTCGTCAGCCTGACCGGCACGGATGAGGTCGTGAAGCTCACCGACGGCAACGGCGACGGCGTGGCGGAGGTGACGCCGGTGCTGCGCAACCTCGACAGTCCGCACGGCATGGCGCTCCGCGATGGCTACCTCTACATCGCCAACACCGGCGCGGTGGTGCGCACCAGGCTCGGAGGCGACGGCTTGCCGGACCGCACGCTGGAGCGTCTCGCCACCTATTCCAATGCCGGCGGGCACTTCACGCGCAGCATCCTCTTTGGCGCCGACGGCGGGATGTACGTGTCCATAGGCTCCTCATGCAACCTCTGCATTGAAACGAGCCCTGATCGCGCGACGGTGATGCGGTTCGACGCCGACGGCAGGAACGGACGCGTCTACGCCCGTGGCTTGCGCAACGCCGTCGGGATGGCGCTCAACCCGGAAACCAGGGAGATCTGGGTGTCGCAGCACGAACGCGACAACCTGAAGCCCGACCACCAGAACCTGCCGCCGGAGGAGATCAACATCCTGCGCGACGGCGGCGACTACGGCTGGCCGTACTGCCACAGCGACCGGGTGCCAAACCCGGAGTTCAATGACCAGAAGCGCTGCGACACCACCATCCCGCCGGCGCTCAAGATGCAGGCGCACTCGGCGCCCCTCGGCATGACGTTCCTGACGAATGCCACGCAGGTGCCGCGCGACTGGCGTGGCGACCTGTTGCTGGCGTTCCACGGGTCGTGGAACCGCGACAATCCGACGGGGGCGAAGGTCGTGCGCATTCGCGTGAAGGACCGCGTGCCGGCGAGCTACGAGGACTTCGTGGTCGGGTGGCAGCGCGCCGATGGCCGCCGCTGGGGACGCCCCGCGGACGTGCAGGTGTCGCTGAAGGACGGTTCGATCCTGATTGCCGATGATGCGGGTGACGCCGTTTGGCGGTTGTTCAAGCGGTGATCCCTTGATCGGCCGTTATCCGCGGTTTCGGGAGTTCCGCAGTACGAGCCGGCCTTGACTGCGGAACTTCCGATTGCGCGGATTTCGCGGATCGCGCCCCGATGAACCTCAAGGGTCCCTGATGAAACGGCTTGTCGTGTTCGCGTTGCTTTGCATGGCTGGGTTGTTGCCGGCGCAACAGCCGAAGGTGCAGCGCTACACATTTGCCATCGAGCTGCCGGAGGGCGGGAAGCGGATCCAGGGCGACGCGCTCGTGGAGTTCAGCACGCCATCGGCGGTCGACACCGTGGTGCTCGACCTCGATTCGGCAATGCGAGTGCACGGCGTGACGTTCGGCTGCGTGGACAACTTCATGGGCGCACGGTTCGAGCGTACGACGCACCAGTTGCGCGTGGCGACGCCGGCACAGCCGCCAGCCGTGCCGCACCCGCCGGGCCGGCCGGTCGCCGAGACGCAGTGCATCCGCGTGCATTACGACGGAGAGCCTGCCGACGGGCTGATCATCGGCACCGACTCGGCGGGGCGGTGGACCGCCTTCGGCGACAACTTCCCGAACCGCGCGCGGTACTGGCTGCCGACGGTGGATCACCCGTCGCAGAAGGCCAAGGTGACCTTTACGGTGACGGCGCCGCGAGGTCGCCAGGTGGTCGCCACCGGCGCGCTCGCCGGCACGGCGGCAACGAGGGACGGTCGCGTGACGACGACGTGGGTCGAGGACCGCCCCATCCCCACGTACGCGATGGTCATCGCGGCGGCGCCGCTCGCCATGCACGACCTCGGCGGGACGGCGTGCGGCCTCGCGGAAGGCGGCGGCTGCGTGCCACAGATGGTGTGGACGGCACCCGAGCAGGCGAGGTACATGCCGGGGCAGTTTGCCCGCGCCGGCGAGATCGTGGAGTTCTATGCGCGCACCTTCGGCGCATTTCCGTACGAGAAGCTCGCGCACCTGCAGACGACCACGCGCTACGGCGGCATGGAGAACTCGAGCGCCATCTTCTACGCCGATCGCCTCTTTCGCCGCCCGAATGGCGTGAGCGACGGGCTGATTGCCCACGAGACGGCGCACCAGTGGTTCGGCGACGCGGTGACCGAGCGCGAGTGGGCGCACGCCTGGCTCAGCGAAGGGTTCGCCACCTTTCTCGAGGCGCTGTGGAACCAGCATGCGCGCGGCGACTCGTCGTACCGCGACGAGATGGCGCGCCTCCGGCAGGAAGTGATCAGCTCCAAGGTCGCCGGCGAACGCGCCGTCATCGACAGCGTCGAGACCGACCCCAACCGCCTGCTGAACGAGAACACCTACCAGAAGGGCGGGTGGGTGCTGCACATGCTGCGCACCCAGCTGGGCGACAGCGCGTTCTTCACCGGCGTGCGCCGCTATTTTGCCGAGCACAAGCATGGGAACGCCATGACGCAGGACCTGCAGCGCTCGCTCGAAGGGTCGTCGGGGCGGGAACTGGGGTGGTTCTTCGACCAGTGGCTGCGACGCCCCGGCTGGGCGCAGCTGAGCACGGCGTGGCACTGGGACCCGGCGACGAAACGGCTGACGCTCGACGTGGAGCAGCAGGGCAGATTCGGCGCCTATCGCTTTCCGCTGGCCATCGATGTCGAGGACGCCCGCGGTGGGCATCGCCGGCTGACGGTGGAGCTTGACGCCGTGCGCGCGCAGCGCCTGGTCCTCCCCGGCGAATTCGGTGTGGCGCCAACGACGCTGGTGTTTGATCCCGACGTGGCGCTGCTCGCCGCGATCACCGCCAGAAAATGAAGCTTCGTCGGTCGTGGGCGCATTGTGCAGGAGTTGCCGGCGCGCTGGTCGCGCTGGCGGCGCATCCCGCTCGGCCGCAGGGTGTGCGCGCGGTGCTTCCCGCTCCCGCCGATGCGGCTGTTTCCACGGGGGACCTGGACGCAACCGAACGCGCGCTCTATGCGGCGTCCCGTCGCGCCCCGCGCGAGCCCACCGCGCGCGGCGCGCTGGGCGCGTGGCTGGCCTCGCGCGGGCAACTGCGCACCGGTGCCGTGTTGCTCGAGGAATCGCGGCTGTTCGGTGGTGATCCCGCGGCCATCGCCGCGCGGCTCGTGCACCTGTACACCTGGCTGCGCGACTGGGCGTCGCTGGCGGCGCTCCCGGCGTCGCCGCTGTCGCCGGGCGAGAAGATGCGCGCCACGGTGCTGGCCGACCGCGGCTCGGAGGTCATTGGCGCCGACACGGTAGTCGTGCCGTTTGCGCCACTCGAGCTGGGCGCCCTGGGCCGCGTGCCGCTGCTGATTGGCACGGACACGCTGTGGGCGGAGGTCGATCCGCAGGCCGAAGGGCTGATGCTGCCCGGGCTGCGGCTGGGGGCCGAGCAGGTGGAGGTGTTCGGTGACGATGGGCGCGGGCTGGTGGCGATCGTGCGCGAGATATCGTTTGGCGGGCTGACGGTGCGCAACCTCCCCGCCCGCGTGGACGGGTCGCTCGGCGCCGGCCGGGCGCGGATGGGATTCGACGTGTTCGCGCTGCTCGCGCCCACGGTGGATTCGCGCGCCGGGACGGCGACGCTGCGCCGGTCAGGACGCGCGCTGCCGCGCGCGCTCGCCACCGGACTTCCCTTCGTGCTCGGCTTCCCCGGTGTGCGGCTCGCCGTCCGCCAGGGTGAACTGCTGACGCCCATCACCTCGCCGGCGGGGCGCGCGGCACTGCGCGGGCACCCCTGGACGGTGGACCTGCGGCGCGGAGTGATCTGGGTGGAAGCCGCGCGGTAACACCGCAGGCAGGTGTCGCCGGAATCAACGCGCTTCGCCGCGGCCGCGCGCACGCCACGTCCCTCGGGCGTTCGAAAGGGAAGCGTGCTCGTCGGGACCGTGCGCCCGGCCAATTCCCCTGACTTTCCGCTCGAAATTCGGGTAAATTGCAAGGCTGGCCGCGCCGTGACGCGCGCCGATTTCCTCCCGCACCTAACGTTCCCATGAAAATGCTTGTGCTTGGCGCCGGGCTTCAGGGCTCCGCGTGCGCCTACGATCTGCTTCAGCAGGCCGATGTCACCGAAGTGCGTCTGGCCGACAAGTCCGTGGACCATCTTCCCGAGTTCCTGCGCCCGTACGTCGGGGGCAGGCTCAAGCCCATGACGCTCGACGTCACCGACAAGCCGGCGACGTTGAAGGTCATGGACGGAGTGACGTCGGTGATGTGCGCGGTGCCGTACTACTTCAACCTGCCGCTGGCCGAGGCGGCCATCGAGAGCGGCGCACACTTCAGCGACCTCGGTGGAAACACCGAAATCGTCTTCCAGCAGAGGAAGCTCGCGGCGAAGGCCAAGGCCGTCGGCGTGACGGTGATTCCCGATTGCGGCCTGGCGCCCGGCATGGTGAACATCCTGGCCCAGCTTGGCATCTCGCGCTGCGACACGGTGCAGAGCGCGAAGATCTTCGTCGGCGGGCTGCCCCAGAAGCCGGAACCGCCGCTCAACTACCAGATCGTCTACTCGCTGGAGGGCGTGCTCGACTACTACACGACGCTCTCGTGGGTGATTCGCAATGGCAAGCGCGAGCAGGTGAAGGCGCTGTCGGAACGCGAGCCGGTGTCATTCGACGGGATCGGCGAACTCGAGGCGTTCCACACCGCCGGCGGCCTGTCGACGATCGGCTTCCGGTACGAGGGGAAGATTCCGACGATGGAGTACAAGACGCTGCGTTACCCCGGCCACGCGCACATCATGGAGGCCATCCGCGATCTCGGGTTGCTTGATCTCGAACCGGTGGACGTGAAGGGCGCCAGGGTGTCGCCACGCGACGTCGCCATCGCGGCCATGGGGCCCAGGCTCCTCAAGAAAGGTGGCCGCGACCTGGTGGCGATGCGCGTGGTGGTGAGCGGCACCAGGAAGGGCCAGGCGGTGACGCACAACTTCGAGCTGGTGGACCGCTACGACGAGAAGACGGGGATCACGGCGATGATGCGCACGACGGGCTACTCGCTGGCGATCACCGGGCTGCTGCAGGCGCAGGGCAAGGTGACGCCGGCGGGGGTGTACACGCCCGACGAGTGCATGCCCGGCGAGCAGTACGTGGCAGCGCTGGCGGAGCGCGGCATCAATATCGTGGAGACGGTTCGGTAGTTCGAGGAAGCGGGCAGGGGGGCTCTCACGGAGACCGGAGTCATACGGAGGACGCGGAGGAAACCAATTAAAGGGGGTGTGGCGGAATGAACTCTCCGCCACGCCCCCTTGGAGGTTGTTGCCGTCTCCGTGACGCTCCGTACCGCTGAGGAAGGGGTCAGGGGGGCTCTCACGGAGACCGGAGTCATACGGAGGACGCGGAGGAAAGCAATAAAGGGGGTGTGGCGGAATGAACTCTCCGCCACGCCCCCTTGGAGGTTGTTGCC
>JBBTJT010000028.1:13413-14745 GCA_038059315.1 Gemmatimonadota bacterium
GTCTCCGTGACGCTCCGTACCGCTTCGGTCTTCGTGAGAGACCCCCCGCACCCCCGCACCAGCGGACCCTGCGGCGGAGCGGGGGGTACTGAGCTCAGAACCCTCCAGGAGGAGCGATGCGTGTACTTCGTGCGGCACTGGCGGTGGGAGCGCTCACGCTGAGCGTCCCCGTCCTCGCCCAAGGCAGCCGGTACGGTCTGGATCGGACGCGCGTGGATCGCAGTCGGGTGGAGCGCCCCCGGGTGGAGCGCGGGCGCGCGGAGCCTGGGCGGGTGGAGCACGGGAGCGAGACGCGCCGGGTCGATCCGCGGACCAGCCGTCGCGATGACGGCCGCAACGTGACACCCGGCGACCGGCGCAACCAGCCGGACAACCGTTTCGACCGCAGTGACAACCGGCCGGTGCGTCGTGACGACCGGTACGACCGTCGCGATGACCGGTACGACCGGCGCGACGACTATCGCGTCTACGACCGCGATCGCCGCGGCCGAGACGTGGTGGTGATCGGTTCCTGGTTTCGCGGCCTCGGCCATGCGTACGGCCTGCGCGACCGGATCTATCAGCGCGACCGCTACGATTTCCGCCCGGGCCTCTACCTGTCGTCGGTGATCTTCGCCCGGCTCGACATGCTGCCCTTCGACCTCGTGCTGCGGCTCGGTCCGCTACCCTGGTATTACGAGCGGCGCATGTATGGCCGGACGGTGCTGATCATCGATACGCGGAGCCGGATGATCGTCGACGTGTATGACGTCGATTGGTGATCCGGAATCCGAATCCCCTATCGCTGGTAGCTGGCGAGCGTCGCTCCCATCGCATCCATCGCTTCCTTCGCCCGCCACCGGTCCTTCCCGTTGTAGATGAACGAGAAGGCGAGCACGTTGCCGTCGCGCGCGGTCACGTAGCCGCCCAGCGAGACGACGTCATTCGTCGTCCCCGTCTTGGCGCGCAGGTTGCCCATCGCCGGCGTAGACCTCATGCGCTGGCGCAGCGTCTCGGTGCGCCCGGCCACCGGCAGCGACTGTTCCAGTACGCTGTACCACGGCGCCTTGACCGCGTAGCCGAGCAGTCGTACCATGGAGCGAGGCGTCACGCGGTCGGCGGTCGACAGCCCGCTGCCATCGGCGGCGTAGATGTCGGTGGGCGGCACCTGCGCCTTTTCCCACAGGAAGCGGCGCAGCAGCGTGTTGGCGTTCTCGGCCGAACCGACGCCCCCGACGCTGCGCGCGGCGTTGCGGAAGAGCAGCTCGGCGAAGTGGTTGTTGCTTTCGCCGTTCATCGTCGTGACCAGGTCACCGAGGGTGGCCGACGGAAGTGCCGCCACGCGGGGCGCAC
>JBBTJT010000029.1:0-13711 GCA_038059315.1 Gemmatimonadota bacterium
GCCCCTTGGCCGTGACGATCTGGAAGCTCGCCATGGGGTAATATATACACTCCGCATCCGGCGCGCGCAAGTCCCGCCACGCACGCACGTCTCCCTGTGACACACCGGCCAGAGGTCACCGGTACGCCAGGTATACAAGGCGTATGGTTGTATATACGTCTTTGCGCCCTCCAGCCGTGACACGGCGCCAGAGGGGAAACCGCCCCGCTGGCGCCGCTGATGTGACCGATTTATCCGCTATGGCGGGAAACTCGCGCTAGTTCTTCACGATCTTCGCGTCCTCGACGATGATCGCGTAGGTGTAGCCGGAACCGAAATCCTTGTTGGTGCGCAGGGTCCCCTTGAGGGTGACGGTCTGGCCCTTGGCAACTTCCTCCATGGAAGTCACCGTAATGTCGTTGGTGCCCTTGCCGGCGTCGCCGCTGCCGTCCTGCAGGTGAATCCAGTTCTTCCCCATCACGGCCGGGTTGAACTTCACGACCATGCCGCGGATGGCGACGGGCTTGCCCGCGAGCATTGCCTTCTGCGCCCAGGTTTCGGCAACGGTGCGGCCCTCGGCGCCCGCAGCCTTCTCCACCTTGCCCACCTCGACGGCCGCCGTCTGCGCCACGCCAGCGTGCGGATTGTCGCCAGCGCCGCCTTCCGCAACGCCCGCCGGGGTCAACGTCCCAAAGTAGACCTCATCGAACGTGCGCTTCAGCGACTTCGATTCGAACTTGGTCATCAGCATCGGGTTGAAGACCGTCACCTCGGCCCCGTTCTCGATCTTGGTTTCCGGGACGGCGGCCCAGACTTCACCCTGGGACGTCTTGACCCGAAGGTAGACGTACGGTGAAGCAGCCAGGTGCTCAAGCACCAGACCGGCCAGGCGCTCCGTAGCGGCCGGCATCACCCCGGGTGCGGCGGGCGACGCCTCGCTCAGCGGAACCTTGTCGGGATCGGCGGTCTTGCTGCAACCGACGACGGCCGTCGCGAGGAGCAGAAGGGAAAGGGCGCGACGCATGTGAAGAGCTCCTGGAATGGACAAGGGAGGGATTGCGACAGCCTCAGCCAATGTAAACGGCTTTTCAGGAATTAGGGGGTGGGTACGGGCGGGTGCTGTCAGGGGAAGCCGGTGGTTCTTGTAGTGGGGGACCTGCGGTCGCGTCAGACCTCCCCCGCCGCCGCACGCCGCTTGCGCTCACGCACCTGCGTGAAGATCAACGAAACCACCAGCAGGACGGTTCCGAGCACGAGGAACGACCCGATCCGGTACGCCGACGACAGCTGGAAGATACCGATGACGATCACGTACAGCGCGGTGAGCAACAGGGTCAGGTGGCCCATCCAGCGGTACTTCGGGCTGCGCACGATGAGGTTCATCAGGTAATACGCCACGGCGACGCTGACCCATGACACGGTGACGAACGCGCGTGGCACCAGGTGATACAGCGAGTACGGAAAGACGAGGAACGCGCTGGCGAGGTACGCGTTGCGCATCATCTCGGTCTTGAGTTCGAGTCGTTCCTGCTGCCAGCGGAGAATGCGGGCCGTGAGCAGCGCGACCACGCCGAAACCGATGCTGATACCGGTCTCGTTCCTCGCAACGGCCGTGTACGCGACGACGATGGCGAGATAGATGAAGAAATTGCCGACGACAATGAGCTTGGAACGGAACCAGAGTGCGGTGGCGACCACGAGGAGGCTTTGCCCGGAGAGCCAGATGAACAGGCTCGGGATGGCGACGAGGTCGACGAGGGCGACCGTGAGCGCCAGGTACCCGGTCATCGCGTA
Organism: Gemmatimonadota bacterium; assembly: GCA_038059315.1. Taxonomy (GTDB): domain Bacteria; phylum Gemmatimonadota; class Gemmatimonadetes; order Gemmatimonadales; family Gemmatimonadaceae; genus PNKL01. Next base: position 1,774 of record JBBTJT010000029.1, read on the forward strand.
GAAGAACGTCGCGATCCGGCTCCGTTCGCTCCGCCAGAATGCCAGGGCAAGCCCGAGAAAGAGGGCCGCCGCCACGAGGTGCGCGGCGCCGAACAGGGCCGGCGAGGTACCCATCGCAGTCAGCACGAACAGTCCGTAGCCGAGCCCGCAGTTGAGCAGTACCGCGATCACGGTCGGCGGATCCTCCCCGGAGCGATCGCGCCGCAGGAACGAGCCCATGGCGACGATCAGCACATAGCCCAGCACGCAAAACAGCCCGGCCACCGGCTTGGCGACGATCGCGAAGGGCCGACCCGACCACGGGCGATTGAGCACCCAGAGCAGGTGCGCGAGATACCCCGCGGGAATCATGAACAGCAGGAGCCCCGGCCAGTCGTACCGGACAACGGCATGGCAACCAATGGTCAGCAGCAACGCAACGCCCACGAACACGAACGCCGGCGTGCCGATGGCGACAGCAGTGACCAGGCCGGTGAAGAGCGCGAGGCCGAGCAGCCACACGGACCTCTGGCGTGCCGCCATCGCCAGGCTGGCGGCGACCACGCCGACCAGGAGCAGCCGCCCGACGGCGGAATCGATGTCCAGCACATTCGTTGCGCCGAAGAAGAAGAGCCGCAGCGTCGAGAAGTACAGCAGCCCCATCCCCGCGCCGCGGAAATAGCCGGCTACCAGTTCGAAGGATGTGCGCCAGCGGCGCGCCACCAGCAGCAATGCGCCGGCCACGGCAAAGCCGGCAAGCGATGGGACGACCGGAGGGAGTCCGGCCAGGGGAAGCGACAGCGCGAACCCGACGCCAACGGTGAGGACGAGAATGCCGACGCTGGCGAGCCAGTTCTGGCCCACGACAAACTCGAGATCCGCCTCGGCCGGTTCGGTTCTCGGCGGGGGTGTGTCGGCGGCGTCGGATGACGCGACGCGCGTCGACGCCGCGGCCGGCTCGAGTGGCGGAAGCTCGAGGTGCGCCTCGAGACGGGCGAGCCGTCGTTCGAGGCGCTGCAGGGTCTCGGTTAATGCCGGTTCGGCCGACGGCGCCTGATCGTTATTCATCTCAACTCGGGCGCGTCCGGCGCCGGTGGCGAGAGATTCTTCCTTCCCCTGGCCTAGCGCGTGGTGTGGCCGCCGAGCACCCGTTTCTTCGTGGTTGGCGGGTTGTGGCAGTCGCTGCAGTTCGATGTCTCCCACTCGTTGCCGACATCGACGGGATGCTGGTACTTGACGCCCTTCAACGCGATGCGGACCGTGTCGCGCTCGAATTGCTGCGCGAGAATCGAGTGGCAGACGTTGCAGTCCTTGGACAGCACCTTGCCGTTCTCGGCCACATGCTTGCCGTCGTGGCAGCGGAAGCACCCGAGGAAGTACATGTGCCCGATGTTGTTCGGAAACGACTTCCAGTCCGCCTTCATGAGCGGGAAGTAGTTCGTGAGGTAGAACCCCTGTACCTCGCTGATCATCTGGTCGATGGCCTTCCGCTTCGTCGTCACCAGGGCCGGGAAGTTGGCGGCGTAGAAGTCCTCGATCATCAGCTTGATGCTGTCGGTGCCGATCTTCGTGGTGGAGTACGGCGTCTCGAGCACGTAGACGGCGAGGTCCTTGGCGCTGGGGAGCGATGGATCGATGGACCCGAGCGCCATGAGGTGGTTCACTGCCCGGGCCGGCGGCGTGTAGATATGGGATGGGCGATTGTGGCAGTCGATGCAGTCCATCAGGCGCGCCGGGTTCTTCGTCGAGTCCTCCTGGCTCAGCCTGGTTTCGGTGCTGCGGTACGTGAGGCTCGTGCCGTCGGGCTCTTCGCTGCGGACCCACGGAATGACCTGCCGCGTCTCGTCCGTTGGGATGTAGGTCACCTTGTTGCCGATGTTCATGTGCCAGTGGATGCCGTTCGTCGGACCGGCAGCCTCGTTGCCCCCGCCGATCTTCATCAGCAGGTCGAGCTGCCACTTCGCGGGCTTCTCGCCCGAGGTGAAGTACGTAATGCTGCGCAGCTTGGCGCTGTAGAACTGCTTGGGCCAGTGGCACTGCTCGCACGTTTCCTGCGCCGGGCGGAGGTTGGTGATCGGCGTCTTGATCGGGCGCGAGATCTTGTCAAAGAGCACGGCGTACAGCTGGTAGCTTCCCGAGAGCTTCGACCGGACGAACCAACCCGCGCCCGAGCCGATGTGGCACTGCACGCATCCCACCTTGGCATGCGGGGAGTTGGCGTACAGGGTGTACTCCGGCTCCATCGCCGTGTGGCAGCTCTGGCCGCAGAAGTTGTCCGACTCCATGTGCTCGTACGCCTTGAAGCTGCCGAAGCTCGACATCAGGATCAGGGCGAGCGAGCCGATGGACACCACCGCCAGTGCCGTGCGGTGCCTCGCGTTGTTGAGGTCGATGGTCGGCAGGCGACGGTCGATCGGGCGGTCGCTCTGCTGCAGGCGATGCTCACGCCACACACCGAACGCCGCAATGGCCAGTCCGCTGAGGAGCACCGACGGCACGATGACGAACGCCAGGATGCCCATGTACGGATTGGGCGACTCGGCGAAGTACTCGAGCACCGCGAGAAAGACGATGACGATGAAGCTGACCGCCGCAATTGCCAGGCCGCCGAAGGTGATCGGATTGACAAAGGCTGCGGGAAGTTTTGATCGCATGACACCACGCTCCGTCTGCGTCGCGGGAGAGACAGCCTGTCGCGCCAGAAGTATCGCCTGCGGGGATGCCCCATCACCAGCGGCTGCCTGACACGCCGGCGCGCTTCACCTTTCCCCTACGGGAAGGTCGGCAATTTCCCTAGCGTAACCACGCCGGTTTGACACTTTCATAGACTCGGGCGCCGGTCGAGATTCAATGTACCGGCGAAGCTCGGAGTGGCGCCAGTTCAGATGCAGCTTCGCGTTCATCCATGCACGACCGAAAAGAGGAGCATTTCATGGGACGCACATTTTCTCTTCTTGCCCTGACGGCGGGCGCGCTATTCGCGGCAAACGTGGCCGGGGCGCAGGCGCATGCGTATGTCGGGGCCAAGGGCTGCGCCATGTGCCACAAGACGGAAAAGCAGGGTAGCCAGCTCGCCACCTGGGAGAAATCGCAGCATTCGAAGGCGTATGCGACGCTGACCACGCAAGCCGCCAACGACATCGCCAAGGCAAAGGGAATCACGACCCCTGCTGCCGAAGCCCCGGCATGCCTCAAGTGCCACGCCATCGTCGGCGACGCGAAGGCCGACGTCAAGGACGGCGTGCAGTGCGAGTCGTGCCACGGCGCCGGTGCCGATTACAAGGCGATGGGCGTCATGAAGGTCAAGGCGGACGCGATCGCCAAGGGCATGATGGCGTTCCCCGACAAGGCGGCGATCGAGGCGATGTGCAAGACGTGCCACAACCCACAGAGCCCGACGTTCAAGGACTTCAACTTCGACGAGAAGTGGGCCAAGATCCAGCACAAGAAGCCCGCGGCCTAGCACGTCAATCCCGCCCAGTTGAGAGAAGAGCCTGCATATGAGAGCGTGCGTGCCTGTCGCTGCATTGTTGCTTGCAGGCCTCTTTCACCTGGACGCACCGTCGGCGCTGGCGCAGACGCGGGAAGACTGCCTTGCCTGCCACAGCGACTCGACGCTCACAAAGGAAGGCGCCGGCAAGAAGCCGATCTCGCTTTTTGCCGACGAAGCGGTGCTCAACAAGTCGACGCACGCCAAGCTGGCGTGCGTCGCTTGCCATACGGGGTTCAACCCGGATGACGTGCCGCACAAGGAGAAGATCGAGCCGGTGGCCTGCCAGCGCTGCCATGCCAGCGCGGTGTTCAAGCACCAGTTCCACCGGGGCGCCTCGAGGGCCGTCGGCAGTGAACTGAGGCCCGGCGCGCTCTGCAAGGACTGTCACGGTACGCACGATGTCGAATCGCCCAAGAACCCCGGCTCGAAGTTCTCTACCGGGCGTCTCACCGAGTCGTGCGGGTCGTGCCACACGCGGGCCGCGGCGCACTTTCCGTCCTCGGCGCACGGCCAGGCGCTGGCGACCGGCGTCAAGGGCGCGCCGAACTGCCTGACGTGCCATCGCGGCGCGCTGGCCATCGTGGCCGGCACGACCGACTCGCTCTCCGTGAAACGGGCCCAGGAGCAGCTCTGCCTGTCGTGCCACCGTGACGATGCCGACGTGCGGGCGCGGACCTCGCCGTCGGCGGGGTTCATCGCCGCCTACGACCAGAGCGTCCACGGCGCCGAGCTGCTGAAGGGCAACGCCGGGGCGGCCAACTGCGTGAGCTGCCACGGCAGCCACGACATGCAGAAGGGCTCCAACCCCCGCTCGTTCGTCAGCCGCGCCAACATTCCCGCGACGTGCGCCAGGTGCCACGCCGACGTCGCCAGGACGTACGGGCAGAGCGTGCATGGAGCGGCCGTGCTCAAGGGGAATTCCGACTCCCCGGTCTGCACGACGTGCCACGGCGAGCACACGATTCTCGCCCGGTCCGATCCGCGCTCCCGCACCGCGGCGAAGAACGTCTCGGCGCAGGTCTGCTCACCCTGCCACACATCGGTGCTGCTGTCGGCGAAGTACGGGATCAAGAGCGACCGGTTTCGCACGTTCACCGACAGCTATCACGGCCTGGCGATCCGCGGCGGGTCCGTGGAGGTCGCCAATTGCGCCAGCTGCCACAGCGGCCACGACATCAAGCCGGCCAGCGATCCGACGTCGAGCGTCAACAAGGCGAACCTCATCGTCACCTGCGGCCGGTGCCACCCCAAGGCCAACGAGCGGTTCGCCATCGGCTCGGTGCACATCACGCTGACGGAGCAGCAGGAGCCGCTGCTGTACTGGGTGGCGACCGCGTACATCCTGATGATCGTCGTGATCGTCGGCGGGATGTTCGCGCACAACCTCCTCGACTTCGTCAAGAAGTCGAAGCGCAAGCTGATGGTGCGGCGCGGCCTGATCGAGGAGGAGCACGTGGGGCATGCGCTGTACCTGCGCATGTCGCTGAACGAGCGCTTGCAGCACGGTACGCTGGTGGTGAGCTTCCTCACGCTCGTCATCACCGGCTTCGCGCTGAAATTCCCCGAGGCGTGGTGGGTGGCGCCGCTGCAGCGCGTCAGCCCGTCGGTGTTCGCGATTCGCAGCGTCGTGCACCGCATCGCCGGCGTGGTGATGGTCCTGGCGAGCCTCTACCACTGCTACTACCTGTTCTTCGTCCCGCGCGGGAAGCAGCTCCTCCGCGACCTGCTGCCGAGGCCGCAGGACCTCAGGGACGTGTTCATCGTGATGCGGTACAACCTGGGCTGGTCGACCGTCCGGCCGCGCTTCGAACGCTTCAGCTACATCGAGAAGAGCGAGTACTGGGCGCTCGTCTGGGGCACCATCCTGATGGGCGGCACCGGCGTGATCCTCTGGTTCGACAACCCGTTCATCGGGCTGCTCACGAAGCTCGGCTGGGACGTCGCGCGCACGGTGCACTACTACGAGGCCTGGCTCGCCACGCTGGCGATCATCGTCTGGCACATGTACTTCGTGATCTTCAATCCCGACACGTACCCCATCAACCTGGCGTTCTGGAAGGGGACGCTGACGGAACGGGAGATGCTCGAGGAGCATCCGCTCGAACTGGAGCGGCTGAAGGCGGACGCGGACGCGCGCGACGAGGACGACGACGATCCGGATGATCGTCCGGCGTGACCGCCGGCAACAAATCGAATTGGAACTGCGACATGACATCTGTGAAGTGGTCCACGTACGCCTTCGCGATCGCGCTCCTGCTCGGCTTGCCCGGGCAGGCGGTGGCGCAGGCGAACGATGACTGCTTCAGCTGCCACGACGACAAGTCCCTCTCCAAGAAGCGGGCCGGCCGGACGGTGTCGCTGTTCGTGGACCAGAAGAAGTTCGCGGCCTCGGTGCACGGAACAAAACTGTGCGTCGACTGCCATGCCGACCTGAAGGGCAAGGAGCTCCCGCACGACGAGGCGCTGAAGCCGGCCACCTGCCGCAGCTGCCACACGGCCGAACAGGCGCAGCACGACCAGTCGCTGCATGGCAAGGCGATTGCCCGCGGCGACAACCTGGCACCGCACTGCAGCAACTGCCACGGCACCCATCAGATCCTGGCGCTCAAGGATCCACGCTCCCCGGTGCAACCGTCCCGCGTGCCGTTCCTGTGCGGCCAGTGCCACTCCGAGGGCACGCGGGTGCAGCGGCAGCGCACGATCCACCAGTCCAACATCCTGACCAACTATTCGGAGAGCATCCACGGCGATGCCCTCATGAACAAGGGATTGGTGGTCACGGCAACGTGCGTGTCGTGCCACACGGCGCACTCGATACTGCCGCACACCGACGCCAGGTCGTCGATTGCCCGCGCCAACATCGCCGCCACCTGCTCGCGCTGCCATGCGTCCATCGAGGCGGTGCACCGCAAGGTGATCGAGGGCAAGCTGTGGGAACGCGAGGCGCACGTGCTTCCCGCCTGCGTCGACTGCCATGAGCCGCACAAGGCCCGGCGGGTCTTCTACGACCAGGGGATGGCCGATCGCGACTGCCTGCGCTGCCATGAGCGGCGCGACCTCAAGGCGTCCAGGGACGGACGGTCGCTCTATGTCGACAGCCTCGTCATGGGCGGCTCCAGGCACGTGAAGCAGTCCTGCAGCCAGTGCCATACCGGGGTCACCCCGTCACGCCTGCGCCCGTGCGAGACCATCACGCAGAAGGTCAACTGCGCGGCCTGCCACGCCGAGGTCGGGCAGCAATATGCGCTGAGCACGCATGGCCAGCTCGAGGCCAGGCAGGACCCGAACGGTCCCAGCTGCAAGCAGTGCCACGGGACGCACGACGTGCTCGGCAAGGCCGACCCGCGGTCGTCGTCATTCCCGAGCCGCGTTCCCACGCTCTGCGCGCGCTGCCACCGCACGGGCCAGAAGGCGGCGCTGGCCTATACCGGGAGCGAGAAGCAGATCGTCGAACGCTACTCCGAGAGCATCCACGGCAAGGGGCTCATCGAGAGCGGACTCGTCGTCACCGCCACCTGTACGAGCTGCCACACCGCGCACAGCGTGCTTCCGCGCGACAGCACGCTGTCGAGCGTCAACCGCAACAACGTCCCCCGCACCTGCGGCCGCTGCCACGACGGCATCGAGAAGCAGTTCGAGCGCAGCGTGCACTCATCGCTGGTCACGAAGGCCGACAAGAAGCTGCCGGTGTGCGACGACTGTCACAGCGCCCACACCATCGACCGTACCGACGTCGAGGGCTTCAAGCTGCGCATCATGAGCCAGTGCGGCGGTTGCCATGAGGCGATCACCAAGACGTACTTCGAGACCTATCACGGCAAGGTGTCGCGCCTGGGGTACACCAAGACGGCGCAGTGCTACGACTGCCACGGCGCGCACGACATCCTCAGGGTCGCCGATCCGCGTTCGCACCTCAGCCGGCAGAACGTCGTGGCCACCTGCACGAAGTGTCACGCCGGCGCCTCGCGGAAGTTCGCCGGGTACCTGACGCACGCGACGCACCACGACCCGACCAAGTATCCGATCCTGTTCTGGGTCTTCTGGGCGATGACCACGCTGCTGGTGGTGACGTTCACCGTCAGCGGCGCGCACACGCTGATGTGGTTGCCGCGCGCGCTGAAGATGCGGCAGGAATTCGGCCGGCATCCACCCGCCCGTGAAGGTGAGCTCGAATACCAGCGCTTCACGCCGCTCAACCGGGCGATGCACGTCTTCATGATCCTCAGCTTCATCAGCCTCGCCCTCACGGGCATGACGCTGAAGTTCTCGTACACGACATGGGCGTCGGTGGTGTCGCGCCTGCTCGGCGGATTCGAGACCACCGGCTACTTCCACCGCTATGCAGCCATCATCATGGTGGGCGTCTTCATCACGCACCTGGTGGACCTGGTCAGGCGCAAGCGCCGCGATGGAACCTCCTGGAGGGACCTGCTGCTCGGCCCGGGTTCCATGATGTTCAACAGGCGCGACCTGCGTGAACTCGTCGGGTCGGTGAAGTGGTTCCTCGGCAGGGGGAAGCGCCCGGCATACGGTCGCTGGACCTACTGGGAGAAATTCGACTACTTCGCCGTGTTCTGGGGCATCTTCGTCATCGGCTCCACCGGGCTGATGCTCTGGTTCCCGGTCTTCTTTGCCCGCTTCTTCCCCGGCTGGTTCGTCAACGTCGCGACCATCATCCACAGCGACGAGGCACTGCTCGCGACGGGCTTCATCTTCACCATCCACTTCTTCAACACGCACCTGCGTCCCGAGAAGTTCCCCATGGACCTCGTGATCTTCACGGGGCGGATGACGGTGGACGAACTGAAGCACGACAAGCCGGACGAGTACGAGGCGCTGGTGGAGACGGGCAAGCTGGATGAACACCTGGTGGTGCCCTATCAGCCGATCGTGATCCGGACCATCCGCATCTTCGCCTGGACGGCGCTGGCGATGGGCACCCTGATCGTGCTGGGAATCGTGTACGCGATGCTCTTCGCGTACGCGTGACGGTCCGCCGCCCGGCGCCCACCGCCCAGCACTACAGTTGCGGATCATTTCTGCGGGCGCGATAGTGCGCCCGGCCGGCGGTCTCTTGGTGGCGGCGCTGCCACCGGGAGCATGCAACGACGATGTGGGGAATCCGGCGGACGTTGCTGGAAGACGAGGCGGGCCAAGAGGCGCTGAATCTCAAGCACACTCAGCTCGACGTGTGTGGTGCCGGGCGGGGCCCTTTTTTCGCAGCGACTGCCGCGCCCGCATCGCCGCTGAGGAAGGCGTGGGCATACAGCGTGAGTGTCATGAAGCGATACGAAGCGGCGTAGGTGCGCACTTCATATTGATCGAGGCCGATCTCTTGCTTGCTCGTTTCGAACCTCTGTCAATGGGCCACCGTCGGCGGGCGACCTGCACAAGCGTGTCCAGCGTGACGCGCCGCCGTGTGAAGACGACGTAGTACGCGCGGTCGCCCGTGACGAGATGGCGGCGCACGAGCAACGCATGGTGGCCCTTCGCGCCGACGCACGCGAGCGACACCACGGCCCAGCCATAGAGGCGCGGCCCGTTGCTGCCGGCCTCCGCGCTGCGCCGTACCCACCGTACCCACGCTGCATCAGGCAGGGTGTCAGGGTGCGCGCGAGCAAATTGTGGCTTCGTGCGGAACGGCAGCATATCAGGAATCCCAGCCTTCCGACAGCGCGGCCGATCCGCGTGCCACGACTCGGGCACGTACAGCTCGCGGTCCATGAACGTGTGTCCCCGGGCGGTCGCATAGGCGAGGAACACCCGGATTTGGCAGTTCTCCACGCGCCCGGCCGTGCCGCTGTACTGGCGCTGCACACCCGTCGACTTCGTGCCCTTCTTCAGTGCTGTCTTTGGTGCCCAGCGCGTGCACTACGTAGGTGCGCAGATCGTCGCGCACGCCTTCGACGCCCCACGACGCGGCACTCGCCGCCAACCGCTGCATGCCATGCGGCGTCGCTTCCGCGACCGCCTCGGCGAGTTGCCACCCATTGCGGCGCGCATCGGCCGCCATGGTGACCCGCATGAACCGCTCCAGCCGATCGCGGGACTCCGGCCGCGGAACGAGCGCCCCGATTCGTGCCGCCACCGCCTCCAACTCCCGCGCCCAATCCGCCTCCAGCCGCTGCTCGCGCATCGCCACGCTCCGATCGTCGTTACCTCCCAGACGACCGATCTGTCATCCCTGAAACTGTAGTCTTGCGGACTCGTCTCATCTGAGTTGCTCGTTGCAGTAGGGTCGCTCCCCCGGCGGAGCTGTCAGCATCGCGTGCTACGGGACCACAAAGGGTGTCATGGATCCCAGAAACCAATCTGCCGCCGAGTTCCGGGACCGCTGCAGGATGACCCGGCCATTGGAGAACGTGCGGGCGATTCGTCGGTGCAGGGAGAAAGGGCCCGCCCCCGGCAACACCTTCGCGGCTTCTTCGTCCAGCGTCGGCAGGATGGACGGCAAACAGGCTGGATAGGCCGAGGGCTGTGTGCGACTGGCGGAGAGCACATCGAGCAGAGCGCCATTGGGAATGCGCACGAAGTTCGACCCAGCGGCCCACACGGAGTTGTATTGCTTCGGCAGTGTATCGAGGTTCAGCGGCTGTGCGAGCCCGTAGATGGGACTGGCTTCGTAGGCGTGCCAGCCATGTCCGGTAACGTCCATATTCCGTGGTCCCATGCTGAGTATGTTCGGCACGGCCGGGTTGTCCACGTCGGAGCCACCGATGAACTCGAAATCAGCGCGGGAAAAATCGTAAAAGCCGGGCTCGCCCGGCGCAATCGAGCGGTGGTCGATGGCGTCGGTAACAACTAACGCTGCCTCGCCGGGGCGTAGCGTCCTGGAGTCTCTGGGAAAGCGGTAGATCAGCTGAGCCCAGATTCCGCTCGCGTCGCGCATGAGTGGGGCAAGGGTTGCACAGGAATTGACAGGGTTCGCCGACGAAAAATCCCACCAATTGGGGAACGCTGAAAAGAACAACTTGTCGGCAAGGGAAATTGTGGTGTCGGAGTTGTTGTAAACGCGAAAGTAGTTGCTGTAGTAGTAAAACAGCTGGCGTGCCAGATTCTGCTGCACCAATGGAGCAAACTCGCTGAATAGCAGGGCCCCGCGATCGATCGGGGCAAGGCGCACCGTCAAGCTCTGTTCATCCTCGTCCCCGAGGGCTGTGGTGATCACGCTGGTGAACGCGGCGCTCCCCCCCAGGGCATCACCGGCGCGAGCCACCTCCGCGTCACTGAGGGTGCGAGATACCGCGACGCTGTAGCTGCCCGTGGTCAGATTGCGGAACCGCGCGAGGCCCAAGGAGTCCGCCAAACCTGTGTCCGGCGGCGTTGACGGAGGCGTCAACCGCGTCAGCACGACGACGGCTCCAGGAACGCCCTCCCCGGTCCAGCCGAGTCGCGCGGCGGCGGCGGCGAGCGAAGTGGGAACGCTGACGCGTACGGTGAGGGAGAGTTGCGCCGCGTCTCCCGCGACGATGCGGCGGCCGTCGCATGCAGGCATTGCCAAGGCCACCGCGCAAAGCAGCGGGAATCGGCCGAGCCATCGCGAACGCGCACGAAATCCCGCGCACCGGAGACGCGCTAAAGCAGTTCTGCGTGCCCCCTGTGCGTAACCATCGGCAAGATCGCCAAGTTCACGGTCGTGCGCCCTCCTATCCCGGTTCCTGCACAGACCTACTAGCACTACTTCGCCAGATTGTCGGCTTTCGCTGCTGCGCACATAACTCATTGCCTGGTTGTCGGTTGCCGAACTCGTGACAGGACAAGGCGAAATGAAACCCGAGGAACCGACCTTAGCCCGCAGTCGGCCAGCGGCTCTCTCATGGACGGCGATGGGGCGGAGCGCCGAACCGGATTGATCGCGCCAGTCAAGATCGGTCGATATTTCATAAGGTACTGTAGAGCAATAACTTCCGCCGAAGAGCGAATCTCGCGAAGCAGTGCTAGTGTCTTGTCCCCGAAGTTTGCCTACCAGTCTTGGCGACTAAGTTGTTGAATAACAACTCGTTCGGATGCATGGACTGTAAACGAACTTCAAATTCACGACACTAGCGGGGCTTACTTCACGCTAGTAGTAGCAGTTGCAGCACACAGCATCCTGCCCTTGGCAGAAGCCCGTCGATCCCGGCTCGTAGACGTCACAGTAGTCCACCTGGCATGCTACCGGCGTGCAGCCGGGAAAATAGAACATACAGAGCAACGGCTGGTTCTGCGCCTTGAGCGGCATCGCCGCCGCGCCAAGACCCACGATCGCCATGACGATGGCGCTGACCATTGTGAGGGTCCTGAAGTTCTTGATCGAAGACATGTCTACCTCCGGCGCTTAGGGGAAGGTCAGCGGGATCCGAGGCACTCTACTTCGGAACGAGAGGCGCTCCGCTGGCCACGTGAGCCGGCCGTTCACGAACGGCCGCTAGCCTCAATACGGTTCACTTAAGCACCCGGACGTGATAACTGCGCCTGGTGGTGCGT
>JBBTJT010000030.1:0-11946 GCA_038059315.1 Gemmatimonadota bacterium
TCACCGAGCGGGTGCGCGGGCTGGTGAGCGACCTGTACACCTGGTTGCCCGATGGGCCATTGCGCGCAGTCATCTGCACACCGGCGGCGTTCGCCGGCCTCAGCGCGCATGAACGCACACGCGTGATCGAAGCGCTGCAAAGCGTGACCACTGATGGTGGCGTGCACCTGGTGGAGACGATCATCGCCGGCCAGTCGATGATCGACGAGGAAGAACTGCGGAGGCGGTACGACGGCTGGGCAATCTCGATCGTGCCCGACCAGGGCGCGTCCAAGACGTTCGTTGCCCGGAAGGCCGTGGCGTGACGAATTGACACACAACGGCGTCGAGCACCGTGTCGTTATGCGACAGCCGCCTTTTTCCGGGGCGGCTTTTTTGTTGTCAACTCTTTGTGCCAGAACGTCTTATGCACAGTCGGAAACTGGCACTGCACGTGCAACGTCTACCTACTGTACTTCCATATGGAAGCAATGAGCGTTGCCGCTCCCCAGTACCGAACCCCCGTCATCGGGAATGCAGTCATGGAACACATTCGCCAGCCTGAAGTCGCCGAACAAGAGCCCATCGGCATCATCATTTCGCGCGGTTCTCGCACGGAAGATCCGCCGCGTTTCTCCGCTTACGTGTGGGGCCCGGTACCGGGGATGGAGTTTCCGCCGGAAGACGGGAAGCCGGCGGCGGCGGCGTAGAGCCAAGAGTACGACAGAGTACGACAGAGTACGACAGAGTACGACAGAGTACGACAGAGTACGACGGAGAACGACAGAGTACGACAGACAGCCAGAAGGCCGGCAGGGATCATCCCCGCCGGCCTCTGTCGTCTTCTGTCGTACTCTGTCGTCCTCTGTCGTTTTCTCGCCAATAGATAACGCACAGGGGAGCTGGCCGAAGCCAGCTCCCCTGTGTGCTTCCAGCGGAAGAACTACTTCTTCTTCGCGGCCTTCTTCGTCGCCTTCTTCTTCGTGGCCTTCTTTGCAGCCTTCTTCTTGGCAGCCATGGTACTAGCTCCTGGAAAGGAGGGTCTGTCCCTGGCGATTCCCCGGTGAATCGCTGGGTTACTCCGCCGCGTCACCACGACGGAATTCCTACACGGCCTCGCTCAGGCTCGTGAAGTTGAAATCCCGGACCTTGATCGACGGCATCACCACATCGCCGCCCTGTTCGGTTCCGGCGAGACGTTCGGTACGACCGAGCATCTCGAGGTTATTCAGCATAAACAGCGGTGATTCGTTGAAGCGCAAGTTCCGAATTGACTTCGTGAGCTTGCCATTATCAATAAGAAACGTTCCATCACGCGTCAATCCTGTATACAGGATTGTACGAGGATCGACTTCGCGCAAGTACCAAAGGCGAGTTACCAGAATTCCGCGTTCGGTGGTCCGGATCATTTCTTCGATGCTCGCCGAGCCTCCGGTCATCTTGATCGACGACGGCGCACCGGTGGCAACCTTGCCCTGCTTCTTCGCCCAGAATCGCGAATAGTATAACTGTTTCAGCACGCCGCTGTCGATCCACGTCTGTCGCGCCAGAGGGAAACCTTCACCGTCGAACGGCGTCGCCAGCAGTTGTGAATCAGCGGGATCACTGTACAGCGTCACTCGGCTATCGACGATCTTCTCCCCTATTTTGTTTCCACCACCCTGCTTCACGAACGGGGATCGCCCTTCGTCAGCCGAGCGGGAATCCGAATAATTCGCGATGAGCTGCACGAGGTCGCCGACCGCCTGCGGCTCGAAGATCACCGTGTAGCGCCCCGGCTTGATGGCGCTGGGATTGCGCGAGAGGCGCGCCTTGTCGATGGCGCGCCGCGAGACGGCGGCGAAATCAACCTGCGACCAGTCGGGATGATCGGCGGCGGCCCACCCCGAGCCGGTGCCATCGTTGGTGCGCACCGTGAGCGTGTAGTTGGTGCTGGTGCTGCGATGGTACGCGAACATTCCCTTCTGGTTGCCGATGGCGAGGCACTGCCCGCCGGCGACGAGGAAGCCGGCCGCCGAGAGATCGCCCGCCTTTCGCGCGGGGTCGAGCGCCGTCTGCGCCACCCTGGCGCGATCGGCCGCCGTGGCGCTGGCCGTGGACTCGAACCAGGAGTTCACCTTCGCGTACTGCTGCGGGCCGAGTTCGGGCATCGCCTCGGGATCATCGGGCGAGAGCTTCGCCAGTCTCTCCGACTGCTCCACGGCGCGGCGCAGCGACTCGTCGCCGAGGTCACCGGTGGTCACCACCGCGTGCCTGGGCCCGAAGCTCGACTGCACGACCACCTGGGCGTTGGTGATGGCGCCGGCGGTGGACATCTGGTTGGCGGCGAACCGGACGTTGGTGGTGTAGTTGCTGGTCAGCGACACGTTGATGGCGTCGGCCTTCGACATCGTCACGACCTTCTCGACGAGCGCCTGCGCCTCCTCCCGCGAGAGGACGGCGTCGGCCGGGATGCCGGCCACCGGCATGCCGGCGCTCGCGAGCAGCGATTTGGGCATGCTCATCCCTTCCTCCCGGTATTGATGACGTTGACGTTGCGGAAGCGCGACGGCACCGAGCCGTGGCTGACGGCATTCGACTGGCCGGGCTGGCCCTTGCCGTCGAAGAACGACCCGCCGAGGCGGTAGCTCTGAGCGCCGCCGATCATGTCCATCGAATTCCAGAAGTCGGGCGTGCGAATCTGGTAGGCGACGTCCTTGAGCATCCCGGCAATCTTGCCGCCCTTGATCTCGTAGTACACCTGCCCGCCGAATTGCGCGTTGTATCGCTGCTGGTCGATGGAGAACGATCCGTCGCCGACGATGGCGATGCCGCGGTCGGTGGCGGCGACGAGGTCGTCGAACCCCTGCTCCCTGGCGCCGGGGAGCAGCGACACGTTGGGCATGCGCTGGAACGAGACGCTGCCCCAATTGTCGGCGTAGGCGCAGCCATGCGAGCGCGTGGCCTTGCCCTGCTTGTCGTACCACCACTTGAGCCACGGCGCCTGCTCGCGGGTCGTCTGATAATCGTTGAACATGCCGTTCTTGACGATCATGAAATCGTCGGGGGCGACGCCGTCGTCATCCCAGCCGATGGTGCTGAGCGCCCCTTCCTGCGAGCGGTCGCCCTGGATGTTCATGATGTCGGGGCCGTAGCGGAGCGAACCGAGCTTGCTCTCCGGCGGCGCCACGAACGACGTGCCGGCGTAGTTGGCCTCGTAGCCGAGCGCGCGATCGAGTTCCGTGGGATGGCCGATCGACTCGTGGATGGTCAGCCAGAGGTTCGACGGATCGAGCACGAGGTCGTACTTGCCGACCTCCACCGGCTTGGCGGTGAGCTTCTGTGCCGCTTCCTCGCCCCACTTGCGGGCGTTGCCGACGAGGTCGCAGTCGAGCACATACTCCCAGCCGCGGCCCATGGGCGCGGCCTCGACACCCTGACGGCTCTGGAAGTCGGAGAAGTCGGGGGCGACGGCCGTGGCCGTGAACAGCGGCCAGCTGCGCACGAACTGCTGGTCGGTGAGGGTGCCATCGGTGCTGGCAAAGAGGCGATCCTGCTTCACGAAGAAGAGCACCGAGTTCACGAAGCGCACGCCCTTCACCTTGAGCGCCTCGGCGTTGGCCTTGAGCAGGAGGTCGACCTTCTGCTCGAGCGGCACCTCGAGGGGATCGGTGGTGAATGCGCCCTTCCAGACACCGTTCGGCACGGCGGGCGCGCCGGCGAGCTCGATGGGCCGGTCGCGGGCGACGCGATTGGCCCTGGCGATGGCCGTGGCCTCGCGGGCGGCGCCGGCGACGGCATCGCGGGTGAGGAGGCGTGTGCCGACGAAGCCCCAGCAGCCGTCGACGAGCACCCGCACGCCGCAGCCGAGCGTGTCGGTGTCGACCACGTTGATGATCTGCTGCTCGCGCGTGACGACGAAGTTCTGGCGATAGCGCCCGATGCGCGCATCCGCGTACGAGGCGCCGGCGCCCCTGGCGGCGTCGAGCGCCACCATCAGCAGTTCCTTGCTGGCGCCTTCCTGGTAGCGGGCCAGGCTGGCAGCGTCGGGGGCGGGTTCGGCATGCAACTGGCCCGGCCTGGCCGTCATCACGGCCAGTGCAGCAGCTGATACGCCGCTGCGCTTGAGGAAATCCCTGCGATCGATCATTTACACCGCGTCGCTGAGGCTCGTGAAGGAAAAGTCACGCACTTTGATGGGGGGGACGATGATCGCGGTACCCGGGCCGCCGGACTCGGTGGCGGAGACGCGCACCGGGCGCCCCAGCATCTCGAGGTTGTTGAGCATGAACACCGGGGACTCGTTGTACCGGAAGTTCTTGATGGGCCTGGCGACCCTTCCATTTTCGATGAGGAAGGTACCGTCACGCGTGAGCCCTGTGTAGAGGATCGTGCGCTGGTCGACCGGGCGGATGTACCAGAACCGCGTGACGAGGATGCCGCGCTCGGTGGACCTGATGAGATCGTCGAGGGACGCATCGCCACCCCGCATGCGCAGGGTGCCGGCGGTGGACGAAGGCGCCTTGCCCTGTCGCTGCGCCCAGAAGCGGTCGTAGGCGAGGTTCTTCACGACGCCGTTCTCTATCCACGTCGTCCTGCCCGTGGGGAGGCCGTCGCCGCCGAAGGTGTCGCCGGGACATTCGGGATCGGAGGGATCGGAGACAAGCGTCACGCGCTCATCCACGACCTTCATTCCGATCTTGTTTCCACCGCCCTGCTTCGAGAAGAAGGAACGTCCTTCGTCGGCATTGCGCGCGTTCATCGCGTTGCCGAGCGTCTGCACGAGGTTGGCAACGGCCGTGGGCTCGAGGATGACCGTGTAGCGCCCGGGCTCGATGGCCACCGGGTTCATGGAGCGGCGCGCCTTGTCGATGGCCCGCGCGCCGAGGGCGGCGGGGTCGACGCGGGCCCAGTCGTGCTCATCGGTGCCGGCCCAGCCGGAGCCGGTGCCGTCGGGCGTGCGCACCGTCGTGGTGAACGACAGCTGCGACTGGCGGGTCCAGGCGAAGAGTCCCCGGGAGCTGGCGATGCACTGCGAGCCGGCGCGGCTCTCGAGGAAGCCCGTGGAGGTGAGGCCCGCCGCGCGCGCCGGATCGCTGATGGTGCGCACGGCCGTGGCGCGACCGGCGGGGTCGAGCGATGCCGTGCTGTCGAACCACTCGCGTGACTCCTGGTACTGCTGCGGCCCGAGTTCGGGAAGCAGCTCCGGATCATCCGGCGTCAGCTTCGCAATGCGGATGGCGGTGTCGACGGTGCGCCGCAGCGACTCGTCGTCGAGACGGTTGGTGGCGGCGGTGGCCACCTTGCGGCCGACGACGACGCGCACGCCGACGGTGGCGTTGTAACTGTCGCCGCCGGTGGAGATCTGGTTGACCGCGAAACGGGTGTTGCCGGTGTTGCCGCTGTTGACGGTCACGCGCGTTTCATCGGCGGCGGAGAACCCAAGGACGCGCCGGGCGAGGGCCTCGCACTCGCCGCGCCCGAGGTAGCGCGCGGTGGCGGCCAGTGTTCGCGGAGCGCTCACGCGCGCCTCCCGGTGTTGATGACGTTGATGGCGCGGTGCCGCGTCGGCGGGCAGCCGTGACTGACGGCGTTGACCTGCGCGGGCTGCCCCTTGGCGTCGCCGAACGCCCCGCCGAGGAAGTAGGAGCGCTGGCCACCGAGCATGTCGAGGGCCGCCCAGAATTGCGGGGTGCGCATCTGGTAGGCGACGTCCTTGAGCATGCCGGTGATCTTGCCGCCCCGGATCTCGTAGCAGAGCTGGCCACCGAACTGGGCATTGTAGCGTTGCTGGTCGATGGAAAACGAACCGTCGCCGATGATGGCAATGCCGCGGTCAGTGGCGGCAATGAGGTCGTCCCACACGAGGTCCTTCTCCCCGGGGAGGAGCGAGACGTTGGGCATGCGCTGGAACTGCACCTGCGCCCACGTCTGGGCGTAGGAGCAGCCGTGCGAGCGCGTGGGCCGTCCCTGCTGCTTGTACCACCAGTCGAGCCAGAGCGCCTGCTCGCGGGTGGTCTGGTAGTCCACGAAGACGCCCTTCCTGACGATGTCGAACGTCTCGGGCTCGACGCCCTCGTCGTCCCAGCCGCAGGCGGCCAGCGAACCGTGCTGCGAGCGGTCGCCCTGGATATTCATCAGTTCCGATCCGTACTTGAGCAGGCCGAGGACCTTCTCGGGCGGGGCGACGAACGAGGTGCCGGCGTAGTTGGCCTCGTAGCCGTAGGCCCGGTCGAGTTCGGTGGGATGCGCCACCGACTCGTGGATGGTGAGCCAGAGATGCGTGGGGTCGAGCACGAGGTCGTACTGGCCCGGTTCGACGGGCCTGGCGCTGAGCTTCTGCTTCGCCTCTTCGGCCCATCGCGCCGCGTGCTCGGCGAGCTTGGCGTCGAGGACGTGCTCGTAGCCGACGCCGCGCGGCTGGATGTCGGTGGACTGCCGCGACTGGAAGTCGGTGCGGTCGGCGTTGACGACCTGCACGGTCATCGTCGGCTGCGACCGGTAGATGGTCTGCACCGTCACCGAGCCCTCGGTGTTGGCGCAGGTCTTTTCGTCGCGCAGGAACGACATCCCCGAGTTGACGAACGCCGCGCCGGCCTTGAGCGCCGCCTCGTTGGCGGCCAGCAGGTAGGCGACCTTGTCCTCGATGGGAATGTCGAAGGGGTCGATGCGAACGGGGCTCTTCCAGGTGCCGTTGGGCACGACGGGCGAGGGCGCGAGAACGACGGGACGCACAAGGGCGACGCGATTGGCCCTGGCCTGGGCGACGGCCTGGCGCGCGACGCGCACCACTTCGTCGGCCAGCAATTCGCTGGAGGCGGCAAAGCCCCAGCAGCCGCCGACGAGGGCGCGGACGCCGAAGCCGAAGGTGTCGCTCTCGTTGATGCCCAGCACGCGGCGCTCGCGCGTGTTCAGGTTCTGGCCGCGGGCGCGCGAGATGCGGACGTCGGCGTAGTCGGCGCCGGCGGAGCGGGCGGCGTCGAGGGCGCGCATGGCGAGCTCGCGAGCATCCGGGTCGCCGGCGCGCGCGAGAGCCGGACCGGACACCTTGGGCGCGGGTGCTGCGGCTGGGGGCGCCGCGCCGACGCACGCGGCCGTGGCCAGCGCGGCCGCCGCGGAAGTCTGCTGGAGGAATACGCGTCGCGTGGAGGGCATGAGGCGAACCGGAATTCGGATTTCGGAATTGGAATCCGAAGAGAGAATACGAAGCGGAACGCGGAATGTTGAGGGTCGTGGAACCGATTCAGGATTGGGAGCGCGGATTGCGACTGGGGATTGCGAATCCGGATTGCGATCTGCGATTGCGCTTCCCCGGAGCCTCGCCGAGTTTTAGGCACTCGTTTCTCCCCTGAGGTTGCCCTTGTGCCGACGCTGACCATCAACGGCCAGTCCGTGACCGTTGCCGATGGGTCGACCATTCTTGACGCCGCGCGCTCGGTGGCGATCGACGTGCCGACGCTCTGCTGGTACCCGCGGCTTTCCACCGTCGGCAATTGCCGCATCTGCCTGGTGTCGGTGGAGGGCTCGGGCAAGCTGATCCCGTCGTGCGCCACGGCCGCGGTCGACGGCATGGTGGTGACCACGGAGTCGGACGCGGCGGTGTCGAACCGGCGCAGCGTACTGTCGATGCTTCTCGAGCGGTACCCGGTCGAGCGGATTCACGAAGGCGGCTCGCTCAACGAATTCGAGGCGCTGGTGCTCCGGTACGACGTGCCGACGACGCACCGCGGCGCGCTGCCGGTGCGGAAGGGCGACCACCGGCTTGCCGACCCGATGATCCTGCACGACATGAGCACCTGCATCCTCTGCACGCGCTGCGTGCGCGCCTGCGAGGACATCCAGGTGGTGGGCGTGCTCGACGTCGCGGGGCGCGGGGAGCACGCGCACATCATCGTCGGGGCGCACGGCGACCCGGAGCACGCCGGCTGCACCTGGTGCGGCGAGTGCGTGCGCGTCTGCCCGACCGGCGCCATTCACGACGTCCTCCCGCATGCGAAGTTCCGGTACGATTCGATGGCCCGCGAGGAGCGCGTGGTGCGCTCGGTCTGCCCGTACTGCGGCGTGGGATGCCAGGTGGACCTGAGGGTGCGCGGCAACGACGTGGTGCGGGTGACGAGCCCGTGGATCGAGGAGGCGACGCCGAACGAAGGCTCGCTGTGCGTGAAGGGGCGGTTCGGCACCGATTTCGTGCTGCACCGCGACCGCCTGACGACGCCGCTGATCCGCCGCGGGTGGCGCCGCGACGCCGCCGGGACGTGGACGTTCGACGCGTCGCGCGACGGCGCCGTGGCCTACCCGAATCGCGGTGGCCCGTGGGAGAGCATCCGCGGCGAGGGAACGAGCGTCAAGCGTCGTCCGCGGACGAACCCGCTGCGCAAGCATCACGCCCCGGAGAACCCGCTCGGCGACCCGCGCGACCGCGTGGCGACGCCAGCCGAGTGGTACGCGCCGTTCCGCGAGGCCACCTGGGAGGAGGCGCTTGAGCTCACCGCGCAGCAGCTGGCGCGGGTGCGCGATGCGCACGGACCCGACGCCCTGGCGACGTTCAGCTCGGCGAAGTGCTCGAACGAGGAGAACTACGTCCTGCAGAAGCTGTTCCGGGCCGGCATCGGTACCAACAACATCGACCACTGCACGCGGCTGTGCCATTCGTCGTCGGTGAGCGCCATGCAGCGCGCGCTGAGCACGAGCGCCGCGTCGGGGTCGATGCGCGAGGTCGAGCACGAATCGGACGTGATCTTCGTGCTGGGCGCCAACACCACCGAGAGCCACCCGGTGTTCGGCGCGGCCATCAAGCGCGCGGCCAGGCGCGGCTCCACGCTCATCGTCGCCGACCCGCGGCGCATCGAGCTGGCCGCGCGCGCCCACATCCACCTGCAGATGGTGCCGGGCACCGACGTCACCCTGCTGAACGCGATGCTGCACCACGTGCTGGCGCAGGGGCTCGAGGACCGCGCGTTCATTGCCGCGCGCACGCACGGCTTCGAGCAGGTGCGCGCCGCCGTGGCACCGTACACGCCCGAGGCGGCCGAGGCGATCTGCGGCGTGCCGGCCGCGCTGATCCGGCGCGCGGCGGAACTCTACGCAAAGGGACCGAGGTCGAGCACGCTGTGGGCGATGGGGCTGACGCAGCACCACACGGGCACCGACATCGTGACGTCGCTCCTCAACCTCATGCTCGCCTGCGGGATGATCGGCACGTGGGGCAAGGCGATGATCCCGATCCGCGGCCAGAACAACGTGCAGGGGGCCAGCGACATGGGCGCCGTGCCGTTTGCGTACACCGACTACCAGCGGGTGGACGATTCCGCGGTGCGCGCCGTCTTCGCCGAGACGTGGGGCATCGACCCGGAGCGCCTGTCGCTGAAGGTCGGGCGCAAGGTCACGCAGATCGTCGGCGCCGATTCGCCGGTGCGGGCGATGTACATCATGGGCGAGAACCCGGTGATCTCCGACCCGGACGTCTCGCATGCCGAGGCGTGGTTCCGCGGGCTCGAGTTCCTGACGGTGCACGACATCTTCCTCACCGAGACGGCGCGCTACGCCGACGCGGTGCTGCCGGGGGCGTCGTTTGCCGAGAAGACGGGGACGTTCGTCAACACCGAGCGACGGGTGCAGCTGTTCGAGAAGGCCATCGAGCCGCCGGGCCAGGCCCGCGCCGACCTGGACATCCTGCTCGAGCTCTCGCGGCGGATCGACGTGCCCACGCCGTTCTCCGACAGCGCCGGCGTGCAGGACGAAATCGCCCGGGTGACCCCCACGCTGCGCGGCGTGACGCACGCGCGGCTGCGCGAGCACCGCACCGGCCTGCAGTACCCGGTGCCCGATGCCACGCACATGGGCACGCCGTTCCTGTTCGCCGACGTGTTCCCCACGCCCGACGGCCGCGCGACGATGGTGCCGGTGGAATACCTGCCGGCGTCGGAGCTGCCGGACGAAGAGTACCCGTTCTTCCTGAACACCGGGCGGCAGATGTACCACTGGCACACCGGGACGATGTCGCGGCGTTCCACCGCGCTCGACTCGCGCGAGAGCGGCCCGATCGTCGAACTGCACGCGGACGACGCCGCGGAGATGGGCGTGCACGACGGGGACGAGGTGCTGGTCACCTCGCGGCGCGGGCAGATCCGCATCTCGGTGCGCCTGAGCCACCGCATGGCGCGGCACATGGTGTTCGTGCCGATGCACTATCGCGAGGCCGCCGCCAACCTGCTGACCAACCCGGCGCTCGACCCATACGCGCACATTCCCTCGTTCAAGGTCTGCGCCGTGCGCGTGGAGCCGGCGGTCGTGGCCGCGGGAGTCTGACGATGGACCTGGGACTGCGGGGAAAGGTGGCGCTGGTGGGCGGCGCATCTTCGGGCCTCGGACGCGCGATCGCCGAGGAGCTGGCGGCCGAAGGCTGCAACCTGGCCATCGTGGCGCGCGGGCACGACGCGCTGCAGGCGGCGGCCGACGATCTCGTGCACCGGTTCGGCGTGCGGGTGATCGCGCTTCCCTCCGACCTCGCCGTGCCGGGCGCACCGGCGGAATGCGTGCGCCTCGCCGAGGCGGCCCTGGAGCGCGTGGACATCGTGGTGGCGAATGCCGGCGGCCCGCCCATCACCACGGTGGGCGATGCGACCACCGAGCAATTCGAGCGTGCGCTGCGACTCAACCTCCTGGCGTCGGTGGAGCTGGCCCAGGCCGCACTTCCCGGCATGCGCGCGCGACGCTGGGGACGCGTGATCTTCCTCACGTCGTTTGCCGCCAAGCAGCCGCAGCCGGGACTGCTGCTGTCGAACACCGCGCGCGCCGGCCTGCTGGGCTTCGCCAAGTCGATGGCCAATGAGGTCGCAGTGGACGGTGTGATGGTAAATACGGTGCTGCCGGGCCACTTCGACACCGCGCGGGCCGCGGAGCTGGCGTCTCAACGCGCTGCCCGCCAGGGCGTGTCAGTGGAAGAACTGCTGAAGCAACGGGCGGCGCACGTGCCGATGGGACGCGTGGGAGATCCGCGCGAGATGGCGGCGGTGGTCGCCTTCCTGGCCTCGGAACGGGCGAGCTTCGTGACCGGGACGGCCATCCAGGTGGACGGCGGGCAGACGGCAGGGCTGCTATAGCGCTGCCGGCTGCTCCCTGGCCCGCGGCAGGTAGATCCTGAAGGTGGTGCCGGTTCCCACCACGCTCTCCACCCCGACTGCACCGCCGGATTGCTGGAGAATGCCGAAGGCGGACGCGAGGCCAAGGCCCGTGCCCTTGCCAACATCCTTGGTCGTGAAGAAGGGCTCGAAGATGTGATCGAAGAGCTCGGGCGCGATGCCGTGTCCGGTATCGCTGACGTCGACCCGCACGTAGTCGCCCGCCCCCGACGCGGGCTGCGGCAGGTCGGCGGCCGGCATCGTCACGTTGGCGCTGGAGATGTGAAGTCGCCCGCCATTGGGCATCGCATCGCGCGCATTGATGGCGAGATTGACCAGCACCCGTTCGAGCTGTGCCGGGTCGAAACGCACGTGCCAGGCGTCCGGCGCCAGGTCCACGGACAACTCCAGCTCCTTGCCAAGCAGGCGGCGCAGCAGCTGTTCCGCGCCGCGCAGCACGGCGTTGGGTTCGATCACCCGCAGTGCGACCTCCTGCCGGCGCGCGTAGGCGAGCAACTGCGACGTGAGCTCGGCGGCGCGGCCGGCGGCCCGCGTGATTTCCACGACATCGTGGCGCCGTGCGTCGCCGGCCTCGAGCGACTCCTCGATCAGGGACGAGTAGGCGAGGATGCCGGTGATGAGGTTGTTGAAGTCGTGGGCGATGCCGCCGGCAAGCTGTCCCACCGACTCATAGCGGCTGGCCTGCGCCTCGGCTTGCTGGCGGCGGCGCTCGTCGGTGACGTCGCGCACGATCTGCACGGCGCCGATTCCGCGTCCGGCGTCGTCCCGAATGGGCGACAACTCCACGAGCAGTTCACGTGGCGAGCCGATCACCTCGGGACCGCGTCGCGCGGACAGGCGTTCGCCG
>JBBTJT010000030.1:11956-47519 GCA_038059315.1 Gemmatimonadota bacterium
GGCACGCTCCCAGTCGCCGAGGGCGGAGAGCGCCCAGGGCGTGCCCCGCGACTGCAGCGCCTGACGCAAGTCGAGTCCGGTGGACGGCGCGTAGCCGGTGACGTGCTCGAACTCGACAGCCCACGCCTGATTGAAGGCGATGATGTGAAACGCGTCGTCGACCGCCACCAGCATGTCGGGCGCGGAGGCAATGAGCGCCTGGGCGCGCGCGTAGGCATCGCGCAGCTCGCGCACCGACCTCGCGAGCTTGGCGCTGACGAGCTGCCGCTCGGCCATGATCGCGGCGATGACGAGCACCGAGCCGCCGGTGACGGCAACGTACACATGCGACCAGGCGAGGCGGGCAGCGTCGGTGCTGCCGAGCGTCATGAACGGCCCCTGGCCCGCCCGTATGGCGAAGACGGCGATGCCCCAGACGATCATCGCGGCCGCCGAAATGCCGGCGACGCCGAAGCGCAGCGCCGCCCAGACGAGGAACGGGAGGACTCCGACGGAGAGGGGGACGGTCGGAAGCTCGGTGCGGAAGATGTACCATGCCATGGCGAAGAGGCCGGCGAGGAGCACCAGCCCCTCGGCCACGCGGCGCGCCGTGACGCCCTTCCACCATTCCCCAGCCGCCGCTCGCACGACCAGCGGCGTGGCCACGAGCATGCCCACCGCATCGGGAAGCCACCACTCGCGCCACGCCGCCAGGAGCGGATCCCCGAAGATGGCGTTGGCCAACGAGCCGCCGAGGAGACCGCCAACGCCGCTCCCCACGACGCATCCTCCAATGAACAGCCGGCCGACGTCGGCAAGGTGGTTGAAGCGCAGGGGACGCGAATCCATGGCCATGATAACCGAGGCAGCCAGCCATGCCTCGAAGGCGACGAGCCATGAAAAGCCGAAATGCGCGAGGGGCGGCGTGGAGCCGGCGAACCCGCCGACGTAGTGCGCCAAGCCGAATGCCGCCGTGGTCGCCAGCCGCTGCGCCGGGGGAACAAGCAGCAATGCGGCGACGAAGAGTCCGCTGATCGGCCAGAAGGTGGCGCTGCCCGACGGTCCCGGCGCGATGACGAGCGACGCCGCGGCGAACGCGGCATAGAGCGCCGCCGCCGTCCAGATGCGAATCGGCAGGGACAACCGGTCGAGGGTAATCACATGCCCTTCCAGGGAAGCGTCACAGCGCACGACCAGCGTTCGCATCGGAGGTTGCGCGCGCTGCGTCGGAACTTGCGGAAATAACGCCGCCGCCGCCCGCTTCCGCCAGCACTTCTGCCAGCAACAGGCCGCATGATCCGGCCGCACCCTTCCATCAGGCGTCCTGACGGGCGACGTTACACTGTTCCACGCCCGGTGGGCGATGGAATGCGACCGCCGGTCGCCCTCACCGGTGATCGCTCACCCAGCTTCTGGAGCTCCCGCGCGTGAAAGCGCTCGTGAAGGAATCCCCCGCCGTGGGGTTTGTGCTGAAGGACGTCCCGGTCCCGACGATCCGCGACGATGAAGTGCTGATCCGTGTGTCCCGTGCCGGCGTCTGCGGCACCGACGTGCACATTCATGAATGGGACGACTGGGCGAAGGGCCGCTGCAAGCCGCCGTTCGTCGTCGGGCATGAGTTTGCCGGCAACGTGGTGGAGGTCGGCAAGCTGGTCACCGATGTGCATGTGGGCGATCGGGTGACCGCCGAAGGGCATATCGTCTGCGGCCGCTGCCACCTGTGCCGCACTGGCAACTCGCACGTCTGCCCCAACACGCGCATCATCGGCGTCGATCGCGACGGCTGCTTTGCCGAGTACATCGCGATGCCCGCGGGAAACGTCTGGCACCTCGACGACAACATTCCGTTCGAGATCGGCGGCATTCACGACCCGATGGGCAACGCCTTTCACACGGCGCTGACCGCCGATATCCCGGGGAACACCGTGCTGGTGACCGGCTGCGGCCCGATTGGGATCTTCGCGGTGGGCATCTGCGTGGCGGCGGGCGCCAGCCACGTGATTGCCAGCGACGTGAATCCACGGCGGCTCGCACTGGCCCGGGCGATGGGCGCGCGCGACGCCGTGCATCCGTCGGAGGTCGAGGCGACCGTGCGCAACGCCACGGCGGGCCTTGGCGTGGACGTCGTGCTCGAGATGAGCGGCGTGCCCTCGGCCGTGCACCAGGCGTTCAAGGAAGTGCGGGTGGGCGGCCGCGTGCAGATGCTGGGCATTCCCGCCAAGCCGATGGAGATCAACCTCGCCACCGAAATCATCTTCAAGGGCATCACGGTGTACGGCGTGGTCGGCCGGCGGATGTACGACACCTGGATCCAGATGACGCAGTTCCTGCGCTCCGGGAAGTTCGACCCCACGCCGGTGATCACGCACCGCTTCCCGCTGGAGCAGCACGCCGAGGCCATTGCGGCCATCAAGAGCGGCGAGGCGGGGAAGGTGGTGTTTGAGGTTGGATAGAGTACTACAGAGTACTACAGAGTGCGACAGAGTACTATAAAGTGCGACAGAGTACGACAGACGACGACACCCCGGATGACGATGAATACCGCATTCACCAACTCGCTTGAATCGGCCGTCGCGCAGCTCAAGGCCGACGGCGTGTACAAGCGCCTCAACCACC
Organism: Gemmatimonadota bacterium; assembly: GCA_038059315.1. Taxonomy (GTDB): domain Bacteria; phylum Gemmatimonadota; class Gemmatimonadetes; order Gemmatimonadales; family Gemmatimonadaceae; genus PNKL01. The sequence continues at coordinate 14,552 of JBBTJT010000030.1, forward strand.
TCGAGTCGCCGCAGTCGGCGCGCGTCCGCATGGAAGGGCGCGGCGAGGTGCTGATCCTGTCATCGAACAATTACCTCGGCCTGTGCAACGAACCGGCGGTGGTGCAGGCCGGCATCGACGGCCTGCAGCGCTACGGCGCGGGCACGGGAAGCGTGCGGTTCATCTGCGGCACCTTCGCGGTGCACCGCGCGCTCGAGGGTGCACTGGCGCGGTTCGTCGGCACCCCGTCGGCGCTGTCGTACGTGAGCTGCTGGAACGCCAACGAAGGGCTGACGGCGACGATCGTCGAGGAGGGCGACTTCGTGGTGAGCGATGCACTGAACCACGCCTCGATCATCGACTCGGTGCGCCTGGCCAAGGCGATCAACAAGTGCACGACCGCCGTCTACAGGCACGGCGACCTGGACGACCTGCGCGAGAAGCTCACCGCCAACAAGGGGGCACGCCGCCGCGTCATCTGGACGGACGGCGTCTTCTCCATGGAGGGGAGCATCGCCAGGCTCCCCGAGATCCTGCAGGTGGCGCGCGATCACGATGCCATCGTCATCGTGGACGACTCGCACTCCACGGGCGTGCTGGGCGCCACGGGGCGCGGGACCGCGGAGCATTTCGGGGTCGTGGGCGAGGTGGACGTCATCACGTCGACGCTGGGGAAGGCGCTGGGCGGCGCGGCCGGCGGGTTCGTGGCCGGTAGCGAGGCCCTGTGCGACATGCTCACCCAGCGCTCGCGTCCGCAGCTCTTTTCGAACGCCCTCCCGCCCACCGTCGCCTCAAGCGCGCTGGCGGCCGTGGAGTTCCTCGATGCCAACCCCGAGCGGGTACAGCGGCTGCGCGAGAACTCGCAGTACTTCCGGCGGAGCATCGAAGAGGCCGGCTTCAACCCACTGCCCGGCGAGACCCCGATCGTGCCGATCATCATCGGCGAGACGGCGCACGCCATCCGGATGAGTGAAATGCTCCTCGACGAGGGGATCTTCGTGACCGGGTTCGGTTTCCCGGTGGTGCCGCAGGGCACCGCGCGATTGCGGTGCCAGATTTCGGCGGCGCACAGCAAGGACGACCTGGACTACGCGGTGCGCACGATCGCCAGCGTGGCCCGCAAGGTAGGGCTCTTCCCGTAGGCGGCGCCCGGTCCCGTGACGCCGGGGCCACGAGCATCGTCTGATTCCGGTACCACTGGCTGCGCCCGTCGCCGAACGGCAGTTTTGTCGTGTCGGTGCGCGGGTGGGCCGGCGAACCTCCTTTTCGAGGGGTCTAGAATGCGTACGATCTCACGCCTTGGCTGCGCACTCCTGCTGACGGCGTTCCTTCCGGCCATCGCCGCGGCCCAGCAGGCCGACGCGCCGTTCGAGAATTCGTGGTACTGGGGCGGGGGAGGCGGCCGCATCTCCTTCCCCACGTATTTCCACCGCATCGATGCGCCGATGATCGCGGCCGACTGGATGATCACGCGCCGGCGCTGGGCGCTCGACGTCTACGCCTCGCAGGCGTACTTCACCGACTCGTCGACGGTGTCCGACCCCAACTCGTCAGGGTTGCGCAAGGCGTCGATCACCGACCTGCGCCGCGTGGGGTTCATGGGCATGCTCTTCCTGCCGAACTGGACCTGGTTCCGGCCGTACGTGGGCCTCGGATACTCGTTCAACTTCATCAACCAGGCGGCGCCGATCGGCACGTTCTTCAACAGCGCCACCGAACGCGACTCCGCGCAGGCACGCGTGAACGATGCGCGCGCCCTGGCGAAGGCCACCTACAGCGCCGGCTTCCTGCTCACCTGGCACAACTTTGCCCCGTACGCGCAGTACACCATGATGCCGACGAAGGGGAGCGGCAAATGGTTGATCAACGGCACCGGGTCGACGTCGTTCTGGGAAGCGGGGCTGCGATACAATTTCGGAAGCGCTATCGAGAAGATGAGATAGACGAGAGACGAGAGACGAGAGAGGGTGGGGCCTGGACGGCTCCACCCTCTCTCGCGTGATGCGCTCTATCGACTATCGACTATCGTCTCTCGTCTATCCTCAGAACCCACCGCAGCGGCCAGTCCACCGCCCTGCTGATGCCGATGCGCGGGGTGACGTCGACCGCCGCGTCGGCAACCGGACGTCCCGCCAGGATGCGGAGCGCCGTTCCGTGCACGAAGTCGGCGCCATGGTGCGTCGGTCCGTCGATACCGAAGGCGATGCAGAGCTTGCCGGGGCCGTTCGCCAGCTCGGCGTCGGTGCGCGAGCGGGGACGGCGTCGCCGCATGGCGTCCAGCCCTTCGAGCGGACGCACGCCGCGAATGAGCACCGCGCTCGGCAGGCCCTCGGCCCGCGTGACGGCGTTGACGCACCAGTACATGCCGTAGATGAGGTAGACGTATGCCGTTCCCGGCGGGCCGTAGAGGCCGGCGGTGCGCGCCGTGCGCCCTGCGGCGGCGTGGCACGCCGGGTCGTGCTCGCCAAGGTACGCCTCGGTCTCGGAGATGATGCCGCGACAGCTGACGCCGTCCCGCGTACACTCGAGCAGGCGACCGATGAGGTCGCGCGCCACGACTTCGGTCGCCCGATCGAAGAAGCGCCGGGGAAGTGGGCGCAACGACGGACGCCGCGCCCCATCGCGGGACGCGGCGTCGGTGCTGTCCGGAGTGCGTACGCCAGGCATCCCTAGGCGGCGGGGCCCTTCCTGGCCCGCGGCTTGGCCACCTTCGCACCATCGCCCGCAAGAGCCGGAGACTTGGCGGCGGCCTTCTTGGTAGCCGGCGGCTTGGCACCCGGCGCCTTGGTTGCCGGCGCCTTGGCGGCGCGTCCCTTCCTGGGGGCTTCGGCCGCCGCAGCGTCGGGCGCGGACTGTGCCGCAGATGCGGCCACCGGAGCCGGCGAATGATCGACGACGCCGAGCAATAGCAGCGACGGAGGCAGCTTGGCACCGGCGCGACCCTTCGCCGGATGTCCGCGCGACGCACCGACGCCACGCGGCGCCGGAGCAGCCACCGGCGGCTTCGGCCCGTCGGCCTTGGCCTGCGCCTCGGCGGCGCTGAGCTGGTCAGCGACGCTGACGATGCCCTCAACGCGGGCCACCTCGAACGAATCACCGCGGCGACGCACGTCGACGGCACCCGCATCGTGCGTGTCGCGCAGGATACGCGTGAAGTTCCGGTCGCTGAGCGACTCGCTGTCGCGTCCGAACAGCGCGCGCGCCTTGACGCGCACCTGCTCGGCCATCACCGACGAGTCCCCCGTGGTGAGCACCTCGACGGCGCGTCGCACCAGCGAGAACGCCTCGTCGCGCGTGAGGCGCACGCCGGAGAGGCCGATCGACGCGTCGACCGGCGCCGCTGGACGGCGCTCCGGTCGCGGGTGACGGGCGGCGGGAGCGGCATCGGCCGACGCCGCGAGTGCAGGGGCCGGCGACGCGGCAGGCTTGGCGACCGCCGCCGCGACGCGCGGTGAGACGTGCGGAGCAGCGTGCGGAGCAGCGTGCGAAGCGGCGTGCGGAGCGGCGTGCGGAGCGGCGTGCGGAGCGGCGTGCGGAGCGGCGGACGGCTCGGCCGCGGCGGTATCGGCCGGACGCGGCTCACCACGCTCGCGACCACGACCGCGGCCCCCACGACGACCGCGGCGACCGCGAGCGCCTTCCTCCTCGTCACGCGGCGCAGCCTCGGGCGAGGGAGCGGCGGCAACCTTGGGCGCGTCCTTCCTGGCCTGCGTCGGCAGCGCGACCTCGAGCTGGCCGTTCTCGAGCTTCGTCACGTGCACGAGGCCCTTGTGCGACGCCTCCTGGCAGAAGCGCGAGAACTTCGACATGCCGAGGTTCTTCTCGTCGAAGCTCGGGTCGATCTCCTGCATCACCTGCTTGAGGCGGTCGGAGCGCATCACGTCGCCATTCTTGGACATGCGCGTGATCGACTCGGTGACCAGCTCCCACGGATCCCACTTCTGGGTGGTGGTCTCCTCACCCGTCTTCACCAGGCCCGCCAGGGCATTGTAGCTGTAGTACTCGTCGCAATTCTGGACGAGCAGGTCGCTCGACGACTCGCGGATGCCGACGCCGATCACGTACTTGCCGTACTCCTTCAGCTTGAGCACGAGCGACGAGAAGTCCGAGTCGCCGGAGAGCAGGATGTAGGTGCCGATCTCGGGGCGGGTGAAGACCAGCTCCATGGCATCCACGGCGAGGCGGATGTCGGTGGCGTTCTTCTTGGACGAGCCGTACGCCGGGGCGAAGATCAGGTCGATGGACGATTCCGACAGCGGCACGATGTACTGCGGATACCGGCGCCAGTCGGCGTAGGCGCGCTGGACGGCGACCTTGCCGCTGATGATGTCGGACGACAGCAGGTTGCGGAGCTCCGTCTGGAGGTCCGACCGGATGCCCATCGTGACGTTGTCGAAGTCGATGAGGAGCGCGGCGTTGGGAGCGCCATGCGGTGCGGCGACGCCGGCGGCGGCGTGCGCGGCGGCCTGCGGTCCACGGTGAAGCGGAGCGACGTGCGCGCGGAGCGGTGTGCTCCGGAGGTTACGATTGTTCATGCCTTCTCGCGTTGGCCGGGCTCATTGGCCCGGGGGCGAACGCGCCGGAGTGGTCCCATGGGGGACCCACCGCGGCGATTGCCCGTGATTGGAATGCTCCACGGTCCTCTTTCGGCAGCGCCAGGGGGCAGCTGGCCGGCAGTGACCGGGCTATCGGGAGGGGCCGCGAGCACGCTCATTCTCTCGTCCGGTCATTGCCGGAAGACGCGAATGGCGCGGACGCTGGGTGGCCCCGGAAGTCACGGGCGAAGCCGATGATCACCCGATCATCCACAGCGTCCGGTACCTCTGGTCGGGGAATATAGCGCATGCGGGGTCCGAACGGCACCCGCGGCCCCGGGGGCATGTTGGCCGCAACCCCGTACGGGTGACAAGTTTCCCTTGTGCGTGTCGTAACGAAACTCCCTGCACCCTGGCCCGTACCAGACAACGTGCGACTCGGATTCCGGTCACGGTTGTTTCTGATCCTGGCGCTCTTCGCCTTCGTACCGTCCATCGTGCTGACGGTCGCATGGGGGGGAGCGACGAGCCGCGTCCTGCCCCTGATGAGCGGCGCGCCGGCGTGGGACACGGTGGCCGCCTCCGGGACGCGGGCGTTGCAGCTCGCGCGCAGCGAACCCGGAAGCCCGGCGGCGACGGCCGCGCTGGCGCGACACGAACAGGAGCTGGCGAGTTCAGTCACCCAGGCAAGGCGCTTTGAGTACCTGGCTCGACGGACGGGACCGGCGCTTCTCGCAGTCGGGCTCGCACTGCTCGCCCTGCTGACCTACCTCGCATCGCGCATCGCCGGGCATCTCAGCCGGCAGCTCAGCCGACCGCTCGATGAGCTCATCGGCTGGACGGCCCGCATCAGCCGGGGGGAGCCGCTGCCCGCCGCAGCCGAAGGACGCGGCGCTCCCGAGTTCGGGGTGCTTCGCGACCGAATGCGGACCATGGCCATCGACCTCGAGCGCGGCCGCGAGGCGGCGATTGCCACGGAGCGGCTCGAGGCTTTCCGCGAGTCGGCCCGGCAGGTGGCGCACGAGCTGAAGAACCCGCTGACACCCATTCGGTTCGCGATTGCCCGGTTGCGGCGCGATGCGGCGCCGGAACTCAAGGAAACGCTCGACGTACTCTCCACGGAGAGCGAACGGCTGGAGGCGATGGCTCGGAGTTTCGGCCAGTTCGGACGACTCCCCGAAGGACCGACGGCCGCGCTCGACCTGGGCGACCTGGCCCGCGACGTGGCGCGGACGACGGTGCCGGAGTCGATGCAACTGCGCCTCGAAACCGAGGAGCTGCTGCCGCTCGTACGGGGACAGCACGACGCGCTGCACCGCGCATTTGCCAATGTGCTGATCAACGCGGTGGAGGCGTCCGGCTCGGGCGGGACGCTGGAGGTGAAGGTGGCACGGCGCGGCGCCGACGTCGTGATGTCGGTGCGCGACCACGGGTGCGGCATTTCGCCTGACCGCTTGCCACGCATCTGGGACCCGTACGTGTCGGACAAGACGGCAGGCACGGGCCTCGGGCTGGCGATCGTGAAGCAGACGGTGATGGCGCACGCCGGTCGCGTGGAGGCAGAAAGCGCACCGGGGACAGGAACGGAGATCCGCATGGTCTTTCCGGCCGTGCATGAACATGGAGAGGCGGCAAGAAAATGAATGGTCCTGAAGTGCTGGTTCCCATCGCGTTCTTCTTCACCGTGGTAGCCCTGGTGCTCGGCATTCCCCTGGTGCGCGCCATAGTCCGGAAGGCGGAACGCCAGCCGCTCCCCGGCGGTGACGCGCGCACCGACGACCGGCTGGCGCGCATCGAGGCGGCCGTGGACGCGATTGCCATCGAGGTCGAGCGCATTTCCGAGGGCCAGCGTTTCGTGACGAAGCTGCTGGCCGAGAAGCCGGCGGCGAAGCTTCCCGCCCCAGACCAGTGAGCGCGTAGATGCCGTCCGTGCTGATCATCGACGACGAACCCAACATCCGGCGGATGGTGGGCGCTCTGCTCGAGAGCGAGGGGTTCGAGGTGCGCGACGCCTCCGACGGCCAGTCGGGAGTGGCGCGCGCCATGGAGTGGGAACCCGACCTGGTGCTCCTCGACCTGATGATGCCGGGCACGCTGGACGGGATGGCGACCCTCGAGCTGTTGCGCGAGCGGTTTCCCGAACTGCCGGTGGTCATGATGAGCGGCCGGGCAGGCCTTGCCGACGCGGTGAAGGCCACCCGGCTCGGGGCGGTGAACTTCCTCGAGAAACCGCTGACGCCGGAGGGGGTGCTGCTGTCGCTGGCCGGCGCGCTCGAACTGCGGATGGCGCGCCGCGAGCGCAGCGCGCTGCGCGCCGACCTCGGGCTGGCGGGCGAGCTGGTGGGTGACAGCCCGGCGATGCGCACGGTGCGCGAGCTGATCGCCCGTGTGGCACCCACGGACGCGCGGGTGCTCATCACCGGCGAATCGGGCACCGGCAAGGAACTGGTGGCCGCGGCCATCCACGCGGGGAGTGCGCGGCGGGAGAAGCCGTTCGTGCGCGTGAACTGCGCGGCGATCCCGCGGGACCTGGTGGAAAGCGAGATGTTCGGCCACGAGCGTGGCGCGTTCACGGGCGCCACCGAACGCCGTCTGGGCCGCTTCGAGCTGGCGCACACGGGGACGCTGCTGCTCGACGAAGTGAGCGACCTGGGCCCCGAGGCGCAGGCGAAGCTACTGCGAGCCATCGAGGCCCGGGAGATCGAGCGCGTGGGCGGCGGACGCCCCATCAAGATCGACGTGCGGATCCTCGCGGCAACCAATCACGACCTCGAACGCGCCGTGCGGGAAGGGCAGTTCCGCGAGGACCTGTATTTCCGGCTCAACGTCATTCCCTTCCCCGTTCCGCCGCTCCGGGAGCGCCCGGACGACGTGCCGGCGCTCGCCCGTCACTTTGCTTCCCTCCATCGACGGCGGTCCGCGCAGCCCGCGCCCCTCTGGACCGAGGAGGGCGTGGTCGCGCTGGCAAGCTATCGCTGGCCCGGCAACGTGAGGGAGCTGGCGAACATCGTGGAGCGACTCGGCATTCTCCACGCGGGACAGGCCATCGGACGCGCCGAAGTGCAGAGCGTGCTCCCGCTCGCGCCCGCGGGCACGCCTCCGCTCCCCGACCTGGCGCAGCCGGACCTGACGCTCAGCGACGCGCTGGACGAATACGAGAAGCTGCTGATCACGCGCGCGCTTTCGGCGGCCAACGGAGTGGTGGCGAATGCGGCGCGTCGGCTGCGCACCGACCGCCCCAATTTGTATCGCCGCATGCGGCGGCTCGGGCTGCAGGCCGATGTCATCGAGTAACGGAACGACACACTCCGTGACCTCTCCCTGCGACTTCGCCGATGCCGACTTGCGATCGACAGCGGGCAAGTGTGTTCCCGGGCAGCTCTTGCGCGTGCACCGGCCTCTCGGCACGCGCCCTGCTGGGATCGGGGGCATCTCCAGTTCACGAGGCATTACGATGACACGCACCTGGCTATTGGCCGCGAGCATCCTTGGCGCCCTGACCACGATAACCGGCCCAGCATCGGGACAGCAGCGCGATGTCCGCACCGGACCTGTGGTGACGGCGGCGATCTCCACGTACAATGGCGAGCGCACGATGCGCGTAACCGGCGTGCTCGAGGTCACGGCGGACCGGACGATCGACGGCGATGTCGCCATCCTCAACGGCCCGGTGACGGTCGCCGGCAAGATCACCGGATCGCTGGTGGCCATCAACGCTGATGTGCGCCTGGCGAGCGGCGCCTCCATCGGCCGCGATCTCATCGTCGTGGGCGGCACCGTGACCGGTCGCGAGGGCGCCTCGGTGGGCGGCGAGGTCATGCGACAGGCCGAACTGCTGCGCTATCACCTCGAAGGACAGCGGCTGGTGGCCGACGAGGAGCCCGCCTACGACGAGGCGTGGTGGAAGCGCCGGCCGCGCCGGCGGCCCGAGCGCAGCGATGATCGCTCCTGGAGGGACCTGACCTTCACGAGCGCGCACACCTACAATCGCGTTGAAGGACTCCCGATTCTGGTGGGGCCGCGCATCCACCAGGTGACGGACTGGGGGCGATTCACGCTCGACGCATTCGGCGTGGTGCGCACGGCCGGGCCGATGCAGTGGGACCGGGGCACGCTCGGTCACGACGTCACGAGCGAATTACAGCTGGGACGAAAGCTGGGCGTGGGCGTCGGCGGGCGTTCCTTCGACATCGTCGATGGAGTGGAGAACTGGCAGATGGGCGACGCCGAAGTCGGACTGGGCGCGTTCGTGCTGCACCGCGACTTCCGTGACTACTACCGCCGCCACGGCGGCCTTGGGTTCGTGAAGCTCCACGCCGGGCGCGACGCCGACCTGACGATGTCGCTGGGCAACGAGCGATGGGAGCGCGCGCGGGAGCGCGATCCACTTTCCGTGGCGCGCGGGGACGATCCGTGGCGCCTGAATCCCGCGATGGACGAGGGACCGATGCACCTGGCCAGCGCGCAGCTGCGCGTGGACACTCGTCGCTGGGAAGGCTCGCCGTGGGGAGGCTGGTTCCTGAACGCCGAGTGGGAACGCGGCACGGGCGCGCTGGCCCGTGACCCCGGCCTGCTGGCGGTCATCCCGGTGCCAGAGGACGTGCAGTACACGCGCGCTTTCGTGGATGCGCGCCGATACAACCGGCTGGCGCCCGACGCATCGCTCAACCTGCGCTTCGTGACGGGCGGGTGGCTGTCGGGCGACCGGTTGCCGACGCAACGGCGTCTCTCGGTCGGCGGCCCGGCGACACTGCCGGGATACGATTTCCGCAGGGCATGGCGGGTGAGCCCCGACGTGCTGACGTGCAACGGCACGGTGTTGCCGGGCGCGCCGGCGCTCTGCGACCGCATGATGCTGTTCCAGGCCGAGTTTCGCAGCGACTTCGGCATCGGGTGGGTGCGCGACGATGCCCACGATGACTGGTGGCGCCCCGGGCTGAACCAGCGCGCCTCGTGGGTGCTGTTCGCCGATGCGGGTCGCGGCTGGAACATCGGCGCTCCCAACGGGGCAACGACCTATCCGAAGGGCTCACTCCCCGACTTCTCGACGTTTCGCTCCGACGTCGGCATCGGCATCGACTTCGGCTCCGTCGGGATCTACCTGGCCAAGGCGACGACCACCGCGCGAGAACCCGTCAACGTGCTCTTCCGGGTGCAGCACCGCTTCTGATGCTCCTGCGCCCCCGCCACGCGCTGCTGGCCCTCGTCGTGCTGCTTGGCACGACGGGGGCGGCCGCGTGGGCGCAGCCGCGTCCGGTGCTGTCAATCACCATGCCGTCGCCCGAGCAGGTGACGAAGGTCGGGCCCGCCGTGGTGGCGTCGCACATGCTCGCCGGCCGCAAGCAGCAGGAACTGCTCTCGAGCGGCTTCCCTGCCCGGCTGCACTTCGCCGTGGAGCTATGGAGCATCGGCGGCTGGGTGAACGACCTCGAGCGCGTCACCGAGTGGGACGTGGTGGTGCGCTGGATCGCGCTGGAGAATGTCTACGAGGTGACGCAGATCGCCGGCGACCGCCCGTTCTCGCTCGGCAAGTTCGCGCTGCTCAGCGATGCCGAGGCGGCGGTGGGCCGTCCGGTGCGGGCGTCGATCGTCGCCTTTGCCGGTCGCAAGCGCTTCTACTACCAGGCAACACTGGCCGTGGAGTCGCTGTCACTGAGCGACCTGGACGAGGTCGAACGCTGGCTGCGTGGCGAGCTGCGACCGGCGGTGCGCGGGCAGCGGAGCGCGGGGACGGTGCTGGGCCGGGGCATCAAGACGCTCGCTTCGCGCCTGCTCGGCGGTGAACGGCGGGAGTACCAGCAGCGGACGAGGGTGTTCGAGACGAGGGACGATAGACGATAGCGATCAGACTGTCACCGTCTGCCGTCTACCGTCTACTGTCTTTTCCACCTCGTGCAGCATCGCCGCACCGTAGAACATGCGAATGTACTTGCTCTGCGTCGGCGTGAGCTTGCGCACCGCCCACGAGAGGTGCACGAAGTGCGGCTCGACGGGGACGCGGAGCAGGCGCATGCCGATTTCCGCCGGCAGCCGGTTGGCCTTCTTCGTGTTGCAGGTGCTGCAGGCGGCGACGACGTTGGTCCACGTGTTGCCACCGCCGCGCGACAGCGGCACGATGTGGTCGCGGGTGAGCGATTCGCGCGGCTTGAGCACCGCCGAGACGCGACCGCAGTACTGGCAGCGGTAGTGGTCGCGGGCGAAGAGAAACGTGTTGGTGACGTGGCGACGGAAGCGACGCGGCACGTGCACGTACTTGGTCAGCCGGATGACGACCGGATGCGGGAAGTGCTGGTTGGCGGAGCGCACGGAGCGCGCGCGATCGGCTTCGACGATCTCGGCCTTGCCATCGATGACGAGACGCAGCGCGCGCCGCAGCGGCACGAGCGTCAGCGGTTCGAACGACGAGTTGAGCGCGAGACAACCGACGAGCACGGACTCCTCCGATCAGGCAAGTACTTCGTACCGAAGCGGCAGGTTCATGCCGGCGCGGCTTCGGCGACGGGAACCGGGGTCAGCCAACCGTGGTCGTCGGCCAGCCTGCCGGTGGCAATACCGAGGTATCGATCCTGGATGCGATGCGTGATGGGGCCACGGTGGCCCTGCCCGATGGTGATCCGGTCGATGGACCGGATGGGGGTCAGTTCCGCCGCCGTGCCACAGAAGAACACCTCGTCCGCCACGTAGAGCATCTCGCGCGGGATCGGCGACTCGCGCACCTCGATGCCGAGGTCTTCGGCCACCTGGATGATGGAGTCGCGGGTGATGCCCTGCAGGATGCCGGACCCGATGCCCGGGGTGAACAGCACGCCGCTGCGCACGAGAAACAGGTTCTCGCCGCTCCCTTCGGAGACCTGGCCGTTGACATCGAGCATGATGCCCTCGACATAGTCATCGACCTTGGCTTCCATCTTGGTGAGTTGCGACGCCAGGTAGTTGCCGCCGGCCTTGGCCATCGTCGGGAACGTGCTTCCCGCCGCACGGCGCCAGCTGGAGATGCGCACATCGACCCCGTGCTCCAGCGCCTCGGCGCCGACGTAACGGCCCCAGATCCAGCAGACAATGAAGGTCTCGATGGGCGCGTTGCCCGGGTGCACGCCCATCTGCTGACCCGTGCGCACCACGAGCGGACGGATGTAGCACTCCTTCAGGTCATTGGCGGCGATGGTGTCGACCACCGCCTGGCAGAGCTCGTCGACCGAGTACTTGAGCTCCATACGATAGATCTTGGCGGAATCGACCAGCCGCCGCATGTGCTCGCGAAGGCGGAAGACCGCGCCGCCCGACGGCGTCTCGTAACAGCGGATGCCCTCGAAGACCGACGAGCCGTAGTGCACGACGTGGCTCATGACGTGGATCGTGGCGTCCTGAAAATCCACGAGGACGCCATCGCGCCAGATCTTGTTCGTCGCGCCGTGAGCGCTGGGCTGGTGAGCCACGAGGTCGGTGCTCCCGAAGGGTCAAGGAATTCTAGTCGATGGGGTCGAGGCGGCGCCACCGCGCCAGCGCATCGGCGCCGGCCTGGACGCGCGCGGCAAGCGACGGATCGTCGTGCATGACGGCGCCATCGCGCACCCGCAGGCGCCCGGCCACGAGGACCCGGCGCGCCACCATCGCCGCGGTGTTCACCACGGTCGTGGCAATGTCCTTCACGGAACCTGCGCCCGCTTCGACGGCGAAGGCGACCATGTCGGCCTGAAGTCCGGGGGTCAGGGCGCCCACCACATCGCCGAGTCCCAGGGCGCGCGCGCCGCCTCGCGTGGCGAGTTCGAGCACCTGCGACGCCGGCAGCACGTCCCGATGGAGGCGCACGCGTTGCTGCCCCGCGGTCAGCCGTCCTTCACCGAGGATATCCATGCAGTCGTTGCTGGCCATGGAGTCGGAGCCGAGGCCAACGTCGAGTCCTGCCTCGAGCATCTCGGCGAGGGGCGCCGTGCCATGCGAGAGCCGCGTGTTGCTGGCCGGGCAGTGCGCCACGCCACAGCGGTGGCGGGCCATGGCCGCAATGTCGGAAGCATCGACGCGCACGGCGTGAATGAGCAATGGCCGTACCTTCAGCACTCCACAGCGCTCGAGCAGGGCGACGGGCGACCCCGCGCGGGGCGCGACCGCAATGCCGCGCGAGCGCAGGAAGTCGGCGAAAGGTCCCTCGGCACGCTCCACCAGCAGCGACTCGTCGGCGCCCTCGGCGATGTGCACGGCAACCGGCAAGTGCTCGGCGGTCGCGTAGGCGGCGACCGCCTCGAACAGGGCATCGCCCACGCTGTAGGGCGCGTGCGGCGAGACGCCCACCCTCACCAGCGCGGTCTCGCGCTCGCGCATGGCATCGACCTTGGCGCGAAGGCCGGCCAGCGAGTCGTCCACCTTGGCGGGCGACGGGCCGAAGACCTCGCGATACGCAATGCCGCGCGCGCCGAGCTCGCGCAGCGCGTCAAAGGGAGCCGAGGAGTCGCCGGTATCGGCAAAGGTGGTGATGCCGGCGCGAAGGCCCTCGACGACGCCGAGACGGGCGCTGTCGAGCAGGGCCGCGTCGTCGAGCACCGCGCGGCGCGCGCGGGTGAGCGTGCGCACCCAGTCGAAGAACGACAGCCCCTCGAGGAAGCCGCGCATGACCGTGAACTCGAGATGCGTGTGGGCGTTCACGAGGCCGGGCATGAGCACGGCGTCGCCGAGGTCATCAGCGGCGCCACCGTCCGGCGCTTCGCGGCGCGGGCCCACCCAGACGATGCGATCGTCCTCCACCACCACCGTGCCATCGCCGATGGGCGGCGCCGCGATGGGCAGCACCCACCGCGCGTGGTAGCGGGTGCGCTCGGGGCTCACGGCTTGCGGCGGGGAGCGGGTGGGCTCGGCGCGGCGGCGCGCGGCGGGCATTCGGCGATCGGTTCGGTGCCCGCGATGAACCACTCCGTGTAGGCGTCCGTTCCCGGGCACCCCGGATTGGCCAGCAGCCCGGTGAGTGCATCCACCTGCCGGGAGACCAGCGATGACGGGCGCGGCCAATCCGGCGGCGCCGGCTTGCGCTGGTAGGCCTCGATCATGAAGTGGGCCCAGGCCGGCGAGGCCAAGCGTCCGCCCTGCGCGTTGGGCATGATCTTCTGCGGCTTGTCGAAGCCCATCCAGACGCCGGCGACGAGATCCGCCGTGTACCCGATGAACCAGACGTCGGTGTAGTCGTTGGTCGTGCCGGTCTTGCCGCCTGCCGGGAGGTTGAAGCCCGTGCCGGCCACGCCGCCCGCCGCGCTGCCGCGGCGAATCACGTCCTTCATCATGTCGACCATCAGCCACGCTTCCTCGGGCGTGAGGACCCGTTCGCGCACGATCTCCGGCTTCCACAGCTCCTTGCCCTGCGCATCCTCCACACGAAGGATGCCAATGGGATCGACGCGCCAACCGAGGTTGGCGAAGGTGGAGTACGCGGCGACCAGCTGCAGCGGGTAGACGTCGGCCGAGCCGATGTGGATGGAGGGATACTCCGGGATGGGGGTGGTGATGCCGAACCGCCGCGCCATGTCGACGACGCTCTGCTCGCCGAGTTCCATGCCCAGGCGAATGGCCGGCATGTTGCGCGACTGGTAGAGTGCGCGCCGCATGATCATCGGCCCCTCGAACTTGAGGTCGTAGTTCTGGGGCTGCCACGTATCGCCGGCCACCTGTGGAATCTCCACGGGAGCGTCGTCGAGCTCGTAGGCCGGCGAACGCCCGCTCTGGATGGCAGTGGCGTAGACGATGGGCTTGAAGGTCGACCCCGGCTGCCGCAACGCCTGGGTGGCGCGATTGAACTTGGAATCGTCGAAGTCGCGGCCGCCGACGATGGCGCGCACCGAGCCGCTGCGCGGGTCCATCACGATGAAGGCGCCCTGGAGGTACTGGGTCACGGTGCCCGGCGCCGGAGCGTCGGCCGCCGCCGCGATGACCTGCTCGAAGGTGCGATGGGGGAATGGGCCGGCCGCGCCGCCCTCGATGGCCTTCAGCTGCCGCTCGAGCGCGCGCTCGGCAGCCCCCTGCAGTTCGAGGTCGAGCGTCGTGTAGACGCGCAAGCCGTCCTGGTAGATGCGCTCGCCGAACCTTGCCTCGAGCTGCTGGCGCACCCATTCCACGTAGTACGGGGCGACGTCGCCGGAGACGCCGCCTCCGTGGGCAAGGCGCAGCGGGTAGGCCTTGGCCAGCGACGCGTCGGCGTCGCCGATGGCGCCCTCGCGGCGCATCAACTCCAGGATGGTGTTGCGACGCTGGATGGCGCGCTCGGGGAACCGTCGCGGGTCGTAGCGCCCCGGCGCCTTGGGGAGCGCGGCAATGGTCGCCGCCTCGGCGAGGTTGATGTCGCGCACCGACTTGCCGAAGTAACGCTGGCTCGCCGTCTCCACGCCGTAGGCGCCGCTCCCCAGGTAGATCTGGTTGAGGTACAGCTCGAGGATGCGATCCTTGCTGTATTTCCTCTCGATCGCGCGGGCCACCTTGGCCTCACGCAGCTTGCGCACGGGGGTCTTCTCGCGGGTGAGCTTTTCCGGGAAGACGTTGCGCGCCAGCTGCATGGTGATGGTGGAGAAGCCCTGCGCAAAGGACCCCCGCCACACATTGGTGAAACCGGCGCGCAGCACCCCCACGAGGTCGATGCCGCGGTGCTGGTAGAACCGCCGGTCCTCGGTGATCACGAAGGCGGCGCGCAGGACCTTCGGTATCTGGTCGATGGGAACGAGCGTGCGGCGTTCGAGCCCCAGCTCGGCAACGAAGCGGCCGTCGGCGGCAAAGAGCGTCGACGTCTGCCGGGGATTGTACCGGTCGAGCGTGCCGATGGACGGACACTCGTTGCCTCGGCACACGAGGTTCCAGGCGAGGACGGCGAAGACGACGGACGAGGTCGCGACAATCGCG
Source organism: Gemmatimonadota bacterium (assembly GCA_038059315.1). Classification (GTDB taxonomy): domain Bacteria; phylum Gemmatimonadota; class Gemmatimonadetes; order Gemmatimonadales; family Gemmatimonadaceae; genus PNKL01. The sequence continues at coordinate 29,938 of JBBTJT010000030.1, forward strand.
CCGGCGATGAGGGCATAGCGAAGCGGTTTGGACATCACGCGGGAATCTAGGGGAACGGAAGAAGCCGTGTGAAGGCGGTCGCCGACCGGTGACGGGGCTTGGGTGCGGGGTGGTGAGTGGGGGTGGAGTGCGGGGTGGAGTGCGGGGTGCGGGGGTTTGGTACGGAGTGGTGAGTGGAGGAACGGGAGAGAGCCAAGGGAGTGGTGAAGCGCTTGAGACTCGCCACCACCCTCTCACCCCGCTCTCCACCCCCACTCACCACTCCGCACCAAACCCCCGCACCTCGCGCCTCTCCCGCAGTAACCCTGTCGTTTGCGTCCGCCCTACCGCGCCGTCCTTCCACCTGTAGCTTTTGCGCATGCCTCGCCTTCTCGTCACCGGTTCGTCCGGCCTCATCGGCTCCGAAATGGTCGCCCACTTCGCCGCCCTCGGGTGGGAAGTGGACGGCGTCGACAGCAACCAGCGCGCGGTCTTCTTTGGCCCAGGCGGCGACACGCGCTGGATGCAGCAGCGGCTCTCCGACACCTATCCCGCCTTTCGCCACCACGAAGTCGACGTGCGCGACCGTAACGGAATCGACGCGCTGGTATGCGAACGCAAGCCTGACGCCATCGTCCACGCGGCCGCGCAGCCCAGCCACGACCGGGCGGCGGCCATTCCCTTCGACGACTTCGACACCAACGCGGTGGGAACGCTGAACCTGCTGGAAGCCGCGCGCCGGCACGCCCCGGACGCGCCGTTCGTTCACTTCAGCACCAACAAGGTGTATGGCGACGCGCCCAACGAACTGCGGCTGAACGAACTCGAGACGCGGTGGGACTACGCCGACGCGGCGTACGCCCACGGGATTGCCGAGGATTTCCGCATCGACCAGTCGACACACTCGCTGTTCGGCGCGTCGAAGCTGGCGGCCGACGTGCTGGTGCAGGAGTACGGGCGCTACTTCGGCATGAAGACGTGCGCGCTGCGCGGCGGCTGCCTGACCGGCCCGAGTCATTCGGGAGTGGAGCTGCACGGCTTCCTGAGCTATCTCGTGAAGGTGAACGTCGAGAAGCGCCTGTACCGCATCTACGGCTACAAGGGAAAGCAGGTGCGCGACAACATCCACTCGCGCGACGTGGCGCGGTTTGCCGAGGCGTTCATCGCGGCCCCGCGCGTGGGCGAGGTCTACAACCTCGGCGGCGGCAAGGGGAACGCCTGCTCCATTCTCGAGGCGTTCCAGATGGTGAGCGCGCGCACGGGGAAGCCGATGCAGTACGAATACGACGAGACCAACCGCATCGGCGACCACATCTGCTACTACAGCGACCTGCGGAAGATGATGTCGCACTACCCGAACTGGTCGATCACCATACCGCTGGCCACGATCTTCGACGAGATCGTGGAGGCCTGGCGGCAGCGGCTGAAGTGAGCGAGGCGCTGCCGCGCGTCCTGCTGGTCACCGACGCGGACCTCACGGTCGGGAGCCGGGGCGCGGGACGCACGCTGGCCAACCTGTTCTCGCGCTATCCGGCAGACTCGCTGCTGGCGATCAGCGGCTCCACGACCGTGCCGTACGTGATGGAGGGTGGCCATCGCGTGCTAGCCGGCGCGCCGGGACTTCCCGGCCGGTTCGTCGAGCCGCTTCGCCGTGTGGTCGGCGACCTCGACGCCGCGTGGGCGCGCGCCCGGCCGCTGCCGGCACGGCGCGCGGTGGCCGACTTCGCCCCGCAACTGGTGCTGGCCACGCCTACGCACCCGGTGGGCATCGCGCTCGCCGAGCGGTACCAGTCGCTGGCGCCGCTGGTCACGTACCTGATGGATGACTGGCTCGCGCAGGCGCGGAGCGCGCCGTTCGCGTTCAACACGCCGCGCCGCGGACGGGCGCTGCTTCAGGCGTCGCAGGGATGGCTGACAATTTCGCCGTACCTGCTGGCATCGCTGCGCGCCTCCACCGGTGTCGACCGTCCGGCGCACGTCGTGCACAACCCGGTGTCACTCGGCCCCGCCGAGCCGGTGGCGCTGGGCGCCCCGCGCACCGGGCTCTTTCGCGTGGCGTACGCTGGGTCGGTATGGCCGATGCACTGGGACGCGGTGGCGGCCGTGGCGGGGAGCGTGGCGCGGTTGCGCACCGGGGAGGGAGTCGACATCGAGTTCGTGCTGTACACGGACCGGTTTTTCTGGGGCCGGCACGAGGTTGACTGGCGCCGATGGGGCGTCGTCGACGGCGGCCTGATACCATACGCCGAACTCGGCGCGGCACTGGGAGACTGCGACCTCCTGCTGGTGGCGTCGTCGTTTGATGCGGCGCAGGCGCACATGTCGCGGTCATCGGTGCAGACGAAAGTGACCGACTACATGGCGGCCGGACGGCCGATCCTCGGCTGTGGGCCGCACGATGCGGCCTCGAACCGCTTCCTTCGCGAGCGCGACTGTGCCTACTTCATCGAGGACCGGGCGAGCACCGCCGTGGATGCCGTGCTCCGGGCGTGCGTGCGCGCGCGCGCCGACGGGCCGCCGATGGCGCGACGGGCGTACGAGGCGGTGCGGCGGGAGCACGAGATGGGGCGAGTGACGGGAGACTTGTACGCGTTCCTGCGACAGGTCGCCAAGGATGCACAGGATGGGAAATGAAGCTGTAAGCTGTACGCTGTACGCTATCCGCTGTCCGCTTCTGGCAAGCCGCTCTCGACTATCGACTTTCCGCTATCTTCTCTACGCATGACCGACTTCCTCTCCGAACTCACCTGGCGCGGCCTGCTGTACCAGCACACCGAGGGCGCGGCGAGCCATTTCGCGGCAGGCCCGGTGACGGGCTACTGCGGCTTCGACCCCACGGCGTCATCGCTGCACGTCGGCAATCTCGTGGCCATCATGGGACTCGTGCACCTGCAGCGCGCCGGGCACCGTCCCGTGGCGCTCGTCGGTGGCGGCACGGGGATGATCGGTGACCCCAGCGGCAAGGCGACCGAGCGCCAGTTGCTGACGCTCGAGGAAATCGAGGCCAATGTGGCCGGCATCCGCGGGCAGTTGGAGAGGTTTCTCGAGTTCACCGGCGACCGCGCGGCCCGGCTGGTGGACAACGGCGAGTGGCTGCGCGAACTCAGGGCCATCGAGTTCATGCGCGACGTCGGCAAGCACTTCACGGTCAACGTGATGATGCAGAAGGACTCGGTGCGGTCGCGCATGGACTCGGGAATCTCCTACACCGAGTTCTCGTACATGCTGCTGCAGGCGTACGACTTCCTCGAGCTGAACCGCCGCTACGGCGTGACACTGCAGGTCGGAGGCAGCGACCAGTGGGGGAACATCACCGCCGGCACCGAGCTCATTCGCCGCACGCTGCAGAAGGAGGCGCACGGCGTCACGCTGCCGCTGGTGACGACGGCCGCCGGGCAGAAATTCGGCAAGTCGGAACTCGGCGCGGTGTGGCTCGACGCCGCCCGCACGTCGCCGTACCAGTTCTTCCAGTTCTGGGTGAACGCCGAGGACGATGACGCGGTGAAGTACCTGAAGATGTTCACGCTGATGGACCGCGCCGAGATCGACGCGCTGACGGCCGCGCAGGCCGAGGCGCCGCACGAGCGGGCGGCACAGCGGCGCCTCGCGATGGAGGTGACGTCGATGGTCCACGGGGCGCGCGCGGCCGGTCTTGCCGAGCAGGTGTCGCGCGTGGTGTTCGACAAGCGGACCGACGTGCACGTGCTCTCCGACGAGGTGTTTTCCATGCTCGCCGCGGAGATCCCGCGCGCCGTTGCGCACCGTGCGGGCGGAAATGTCAGCGTCGTCGAGGCACTGGAGCATGCGTTCGCGCTTTCCAGGACCGCCGCGCGCAAGCTCATCCAGCAGGGCGCCGTCAGCGTCAATGGCGACAAACTCGCCGCCGACACGCAGGTCGTGGATGCGGCCGGTGCCGTGCACGGGCGGTGGTTCCTGCTTCGCAAGGGCGGGCGTGACGTCGCGGTGGTCGAGCTGGTGTAGCTGCGCCGCGGTCGCTCACTTGGTGCTGCGCTGGCAGCGTCTCTCACGAAGACCGGAGCAATACGAAGGACACAGAGACTGCAAAACACTTGAGGGGGCGTGGGCGAACAGTACTGTCTCGCCAAGCCCCCTTCAAAGGTGTTGCAGTCTCCGTGAAACTCCGCCCGCTCCGGTCTCCGTGAGAGACGTCACCGAACCCCGAGCAGCGCCTTCCTCGCCTTCTCCGGCAGGTACTTGGCCCCCTCGCGCATGGTCAGCCCGGAGACGTCGGCCCGGTGTTCTCGCAAGAAGGCCGCGACTACCGCCGGGTGCTTCTTGCTCACCTCGCGCAACACCCAGCCAATCGCCTTGCGGATGAAGAACTCCTTCTCGCCGAGCATCGGCACGGCGAGCGCCGCGAACGCGCTGAACGGCACCGCTCCGTGCTTGACGCCTGGCAGCAGCGTGAGCAGCGCCGACCGCCGCATCCAGAAATCGTCGTCGCGCGCCCAGCGCGCCAACCGGCGACGCAGCTTCGGCTCGCGCAGCAGCATCGGCGCCAGGACCTTCAGGCAGATCCAGTCGACGTAGGCCCAGGTGCGCGACTCGCGCAGGAAGCGCTCGAGCATCGGCAGGTCGCGCGCGCCCAGCGCCGGCTCACGCGCCTCGAGCACGGCGACCGCCACGGAACGCAACTCGGCCACGGGTGTCTTCCACAGCGCTTCCACGAGGGGACGCAGGGCCCTGTCGTCCTCATCTTTCACGCGAGCGGCGAGCGCCTTTCCTTCGCGCCGGATCGCCGGAGCGTTGGCGCCGAGGAAGGTCAGGTTGCTCTTCAGGTACGCCTTGGCGCCGACCGCGCGTGCTGGCGTACCGGCCGCCTTCAGCGCGGCGCGCACCGCGCGCACCTCGCCGGCGACGTTCATCGCGGGGCGAGCGCCGCGAGGGCGACGTCGAGGTCGTGCGTGGTGTTGTACAGGTGCGGCGACAGGCGAACGCCGCCCTCGCGCACCGTGTGTGAGACCCCGGCGGCTTCGAGCCGCGCGCTCGCGCCTGGCAGGTCATCGACGGCGATGCTCATGAGCCCGGCGCGCCGCGCGCGCTGCTTCGGCGTGATGAGCCGCACGTCGCCGCGCCCCTCGCACCAGGCCACGACGTGGTCGGCGAGCGACGCCACGTGCGCCTCGACGGCCGCCGGCCCGAGCTCGAGGAACAGGCCGAGCGACGCGTCCATCGCCTTGAGGTCGTGCATCGGCGCCGTGAAGACCTCGAACTTGCGCGCATCCGGATAGTACGTGAGGTCGTAGTCGAGGAACCGCGTGAAGTCCGCCGATGCCGGCAGGGACAGCCACCCCACGGTCGGGGGATCGAGTTCGGCAACCAGCTCGCGGCGCACGTACGCGAACCCGGTGCCCCATGGCGAGAGCAGCCACTTCTGCGTGCCGTTCGCCAGGATGTCGATGTGGCATGCCTTCACGTCGAGCACGGCGGCGCCGAGTCCCTGGATGGCGTCGACCACGAACCAGATGCCCCGTTCGCGGCAGGCGCGCCCGAGGTGCGCGAGGTCGAGCCTGGCTCCCGTGGCGAACGACACCCAGCTCACGGTGAGCGCGCGCACCCGCGGGAGGTCGAGCGCGGCGATGATCGCGTCCTCGTCGGGGAGCTGGTCGCGCATCGGCACCGTGTGCAGCGACACGCCACGCGCCTTCTCCAGCGCCATCCACGGATAGACATTCGCCGGGAACTCGCCATCGCTCGTCACCACCACGTCTCCGGGCGCGAACGGGAGCGCGCGCGCCGCGAGGTTCACGCCCTGCGACGTGTTGGTGGTGATGGCGATCTCCTCCGGCGCGGCATTGATGAGCCGCGCGGGAAGTTCGCGTCCCTTCACGACGGCGTCCCAGAAGTACTCGAAGCCGATGCGCCACGGCTCGGCGCGATACGCGTTCGCTTCGGCCTGCGCGTCGCGGGCTCGCTGCGGCAGCGGACCGGTGGCGGCGTGGTCGAGATAGATGCGCTCGCCGCGCGCCGCCCAGGGAAACTCGCGCGCGCGAAGCGCCTCGACGTCATACGTCACGTTGGGTCTCGGTGCGCGTTCACGGCTCGCGCAGTTCGGGTGGGGTGTCGGGGGGCTGCCGCTTCCAGCGACGGTGCGCCCACAGGTACTGCCCGGGATAGCGCCGCACCCACTTCTCCAGCACGGCGGTGAACCGCGTGACGGTGGCGTCGACGTCGGCCTCGAGGTTCCCGGTGGACTGCACCTCCACTTCCTCGAGATGCAGGACGAACCTGCCGTTCGGCTGGCGCGCGGCCAGCGCGTAGATGAGCGGCGCACCGAAGCGCAGCGCGAAGACCGCCGGGCCGCGCGGCGTGCGCGCCGGCCGGCCGAAGAACGGCACGTGCGTCGCAGCCCCGAGGCCCGCCTGGTCAGCGAGCAGGCCGATGCCGTAGCCCTCCTTGAACAGGCGCGGGAGCTTGCGCACCGCCTCGTCATCGAAGACGACGACCATCCCGAGGCGACGGCGCGTGCGGTTCACGAATGCGTCGGCCAGCGGGTTGAGCTGGTGCTTGGCGACCGCCGCCAGCGGGACGCCCATCGCCGACAGGCAGGCGCCGGAGAGTTCCCAATTGCCGAGGTGCCCGGCCACCAGCACAAGTCCCTTGCCGCGTGCCCGACCGCGTTCGATGGCATCCCATCCCTCGACGCGCTCGAACAGGCCGAGCAGCGACTCGGGGCCCAGCCGCGACAGCAGCGCCGATTCCATGGCCACGCGGCCAAGGTGTTCGTACGTCTCGCGCGCCAGCGTCGCGCCTTCACGCGCGTCGAGTCCGGGAAAGCAGGCCGCCAGATGGCGGGTGACGACCCGGCGCCGGATGCCGAGCGGCCAGTAGCCCAGCGCGCCAATGCGCGCGCCGATGTTGCTGGCGCGCCGGATGCCGAACGGGCTCAGCACGGCCACCACGCCGCGCAGCAGCGCGTATTCGAGCCAGTGATTCCACGTCGCCTTCACGCGCGGTTCCTCGCGCGATCCGCGCATTCCGTCGCAAAGCCGATGGTGTCGCGCACGACCCGGTCCCAGTTGAATCGTTCGAGGACAGCCCGGCGCGCTTCCGCGCCCATGCGCCGTCGCAAGGCGTCGTCGCCCAGCAGCCGGCGAATGGCGCCGGTCACGGCGGCGTCATCCTCGGGCGGCACCACGAACCCCGTTTCGCCATCGAGGACGGCGGACCGCACGCCACCGGAGTCGCCGGCCACCGACGGCACGCCGCTCGCCGCCGCCTCCACGAACGATAAGCCGAACCCTTCCACATTGATGGGCGGGAGGAGCCGCGACAACCCCACGTACACGCTCGCCCCGGCGTGGATGGCCGGCAGCAGGTCATCGCGAATCGGCCCCGTAAACGTGACGCGGCCCGATACGCCGAGCGTGGTGGCCAGCGCGCGCAGCCGCGACTCATCGGGTCCATCGCCGACGATTACGTAGCGCAACGCGGGAAACTCGCCGGCCAACGCGGCGAACGCCCGCAGCGCCACGTCCTGACCCTTGTGCGGCACGAGCCGCGCCACCGTCAGAAGATAGGGAGAGCCGCCGAGGGACAGCGTGGCGAGCGCCGCCGCGTCTGCCCTGTCCGGGGCGAACTGCCCGGGATCGGTGCCCAGCGGGAAATCAGCCACTGGCGGCGGCGCCGTGACGCCGACCTCGCGCATGACCTCGCGCGCAAGGTCCGCGGTCCACGTGGAGTTCGCAACGATGCCGGCGGCGGCGCCGAGGAGATGGCGCGCGGTGATGCGCTTGAGTTCCCGGGCGGCCTTGCGGCGCTCGCGGAGGAGGTCGCCGCCGTTCACGTACACGAGGTAGGGCACGCCGAGGCGCTTCATTGACCACCAGGCGGCGTACCCGCACGGCCGGATGTTGCCGCAGTGGACCACGTCGAAGGCGCCGGCCTGCCGGTGCAGCCACCGCGCCCAGCGCAGTTGACTGGTCAGGCGCCCGGCCTCGCGAAAAGAGAACGGTTGGCGATGCACACGCACCGGCTCTGCCGCGTCGAGCGCCGACATGCCCGGCGCGTTCACGGTGGAGACGAGCGTATCGGGGGGAAAGCGCCGGCAGAGCTCCACGTGGCGGCGGGCCATGCCGCCGAGATCGGGCGTGTAGTCCTGCGTGATGAAGAGGTGTCGCACTAGCTGGTCCATCGCGCGCGGTCGCGAGCGGCCTCGGTGACCTGCACCCAGCCGTCGGCGCCGGCGTCGAACGGCCAGCGCGCCGCGGCGCGCCGGGCCTCGCCACGCATGTGATCCATCCGTTCGGGATGGGCCAGCGCCGCCGCGACCACCGAGGCCCACTCGGTTTCGTCGGCGCGGTGCCGCAGCCACCCGGTGACGCCGTCGTCGATGACGCGGCTCGTCACCGGCGAACGCTCGGCGAGCACGGGGACGCCGTGGACGAGGGCGTCGAACATGGCGAACACCGCGTCATCCGAAGCGGCGATGACCCACGCCAGGTCGGCCTCGGCCAGCACGTCGGCGCGCGGCGCGCCCGTGGCACGCCAGGCGATGCGATCGGCCACGCCGAGGGCAGCCGCCTCGAGGCGAACCGCGTCGATGTCGGCCGCCGGCCACAAGACCGTGGCGCGCAGCGCCGGAAGTCGCGGGGAGAGCAGCGAGAGCGCGCGCAGGGCGACGAGCGCCTCGCGCCGCCGGTCGGCGCCAACGACGACGACCAGGCGCTGCGCGACCGCGCCGGCGATGGCGCCGACCGCGGCCGAAGTCCGCGGCGTGGCCAACGCCACGCCCGGCGGCGCGACATGTGCGGCCAGCGCGCCACGGGGCGGCGCCACGCCCCGCGCGTCGTCGGCATGCGCGAACACGAAACCCGTGGCCGCGAGGCGCATCGCCATGCGGCCATCGCGGCCCAGCGTCAGCCGTTCGGCGGATGGCGTGCGTCGCACCACGGCCCCGCGCCCGGCCAGGCGCACGGCCGCGGCGGCCGAGAGGTGCTCGCGGTCGTCGTGCACGAAGAGCACTTCGCTGAGCCGACTGGCCACCACGCCGCGCAGTCGCCAACCGGCGCGCAGCCACCCGCCGCCGCCCCGCACGCCGATCACGTCGTGCCCGGCGGCGGCGAGGCACCGTTCGGCCTCGCTTCCCGACGGAACGACGAAGCAGGTCTCGTACCCCCGCGCCGCCAGCAGCACGGCGGCGTCGGCGAAGGCGCGCGTCGCACCCGACCACGCCGCGTCGCGCACCACGAAACAGGTTCGCACGCGCTAACCGGCGCCGGCGTCGCGGAACTGCAGCGCGTGCAACCGCGCGTAGACGCCGCCGATCGCCATCAGTTCCGCGTGCGTGCCCCTCTCCACGATCCGCCCGCCGTCGAGCACGAGAATCTGCGTGGCGTGCTGCACGGTGGACAGCCGGTGGGCGATGACGAACACCGTGCGCCCGGCCAGCAGCCGGTCGATGGCCTCCTGCACCAGGCGCTCGCTCTCGGTGTCGAGCGCCGAGGTGGCCTCGTCGAGAATCAGCACCGGCGGATCGACGAGCAGCGCGCGGGCAATGGCGATGCGCTGACGCTGCCCTCCGGAGAGCCGCGTCCCGCGCTCGCCGAGAATCGTCTCGTAGCCCTCGGGGAGCGCGCTGATGAAGCCGTGGGCGTTGGCGGCCACCGCGGCGGCCTCGATCTGGGCGCCCGTATACCGGTCGGTGGCGCCGTAGGCGATGTTGGCCTGCACGGTGTCGTTGAACAGCACCGTGTCCTGGCTGACGATCCCGGTGAGCGCGCGCAGCGACGCCAGCGTGATCTCGCGCGTGTCGACGCCGTCGAGCAGGATTCGCCCCCTGGTGGGCTCGATGAACCGCGGGATGAGGTCCACCAGGGTGCTCTTCCCCGCGCCGCTCGCGCCGACGAGCGCCACCACGTCGCCGCGCCTGGCGACGAAGCTGACGTCTTCGAGCACGGGATCGTCGCCATAGGTGAACCCGACCCCGTCGAAGGCGAGGTCGAAGTTGAACGCGGTGGCCTGTCGCGTGCCGCTGTCGGCCGCCTCTTCCGACGGATGATCGAGGATCTCGAACAGGCGTTCGGCGGCGGCCAGCGACTGGGTGGCCACCGCCGGCATCTGCGAGAGCTGCTTGAGCGGCGGCAGCAGCGACATCAGGATGGCGAGGAAGCCCACCAACTCGGCCCCGCTGATGCTCTTCTGCGAGATCACCTCGCGCGCGCCGAACCAGAGCAGCAGCACGGCCACCACCGTGCCGATGACTTCGGCGAGCGGCTGCGACATGAGCGAGAGGCGGCTCATGCGCACCATGCCCCTCGCATAGCGGTTCGACGCGGAGACGAACCGGGTGGCCTCGTACGCCTCGGCGCGGAACGACTTGACCAGGCGAATGCCGCTGACGGTCTCCTGCACCACGCTGGCCATCTCGCCGTACTCGGCGGCCAGCCGCCGGTGTCCCTTGCGCAGCTTGCGCAGCAGCGGCTGGAAGGCGACGGTCAGCAGCGGGGCGACGACGAGCGAAACGAGCGCCAGCTTGGCCGAGATGAGGAAGAGCGCCACGACGAACGCCGCCACCTGGGTGCTGGCGTTCACCGAGCGCGTGACGATCTCGGCGAGCAGCTGGCGCGTGGTCAGCGTGTCGTTGAGCACCCGCGTGAGCAGCTGCCCCGTCTTGTGCCGCTGGAAGAAGCGCAGCGACAGCAGCTCGAGATGCGTGTAGACGGCGTTGCGAAGGTCGCGGGTGACGCGTTCCTGCAGCCCGGCGCCCATCTGCCCGGCCAGCCAGGCGAACGCGTTCTTGAGCAGCATGGTCGCCAGGATCACCGCGATTACCGTGCGCAGCGCGTCCATCTTGTCGGCGCCCTCGAGGAAACGCCCGATCAGCTGGCGCAGGAGGAGCGTCATCTTGTTGGGCGGGCCGACGCCGAGGGCCGGGAGCTCGAACAGCGTGTTCAGGAAGGGGATGAACAGCGCGAACGACAGCGCCGCCAGGGCATTGGCCGAAGCGCTCAGCAGCAGCGTCCCGGCCACGCGGCCGTGATAGGGCCGGAGAAACCGCAGCAGGCGTCGATAGAGCAGCATCAGCGGCGCGGCGTCAGGAGGGCGAGCGGCAGGATGACCTCTTCGGGGGAAACGCCGCCATGGAGGAAGGACCCGCGATAGCGCTGCTGGTATTCGCGCAGCTTGGTCGGGTACACGAAGAAGCAGTCGCCGATGGCCAGCACCGTGTTCACGCGCGGGCCGAGCGGGGGCAGCCGCAACTGCCCGGGGTCGCTGAACGAGAGCGCCTGCTCGGGACGTTCGGCGCGCAGGTCCTCGCCGAACTTGTAGCGCAGGTTGGCGGTGGCGTCCTTCTTGGCGAAGACCGTGGCCGAAGTCTCGCAGTGAATGGAGCCGTGGTCGCTGGTGAGGAGCACCGGGAGCCCGCGGCGCGCCGCCTCGCGGAGCACGGCCCACAACGCCGAGCGGCGGAACCACTGCTCGGTGGTCTGCCGCAAGGCCACTTCGTCACGGGCAACCTCGTAGAGGATGGCCGATTCCGAGCGTCCGTGCGTCAGCAGGTCCACGAAGTTGAACACGAAGGCGCTGACGCCCTCGACGGCGAAGGCGCTGTTGAGGTGCCGCTCGAGCTCGTCGGAATCGAAGGCCGACGAGATCTTGTGATAGCGCACCGGCGTCTCGCCGCGCAGCGTGCGCAGCTGCTCGATCAGCAGGTCGCGCTCGTGCTGGTTCAGGGACTCGTCGTCGCGCTCGCCCCACCAGGCCGGGAACTTCTCGGCGATCTCGGCGGGAAAGAGCCCGCTGAACAGCGCGTTGCGCGAGTAGGGCGTGGCGGTGGGCAGGAGCGAGAAGTAGTGCGCGGCGTCGATCTCGAACGCCTGCGCCACGATTGGCTCGAGCACCTTCCACTGGTCGAGCCGCAGGCAATCCACCACGATGAAGAGCACCGCCGGGTGCTCGGCGAGCACGGGGAGGAGGAACTCGCCGACGATGTCCACGGCGAGCGGCGGGCGGTCGCCGTCGAGTTCATGCACCCAGCGCGGGTATCCCTCGCCGATGTACGCGGCGAAGTCCTTGTGCATCGCAGGAAAGAGGGCGCGCAGGGACGTGTTGAGCCCATGCTCGCCGGCGGCGGTGAGGTCGACATCCCACTGCACCAGTTCGGCATAGCGTTCGGTCCAGCCGCGCCAGTCGAGGTCCTTGAGGCGTACCGCCTCGAGTTCGCGGAACCGTTCCACGAACTGCCGGGCGATGGCCTGGCTGCGGATCCTCGGCCCCTCGAGAATCCGCGTGACGATGCTCAGCACCTGCCGTGGAGTGACCGGCTTCACCAGGTACTCCGTGACGTCCTGGCCGAGCGCCTCGCGCAGGGTGCTGTCCTCCTCGCTCTTGGTGACCATGACCACTGGCAGCGAGGGGGCAAGTTCGCGCGCCTCGCGCACCATGGCGATGCCCCGCATGCCCGGCATCTGTTCGTCGAGGAGCAGGATGTCGAAGGCGTGCTGACGCAGCAGCTCGAGGGCGTCGGTCGCGTTGCTGGCCATCTGCACGCGATACCCTTTCTCGGTCAGGAACAGTCGGTGCGACTCGAGGAGTTCAGCCTCGTCGTCCACCCAGAGCACGGTCTTCGCCGGCAGCGCCATATCCTGCGTAAGCTAGTCCCTGCGAATTCCCGTCGCCAACGGCGGCTGCGCTGGCGGTGTGCCACGGGGTGCCGCAGATTCGGCGGTGACATGGACGACAAACCCTCATTTGCCCTCGCCGAGTCCCGGTTTCCACTGCGGGCGCTGGCCGCGGCGGCGGCGCGGGCCCCGCTGGGCGGCGCGCGCGAGGCGCTCACAGCGACGCTGGTGGCAGCCAGGCTGGCGGCGGTGGCCCACGGCCCCGGCGCCCTGCCGGTCGCTCTTCGGGCCGCACGCGCCGCCGCCGCACGTCACTGGATGGGGGCCTTGACGCTGCCCGCGCCCGTTCGGAGCGCCCTCGTGCAGTTGGTGGAAGCCTCGACGCGAGGGGAGCCGGCAGCCCTGTCAGCCGCCTTCGCCAAGGTGACCGAGGTCACGGCGCCGCACCTCGACCGGAAGGCACGTTTGGAGCTTGAGCGACTCGCCGGTGAAAGTGGCGCCTGATCCCGGTGCTTGTGGGCCCGGGGGCGACGTTCGTATGATCTTCCCATGATCCGTTTTCGACGCTAAGCGCGAGTGTCCCGACACACCGACATCTCCCCCCTTGCCCGTGTCATGCGCCGGGTGGACGCGGCCGCCGACGGCGACCGTGGCCGCGACGCGTTTGCCACCGGTTTCCCGAGCATCGACAAGTGGCTGGGGGGCGGGGTGCGCCGCGGCGACCTCGTGGTCCTCGGCGGCGACGTGCAGAGCGGCAAGAGCGCCCTGGCGCTGGCGATGGCGCTGCGCATGGCCCAGCAGGGAATCCACGCGGTGTTCTTCACCGGCGAAATGTCGGGCGAGCGGGTCATGGAGCGCGCCCTGGCCATCGAGGGGCGCGCGCGGGTGGACGACCTGCGCCGCGGGTCCCTCGCCGACTTCACGCGGGCCAGCGTCGGCGGTGCCGCCGTCCGGTTTCGCGAGGGGATTCCCGCCATATCGGCCTTTCCTCCGGGCGGTGGCGTGGAAGCGCTGGCCGCCGAGATTCGCCGGACGCTCGACGCGCAGGTCATCCTCATCGACTCGCTGCAGCTGCTGGCGGGGAACACCCGGGCGCAGGAAGAGGAATTGGCCGCCGCCGTGCGCATGCTCAAGGTGCTGGCCATCGAGCTCGACCTGGCGATGGTGCTCACCTGCCAGCTGCCCCTCCTGACGGCAGACCGGGCGGATCCGCGCCCGGTGCTGGACGACTTTGGCGTGCAGGGCGCGGTGAAGCAGCATGCCGACGTGGTCCTGGCCATCTTCCGTGAGGAGATGTACCGCCCCGGCTACGGGGTGGAGGGGGCGACGGAGCTGCTCGTTCGCAAAAACCGGAACGGCAACGTAGGATATGTGGATCTGTATTTCTACAAGCAGTGGATGCGGTTCGAAGACATGCTTGATCCCGACCGGTAGGAGGCCGGTAACATGCGACTTCTGAGACTCTTGGCCCTGACCCTGCTGTGTGGCATCGCCGTGCCCGTGGCGGCGCAACAGCGTGGCGACGATGCGATCGCCCGGCTGGAGCGCAACCGGACGGCCAACCCCAGTTCGGTCGCCGCGCTTCGGGCGCTCGGCGTGGCCTACTACAAGCGGCAGCGATTCACCGATGCCGCCAACGTGCTCAACGCCGCGCGCCGGCTCGACCCCAAGGACGGAGTGAGCGCACTCTACGCCGGCCTGAGCGCCGAGGCGCTCGAGGACTTCACCGGCGCCAAGGACGCGTACAACAGCTACCTGCAGGTGGGGAAGACGCGGTCGGTGCGCAACGACATCCGCACACGACTGGTGGCCTTGTCGCGCAAGGAGCTGCACGCGGCCGCCAAGTCGGCCATCGCCAACGAGGCGCGGATTGCCCCGCAGCCAGGCGAGGCGCGCTCCGTGGCGGTGCTCCCGATGACCTTCAGCGGCACCGACCAGACGCTCGCCCCGCTGGGGCGCGGGCTGTCGGACCTGCTGATCAACGACCTCGCCCGGTCCCCCGAGGTGCAGCTGCTCGAGCGTGACCGCATCCAGGCGATGATCGACGAGATCGCGCTGAGCCAGTCGGGGCGCACCGATGCCGGCACGGCCCTGCGCGCGGGCAAGCTGATCCGCGCCGGCCGGGTGGTGCAGGGCGCCATCACGCAAACCGGCGCGCAAAACCTCACGGTGAACGCGGCCGTGATGAACGTCGCCACGTCACAGCAGCAGGGCCGCGACGTGCAGAGCAGCGACGTGCTCGACCAGATCTTCACGATCGAGAAGAACCTCGCCCTCGGCATCTTCGACCAGCTCGGCGTCCGGCTGTCGGCCGCCGAGCGCGCGGCCATCGAGCAGCGTCCGACGCGGTCGCTGCAGGCGTTCCTCGCCTACAGCAACGGCCTGCTGGCGTCCGACGAGGGGCGGTACGACGACGCGGCGCGGTTCTTCGACCAGGCGCGCAGCATCGACCCCGGCTTCGGCCAGGCGCTGCAGAAGGCGCAGAGCGCGCGCGCCGCGCAGCAGGGCTCGCAGGTGACGGCGGCGAAGGTCGAGTCGGGGCTTGCGAACTCCAGCGAAGGCGCGACGGTCAGCGCCGCCGAACGCGGCGTGGCGTCCACCAACACGGGCATGGGATCGACGCTCGCCAACGCCGTGGGTGACGTTAATCCGTCGGCGGCCAACAGTGTGAACGCCTCCACCGGCGGTGGGACGGGGCAGACCCAAGGACAGGCGCCGCCGACCACGCGCGATGCCACCTCGGAAAAGACGGGCACTGACCAGCCGGCCCAGAAGACCGGGACGGTGACCATCATCATCCGGAGGCCGTGATCATGCAACCGATCATGCGTGCCTCCGTCGCCGCGCTGCTGCTCGCCGCCGCGCCGTGCGTGGCGCCGGCGCAGGGCCTCAGTGACGCCGCCCTGGCGGCGATCCCGCAGTATGTGTCCATCAAGGTCGGCAGCGGCGCGTCGGCCAAGACGGTGACGCAACTCTCCGTGCCGATGGTGTTCGTGCTTCCGGTCACGTCGCGCTTCAACATCGACGTGGCCACGGCGTACGCCAACTCCGAAGTGTCGAGCAACGGCACGACGTCCAGCTCGATCAACGGACTCACCGACACGCAGGTTCGCGCCAACCTGACGCTGGGCAACGACGCGGTGGTGTTCACGGTGGGCGCCAACATCCCCACCGGGCAGTACACGATTCCCGAGGGACAGGCCGAAGCGGCCGGGCAGATCGGCAACGACTTCCTGCTCTTCCCCACGTCCTCGTACGGTTCGGGACTTTCGGGCACCGGCGGTGTCGCCTTTGCCAGGAGCCTTGGCAATTGGAACCTCGGCGTCGCCGCGTCGTTCCGGAAATCGACGGAGTTCGACGCGTTCAACATCTCCGACAGGACCTTCACCTTCACCCCGGCCGACGAGACGCGAGCGCGCGTGGGCGTCGACCGCATGATCGGCAACGGGCGCCTGACGCTGGGCGTCAGCTACTCGGCGTTCGGCAAGGACGTCGCCGACTCGACGTCGTACGCCACCGGTGACCGGTACATCGGGCAGGCCTCGCTGTACGTGCCGCTCGGCACCACCGACCTGTACATCAGCGGCTGGAACCTGTACCGCGCCCGGGGCCAGCAGCTCGGCGGCGTGTCCAATCCCGAGAGCGTGGCCAACGGTTCGGTGGCACTCGGACTCCACGTCGGCGACCTGCTGATCGAACCGAGCATCGAAGGGCGCAGCTGGCTGGTGGACGGCGTGAAGGCGGGCCTGCTGGGCAACGGCGGCCTGCGCCTGCGCTTCGGCGCCGGCGCGTTCACGATCATGCCGAGCGCCACGTACCACGTGGGCAAGCTGTACTCGACCATCGACGGCTCGGGCATCGACGTGACGGGGTGGCGGACGTCGCTCATGATCAGGTTGCACTAACCACAGTGGCGGTTGGTGGTTGGCGGTTGGTGGTTGGTGGTTGGTGGTTGGTGGTAACAGGGGGTGACCGCGTGGTCGCCCCTTGCTGTTTTCCGGGGCACGGAAAGGCGGTAGATTGACGGGAGGCGGTGGCGCGCCCCGCGTCCAATCCGTATCGCAATCCGAATTCGGAATCCGAGTTCGGAATCCGAAATCCTGAATCCGGATTCCTGGTCATGGCTGGTCACAGCAAGTGGAAGACAACCAAGCACTACAAGGCGGCCACCGACAAGAAGCGGGGCGCGCTGTTCACGAAGCTGATTCGTGAGATCACCGTCTCTGCCAAGCAGGGCGGCGGCGACCCCGACGGCAATCCGCGGCTGCGCACGGCCATCGACAATGCCCGGTCGCTGTCGATGCCCAAGGAGAACATCGAGCGCGCCGTCAAGAAGGGCACGGGCGACCTCGAGGGCGTGGACTACGTGGAGGTGCTGTACGAGGCGTACGGCCCGGGTGGCGTCGCCATCATGATCCAGGCGCTGACCGACAACGCCACGCGCACGGTGGCCGAGATTCGCGCCAAGCTGTCGCGCGGCGGCGGCAACCTGGGCACCAGCAACTCGGTGTCGTTCATGTTCGACCGCAAGGGACAGATCCTCGTGGACGGCGGCGCGCTCACGGAAGACACCGCCATGGAGAAGGCGCTCGAGGCCGGCGCCGAGGACTTTGCCGCCGAGGATGGCACGTTCATCATCACCACGGCTCCGGCCGACCTGCACGCGGTGAAGGCGGCCCTCGAGGCGACGGGCATCAGGGCAGCGCAGGCCGAGCTGGCGTGGATTCCCAAGAACACGGTGCCGGTGACCGGCGAGCCGGCGAGCCAGCTGCTGAAGCTCATCGAGGCGATCGAGGATCTCGAGGACGTGCAGAAGGTCGATGCCAACTTCGACATGGACCCGTCGGAGATGGCCGGCGCGTGATCGTCCTCGGCATCGATCCCGGCACGGCGGTGACGGGCTACGGCGTCGTTCGCGCGCGGAGCGCGGGCGGCGCCGACTTGCTGGAGTGCGGGGTGATCCGCACGCGCGCCGGCGAGCCGCTGGCCGCGCGGCTGCACGACATCCATGAGGGCGTG
>JBBTJT010000031.1:0-7495 GCA_038059315.1 Gemmatimonadota bacterium
ATTGATCGCCTCTGACGTCAAAATCCCCAGTTTTCACGCAGGATTCAGGTTCAAGGGGGCTTGGGCGGACCGTACCGCCCGCCGAGCCCCCTTGAGTGCTGTTGCCGCCTCCGTGAAGCTCCGCCCGCTCCGGTCTCCGTGAGAGACGGCGCCGGGATCGCCGCGGCCCTTGCGTGAGAGACTATATAGCGATATAGTAGTATATACACAATTCCGACGAGAACCCCATGCCCACTGCCACTAATTACGGACTTTCCATCACCCTCGATCGCCCCTTCGAGGCCACCGTCGACGCGGCGCGCGCCGCGCTCGCCGCCGAGGGATTCGGCGTGCTGATGGAAGCCGACTTGCGCGCCACGTTCCAGAAGAAGCTCGGCGTCGACTCGGCGCCCTACGTGATCCTCGGGGCCTGCAGCCCGTCGCATGCCCGCGAAGCCCTGAACGTCGACGCCGACCTCGGCCTGCTGCTGCCCTGCAACGTCATCGTGCGGCGCGACGAACTGGCCGGGCGAACCCGCGTCGCCGCCATCGACCCGGTGGTCGCGCTCAGCGTGGCGGTGCAACCGGCGCTCGAGCCCGTCGCCAGGCACATCCGCGAACGACTCGAGCGCGTGCTCGCCGCGCTGGAGAAGATGCCGTGACCACCGATGTCGAAAAGCCGGCGCCCAGCGCCGTGGTGGCGTGTGCGTTCTGCGATACGCTGAGCCGTGTCGCGCTCGGTCGCCTCGACGACCGGCCCAGGTGCGCGGAATGCCAGCGGCCGCTGCTGCTCGACCGCCCCGTGCACGCCAAGGACGACCAGCTGAGCAAGGTCATCAATGGCGCCACGGTGCCGGTGCTCGTGGACTTCTACGCCGACTGGTGCGGGCCGTGCCGCATGATGGCGCCGGTGCTCGACGAACTGGCGCGTGAACGGGCGGGCGAACTGCTCGTGGTGAAAGTCAATTCCGACCAGAACCCCGCCTCGCCGCAGAGCTTCCACGTGCGTGGCATCCCGACGCTCGTCATCCTGAAGGACGGACAGGAGGTCGCGCGGCAGGTTGGCTACGCGCCGAAGGAGCAGCTCCTGGCGCTGCTCGATCGGGCGAGATAGGTCCGCAGAAGTCTCTCGCGGAGACCGGAGCGATACGGAGTGCACGGAGAACGACAATTCAAGGGGGTGTGGCGGAGAGCACTGTTCGCGACACCCCCTTGAAGGTTGTTGCCGTCTTCGTGACCTCCGCAGGGCTCCGGTCTCCGTGAGAGACCCCATTACCTGTTCCCAAACTCCCTTGCCGGCACCGTCTTGAGGAACAGGTAGACCGCACGAATCTCGTCGTCCGTCATGTCCCTGGTGAAACGGAACGGCATCAGCGAGTCGATCGGCACGCCGCCGGGGCGCTTCCCCTCGCGCAGCGCACGAAAGAAATCTTCCTCGGTGTAGTGCCCGATGCCCGTCGGCGTGATGTTCGACGCCGGCTTCCACTCGGGCGGCGTTCCAGGAATGTGCCCGCCGGAAAGGCCGGGGCCGTGGCACCCCTTGCAGCCGCCGATCTCGGCGATGTACTGGCCATACGCCACCGACACGCCCATCGGTACCGGCGCCGGGTGCGCGGCCGCGTGGTTGACGATTTCGGCGGGTACCAGCTGCAGCTCGCCCGAGGCGAGGAGGGCGCGGCCAATCGGACCGACGCTGTTCCTGCCGACTTCGCGATCCACCGGCGGCAGTGTCTTGAGGAAGGCGATCAGCGCCGCCAGGTCCTCGTCGCTGATGTGCTGAAACTCCTGGGAGGGCATGAAGAGCAGCGCCGATCCGTCGGGCTTCACGCCGTGGCGAATTGCCCGCTCCCAGTCCAGGTCACTCAACAGGCCGCTCACGCCGCCCCTGCCGCGCGTGAGGTTGGACGCATACAGCGTGGCCACCGGCGGCGCGTCGATGAACACGCCGCCGCCGAAGTCCGCCGAGTGACAGTCGGAGCACTTGGAAATGGTCGTCGCGAGACGGCGGCCCCGCTCGAGGGCCAGGGAATCGGTGGGGATCGTCAGCGCATGCCCCGCGACGTCCCATTTCTTCTCGATACGCCGCTGGGTCGCGTAGTACAGCGCGGAACCCGCCACGATCACCAGCACGACGACGACACCAACGATCCACACTCCAACACGCAAGAGCTTCTTCATGGGGGGCCTCACTTGTGATGAAAAAAACGCCGCTTGGTTCGGCACGAAGATGCCAACGCCGGCCTCGGAGCGCGAGATGGGGCGCCGAGGGCGTCGCTTGCCCGGACGCGCAGCGCGCACGACTATTCCATCGTGCCCCCGGCCATCGAAACCCGCGCCCTGCGCAAGTCGTATCCGGCGCCACCCGCTCGCCGTCGCGGCAGCGGCGGCACCGGTCCGGGCGCCGACGGCGCGGTGCTGGCCCTCGACGGTCTCGACCTCACCATCCAGCCGGGCGAGTTCTTCGGCCTCCTCGGTCCCAATGGCGCGGGCAAGACGACGACCATCGGCATTCTCACCACGCGCGTGCGCGCCACATCGGGGCAGGCGTTCGTCGGCGGGGCCGACGTGGCCACCCACGGCGAACTGGTGCGCCGGCGCATCGGCGTCGTGCCGCAGCGTCCCAACCCCGATCGCGGCCTGAGCGTCCTCGAGAACCTGCTCTTTCACGGCGCCTATTTCGGCCTGTCGCGCGCCGTCACCGCCGAGCGGTCCGGCTCGCTGCTCGAACAGCTGGGCATGAGCGACAAGGCCGACGCGAAGGTCGACGCCCTCTCCGGCGGGCAGCAGCAGCGGCTGATGATCGCGCGCGCTGCTGCACGAGCCGCAGGTGATCTTCCTCGACGAGCCGACGGTCGGCCTCGATCCCCAGGCGCGCCTGGCCCTCTGGAAAATCCTGCGCGCGCTGCACCGGGACGGCCGCACCATCGTGATGACGACACATCATATGGAAGAGGCCGACCAGCTGTGCGGGCGGCTGGGCATCGTGGATCGTGGCCGGCTGCTGGCCTGCGATACGCCGGCGGCGCTCAAGGCGCGCTCGCCGGGCGAGACGCTCATCGACCTGCAGCTCGACGGTGACGCCGACGACGTCGCCATTCCCTGCCGGTTCGTGGCCGGCGTTTCGCGCGTCGACGTCAACGGCAACGACCTGCGCGCGTTCTGCAGCCGCGGCGGCGAGGCGCTTCCCGCGCTCATCAGGGCGGTGGAGGCGCGCGGCCACGCCGTGCGTAACATCAACCTCGTGAAGCCGTCGCTCGAGACGCTGTTCGTCTCGCTCACCGGGCGGAGGCTCGATTGACCAACGAGATCCCGGTGCCCGCCTCCGACGTCTTCGTGGCCATGCTGCAGCGCGACCTGCGCGTCGCACGCCGCGAGATCGGCTTCACGCTCGTGCGCACGCTCATGCAACCGACGCTGCTGATGATCGTCTTCGGCTACCTGCTGCCCAAGATGCAGATGCTGCCGCCGGCGTACGTCACGACGCTGCTGCCCGGCGTGCTCGCCGTCAGCCTGGCGCTCTCGGCCGTGCAGTCGGTGGCGCTGCCCATGGTGGCATCGTTCGGCGCGACGAGGGAGATAGAGGACCGCCTGCTCGCCCCGCTTCCGACGCACCTGGTGGCGCTCGAACTCGTGGTCGTCGGCGTCATCCAGGGGGTGGTTGCCGGGCTGATCGTCCTGCCGCTCGGGCGCGTCATCATGGGGAGCGCGCCGGGGCTCACCCTGTCGAGCTTCGGACTGACGCTCGGCATGATGATCCTGGCCGCCGCGGCCTTCTCCACGCTCGGGCTCTGGCTCGGATGCGCGGTGAACGTCAACCAGATCGGCCTGATGTTCTCCTTCATCGTGGCGCCGATGCTGTTCTTCGGCTGCGCCTACTACCCGTGGGATGGCCTGCGCGTGGTGCCGTGGCTGCAGAAGGCGGTGCTGGTGAATCCACTGGTGTACGCATCCGAGGGCATGCGCGGCGTGCTGACGCCGGGAGTGCCGCACATGGATTCGGCGGTCGTGGCGGCGGTGCTGACGGCCGTGGCCGTGTTCGCGTGGTGGCGCGGGTTGAAGGCGTTCTACCGAAGAGCGGTGGGGTAGCGCAGCGCGTTGAAGTTGGTGGTTGGTGGTCGGTGGTCGGTGGTTGGTGGATGGTGGTTGGCCATCGCAAACTCGGCTCCTACGCAATAGTTTTCTCCGTCTGATGACAACTACCGCTCCCCTGGACTCCACCAGCGCCGCCGAGCCGCAGCGCTGGACGATCGACGCCGCCAAGGCCCTGTACAACGTCGACGGGTGGGGCGACGGCTTCTTCGACATCTCGGCCACTGGCCGGGTGGTCGTCCGCCCGGAGAAGGCGCACCCGGAGCGCACCCTCGACCTCTTCGAGCTCGCCCTCGACCTCGAGGCGCAGGGCGTCGCCCTGCCGGTGCTGCTGCGCTTCTCCGACATCCTGCGCTCGCGCATCGAGGCGGTGCACGCGTCGTTTCAGAACGCCATCCAGGAGTTCGACTATACGGGGCAGTACACTACCGTGTACCCGATCAAGGTCAACCAGCAGCGGCATGTCGTCGAGGAGATCCTCACCTTCGGGCAGCCCTGCGGCGTGGGCCTCGAATGCGGCTCCAAGCCCGAGCTGCAGGCCGTGCTCGCCCTGTCCGAGCGCACCGATCACGTGATCGTCTGCAACGGCTACAAGGACGAGGAGTTCATGCGCCTCGCCCTCATGGGGCAGAAGCTGGGGCACAAGGTGTTCATCGTCATCGAGCAGGTAAGCGAGCTGGACGTGCTGCTGCAGGCGGCCGACGAGCTGGGCGTCGTGCCGATCGCCGGCGTGCGCATCAAGCTGTCCACCGAAGGGTCGGGACGCTGGGCGCAGTCGGGCGGCGAGAAGTCGAAGTTCGGGCTCAACTCGGCGCAGCTCGTCGCGCTCATCGAGCGCCTGCGGGCGGCCGGGCGGCTGGACATCCTCAAGCTTGTGCATTTCCACCTGGGCTCGCAGATCACCGACATCCGCTACATCAAGCGGGCCATGGGCGAGGTGGCGCGCTTCTACGTGGAACTGCGCCGCATGGGACTCGACATCACCCACGTGGACGTCGGCGGCGGGCTGGGCGTGGACTACGACGGCACGCAGAGCACCAACCAGGCGTCGATGAACTACACGGTGCAGGAGTACGCCAACGACATCGTGTACACGCTGGCCGAGATGTGCCGGGAGCACGAGCATCCCATGCCGGACATCATCAGCGAGTCGGGACGCGCGCTGACGGCGCACCACGCGCTGATGCTGATGAGCGTCATCGAGGTGGAGTCGCAGGTGGAGGCGTCCACGCCGGTCGTCGTCGAGGACGATCACGCGCTGCTGCACGAGATGGCCGACGACCTCAAGGCGGTATCGCGCAAGAACGTCTCCATGCGTCGCGTGCGCGAGGTCTACCACGACGCGTCGTACGACAAGGAAAAGGCGCAGGGGTTCTTCAACAACGGCGTGCTGTCGCTCCGCGAGCGGGCCATCGCCGAGATCCTCCACCTGTGCACGATCAACGCCGTCCGCGCCGCGGCCCACCGGCATCCCGACGAGTTCGAGGACATCATCGCCGACCTCGACGCCGCGCTCGTCGACCGGTACTTCTGCAACTTCTCGCTCTTCCAGTCGCTCCCCGACAACTGGGCCATCGACCAGCTCTTCCCGATCATGCCGATCCACCGGCTCGACGAGGAGCCGACGCGCCGGGGCACCCTGCAGGACGTGAGCTGCGATTCCGACGGGAAGATCGACCGCTTCGTCGGCGAGAAGGGCGGCAATCCGTCGCTCGAACTGCACCCGTTCACCGACGGCGACCCGTACATCCTGGGGATCTTCCTCACCGGGGCGTACCAGGAGATCCTCGGCGACCTGCACAACCTGTTTGGCGACACCAATGCGGTGCACGTGCGCCTGCGCGACGAGGGCTACGAGATCACCGACCTGGTGCATGGCGACACCGTCACCGAGGTGCTCAACTACGTGCAGTTCCGCGCCTCCGACCTGCTGGCCACGTTCCGCCGCAAGGTGCAGGCCGCCGGCGGCATTACCCGCGACGAGGCGAACATGTTCATCGCCGACTACGTGGCGGGACTCGAAGGCTACACGTACCTCGAGGGCGAGGCCGCGCGATGACGGTGCCGTGGGCGGTGCTGGCGTCGTCGACGGCCGCACTGCCCGATGTTCCGGGGCTGCTGCTCACGCTGGCCGCCATCTTTGCCGCGACCAGGCTCCTTGGCGAACTTGCCCAGCGCATGCGGCAGCCGGCGGTGCTGGGCGAACTCGTCGCCGGCGTGCTGCTCGGCGCGTCGGTGCTCGGCGTGCTCGACCCGAATGATCCGATCATCCACGTGCTCAGCGAGCTGGGCGTGCTGGTGCTGCTCTTCCAGATCGGGCTCGAGACCGACCTTCGCAAGCCGAAGGAAGTCGGGGGCGCCGCGCTCGCCGTGGGAGTCACCGGCGTCGTGCTGCCGTTCGCCGGCGGTGCGGCGGTCGCCGTGGCCCTCGGCCTGCCCTACATGAGTGCCCTGGTCATCGGCGCGGCGCTCACGGCGACGTCCATCGGCATTTCGGCACGCGTGCTCGGCGATCTGGGGCGGCTGCAGACGCGGGAGGGACAGATTGTCCTCGGGGCCGCCGTCCTCGACGACGTCATCGGCCTCATCATACTCGCGGTGGTTGCCGGCATCGTCGCCGGAGGGGCGGTGACGCCGCTGCTCGTGGCGCGGACCACGCTGGAGGCGGTGGGCTTCGTCGTTGGCGCGCTGGTTGCGGGAAGCCTCCTGGTGAAGCCGATCATGGCCGTTGTCAGTCGCCTGCAGGTGGCCGGCGCGCTGGGCGTTGCCGCGCTGGCCTTCGCCTTCCTCTTTGCGGCCTTGGCCGCCAAGGCGGGCTCGGCGATGATCATCGGCGCGTTCGTCGCCGGCCTGGTGCTGCACCGCACGCCGCAGCGACACGAGATCGAGAGGGCGACGATTTCCGTGGGGCACCTGCTCGTGCCCGTGTTCTTTGCCGCGGTCGGCGCGCAGGTCGAGGTTGGGGCGTTGCTGACCCCGGCGGCGCTGGGACTCGGTGCGCTGCTCGTCGTCGGCGGCGTGCTGAGTAAGGTGGCCGCCGGCTATGCGCCGTGGTGGTTCACGGGGCGCAAGCTGCTCATCGGCGTGGCGATGGTGCCGCGCGGCGAGGTGGGGCTCATCTTCGCTCAGGTGGGAGCCGCCGCCGGCGTGCTTGCCGGGCCGCAGATTGGCGCCGTCATGGCGATGGTGGTGGTGACGACATTCATCACGCCGCCGTTGCTGGGGATGATCGTCGGGCCGCGACCGCCGGGCGGCGGCGGCGACGGCGTCGATGGCGTGGGTGTCGACGAACTCGTCGCCGGCCGTTCACAGCGGCAGCGGCGCGAGACGGCGCAGGGGCGGCGGCTGGGCTAGCAGGTGTCGCTCGCCGATGTCTCTCACGGAGTTGAAATGAGAAAGGCCTTCCCCCGGCCGGTCGCGGCGTAGC
>JBBTJT010000032.1:0-10149 GCA_038059315.1 Gemmatimonadota bacterium
CCGACGAGCGCCGCGGCGCTTCATCTAGTGCAGGAGGGTCGTGCTGATGCGGGCCCCGCTGCATCCCAGTGGATGGCCCAGGGCGATGGACCCACCGTTGACGTTCACCTTCGATGGGTCCATCTCCAGCTCGCGGATGCATGGAAGGCACTGGGCGGCGAAGGCTTCGTTCAGCTCGACAAGGTCGATGTCCTTCGTGGTCAGACCCGCACGCGCGAGCGCCTTCCGCGTCGCCGGTATCGGGCCTAAGCCCATGCAACTCGGATCAACGCCGGCGCTGGCCGAGGGCCCGACCATCGCAAGAATCGGCAAGCCCAAGCGCTTGGCCGTGGCGGCCTCGACCAGCGGGTACTGCAGGCTGATGCGCGACCCGCAGTGCCGGCACCGGCCGCGCAGCATCAGCCAGCCGAGCACCGGGATGTTGTCGTGCCAGGCGATGGCATTGCCGCAGTCGGGGCAGCGGGAGCGCGGACGAATGACGGACTCGTCCCTGGGCCATCGCGCAATGCAGACATTGAGGAACGAGCCGAAGATCGCGCCGAAGGCGCCGAACACCGGTGCGTAGGCGGAGAACCAGGAGATCGAGTTCACCGGAGGTTGTTGGTGCGGGGTGCGGGGGTGCTTCCGTTCACGGGCGGAGTGCGTAGAGGGTGATGCCGGCGGCTACCGCCACGTTCAGCGATTCCACGCCCGGGGCCATCGGCAACGACACGACGTCCGAGCAGAGCGCGCGCAACGCGTCGCTGAGCCCGGCGCCTTCATTGCCCACCGCGATGGCAAGGCGCAGCGGCGGCTTGACCGCCTCGAGCGGCGTGCCCCCGGCGTCGGTGCCCCAGAGCGACACCTGGTGGCTGGCAAGGAACGCCTGCAGTTCCACCGGCGTGGCCTCGATCGCCGGAAAGGTGAAATGGCTCCCCACGGCGCTGCGCACCACCTTGGCGTTCCAGATGTCGACGGTTCCCGGCAGCGCCACGACCGCCGTGGCGCCGGCCGCCGCCGCCGTGCGAATGAGCGTGCCGACGTTCCCCGGATCCTGGATGGCGTCGAGCACCAGCAGGCGCAGCGTGTCGCGCACGGCGAGGCCAGCCAGCGTGCGGACGGGCTGCCGGGCGATGGCCAGGATGCCTTGCGGATGCTCGGTGTCGGCGGCCGACTCGAACTCGGCGTCGGTCACCCGCATGACCGGAACGCCCCGCTCCTCGAGATTCACGGCGAGCGCGCCACTCCGGCCCTCGGTCACCGCGCGCTCCGTGACGAGCGCGGCCTCGATGACCAGCGGCGAGCGCGCGAGCTCCTCGACCGTCCGCACGCCCTCGGCGACGAACAGCCCGTTGCGTTCGCGCGCCTTGCGACGCTTCAGGTCCCTTGCCACCGTGAGCCATTTCACCGTTATCTTGTCTCCATGCGCACTCGTCTTGCCTCCGCGGCCCGCGCCGCACTCGTTTCGCCGCTGCTGCTGGCGGCCGCCTGCGCCGTGTCGACCCAGCAGGAAGTCGACCTGGGGGCGAACTACGCCACCCAGATCGCCAAGGAACTGCCGCTCGTGCACGACCCCGAGGTAAACCGCTACATCACGCTCCTCGGTGATTCCCTGGCCCGGATAGCCGACCAGCGAAATCTCGACTGGCACTTCACGGTTGTCGATAGCCGCGAGGTAAATGCCTTCGCGGTACCGGGGGGATTCATCTACGTGAACCGCGGTCTCATCGAGCGGGCCAACACGATGGCGCAGGTGGCCGGCGTCATTGGCCACGAGATCGCCCACGTGACACGGCGCCACAGCGTCAAGCAGATGCAGAAGGCCCAGGGGGCAAACATCGGCACGACCCTGCTCTGCACGCTGACCTCCGTCTGCAACACGGGCACGGCCCAGTCGGTGATCAACATCGGCGCCAATGCGGCGTTCGCGAAGTTCAGCCGGACGGATGAAGCCGAGGCCGACGAAGAGGGAGTGCGTTATCTCATCAAGGCGCGCATCGACCCCAACGGAATTCCCGAGATGTTCGCCATCCTGCTGAAGGAGCGAAAGGAACAGCCCGACGCGCTGTCGGCGTTCTTCGCGTCGCACCCGCTGGAAGAGTCGCGCATCGACGACACCAGGCGCATGATCGCCACCTATCCGGCGGCGCAGACGTCGGGACTGACCAAGGACTCGCCCAACTTCCAGGCGATGAAGAAGCGGCTGATGTCGTTGCCTCAGCCCAGGAAATAGACGGTGGACGGTAGGCGGTAGACGGTAGACCGTAGATCGTTGGCATGGGGCGTGCACTCAACGACGGGCTCGGTCGTTTACCGTCCACCGTCCACCGTCTACCGTCTACCGTCCACCGTCTCCTTCACAAACTCCGTCACCAGCGCGCAGAAGTTGTCCCCCGCCGCTTCGGCCGCGCGCATGACGTCGGCATGGCTCAGCTTCTCGGCGGTCAGCCCGGCCGCCGGGTTCGAGATCAGCGAGACGCCCGCCACCTCCATGCCGAGGGCGTTGGCCACGATCACCTCCGGCACCGTGCTCATCCCCGTGGCATCGGCGCCCAGACGAGCGAGCATGCGCACCTCGGCCAGCGTCTCGTAGGTCGGACCCAGCAACCCCACGTAGACGCCACGCTGCAACGGGATGCCCAGCCGACTTGCCGCGTCGCGCAGCTGCTGCTGGAGGCGCGGCGAATACGGCGCGCTCATGTCGGGGAACCTCGTGTCGCCGGGCTCGAGCGGTCCGGTGAGCGGATTCACGAACATGAGATTGAGGTGATCCTCGATCACCATCAGGTCGCCGGCGCTGAACGTGCGACGGATGCCCCCGGCGGCGTTGGAGACGAACAGCGTGCGCGCGCCCAGTGCGTGCGCCACACGCACCGGGAAGGCGCTCACCTGCGGCGCGTGCCCTTCGTACATGTGGAACCGGCCGGCAAACGCAATCACTTCACGAGCGCCCAGCGTGCCGGCAATGACCTCGCCCTTGTGGCCCGCCACCTGCGTGGCGTGAAACCCGGGAATGCTGGCGTACGTCGCGCGACGGGAGTCCTCGATGCGGTCGGCAAGCGTGCCCAGCCCCGACCCGAGAATGATCGCGCAGGCCGGCGACTGCACGCCGAGCTCCGCGCGAACGAAGTCGGCGGCGACGCGGGCGGCGGCGGCTCCGTGGGTGCTCACGAGCGCCCTTCGGCGAGCAGCGCGGCGATGTCGCGGTCGACCGTGGCGAGCATGGCGCTTCGCTCATTCTCGTGCAGGAACGCGCTGGTGAAGCCGTTGCGGGCCACCGCGCACAGCTCCTCGAACGTGAACCCCAGGTGCGTGGCGGCGCGCTGGTACTCGTCCACCAGCGTGATGCCGCTCATCAGCCGGTTATCCGTGCTCAGCACCACGTTGAGGCCCCGGTCATAGAACTGGCGCAGCGGGTGCGTGTCGAACGACTGGGCCGCCCGCGTCTGCACGTTGCTGGTGATGCAGCACTCGATGGTGATGCGGCGGTCATTCACGTACTCGGTCAGCGACGCGTCCTCCAGCAGGCGCGTGCCATGGCCGATGCGGCACACGCAGCAGCGATGCACGGCGTCGCGCACCGACTCGGCACCGGCGCCCTCCCCGGCGTGGCAGGTGCACGGCAGGTCGTTCTCGCGCGCGAAGTCGAAGGCTTCCTTGTGGCGGCTGGCCGGGTTCCCCACCTCGCCACCGGCCAGGTCGAAACCGGCGACGCCCCGGCCCTTGAATGCCACCGCCAGGCGCGCCAGCTCCAGCGACACCTCCGGCGCCATGTTGCGGATGGCGCAGACGATGACGCGCCCCACGATGCCGTATTCCTGGTGCGCGCGGGCGAGTCCGCGCAGCGGAGCCTCCACGGCCTCCTCGAGCGACAGCCCGCCACGCACGTTCAGCACCGGGGCGTACCGCGTCTCCAGGTACCGCACGCCCTCGCGCGCCGCGTCCTCGGCCAGCTCGTAGGCGATGCGCTCGAGCGCCTCGCCGGTCTGCATCACCGACAACGTCACCGAGAAGCGTTCGAGGTAGTCCTCGAGGTTCTCGGCGTCGTCCACCAGCATGTACTGCGCCAGTGCCTCGGCGTCGTCGGCGGGCATGGGCTTGTCGTATTCGGCGGCCAGTTCGAGCAGCGTCGATGCGCGCACGCAGCCGTCGAGATGACAGTGCAGTTCCGTCTTGGGAAGGCGGCGCAACAGGTCGGAGGTGACGACGGTCACGCCGACTCCCCGGTGCGGCCCGCGCGCGCCGAGACGAGGCGAAAGATCGCCCCGCCGTACACGACGGCGTCGGCCGGGGCGGGAAGCCCGCGGCTGTCGGTCACAGCGCGTGTTCCCGCGGCGAGCGCGGCGCCCTCGGCGGGGTCGAACGCGCGCACGGCGTCGAGCACGGTCGAGCCGGCCGCAACCTGCACGGCGCGGGCGTTGACGAAGACGGTGACGGGCTCGGTCATGGCTTGCTGACGATCAGGCGGGGAGTCTCGTCGGCGACGATCACGCCGCCGGGAAGCGAGCGGAGGTGGGCGACCAGTGCATCGAGGTCCTGCACGTTCAGCGGTTCCACGAGGCGCGCCGCGTCGCCCAGGCCCAGCCCGTCGCCGCCGGTGAGCATGAAGTCGCTGAGCACCATCCGGTACTCCTTCGCGTCGTCCAGCGACGCGCCGTCGGCGAGCCGTGCGCCGACGAGGCGCTGGCCGGCGGGCCTTGCGCTGTCCCACGTCAGCGTGATGCCGCTCACGTGCACACGCGGCGAGCGCTGGCCGTCGTACATCCGCTCGAAATAGGCGCGCAGGGCGTTGCCGCGCACGGTGACGCGGTACAGCACGTTGCCGAACGGCGCAATCTCGAACAGCGCACCATAGGTCACCGTGCCCGCCTGCAGGTCGGCGCGAATGCCGCCGTTGTTCATCACCGCCAGGTCGGCTCTGCCTGCCGCGCGCTGCGCGTCGGCGATGAGGTGCCCGAGGGCGTACTCTTCGCCGCGCCTGAACATCGGTTCGCGTAACTGCGCGATCGGCTGGTTCACGCGACTGGCCACGCCCGCCGTCGCGTCGCGCACGAGCGCGGCGATGTCCGCCTCGGCAGGCATCGAGTCGCTGTCGATGTTGCGCACCCAGCCGCGTCCGGTGCCGGCGACGCCGCCGCGGGCATCGAGCGGCAGGTCCACCACGGCGATCGCCCGGCCGCTCGACCGCGCCTGCACCACCGGAATGCCGTTGACCGCCGTGTTCAGCACGGAATGCGTATGGCCGCTGATGATCGCGTCGACCTTCTCGGTGATGCCCTGGGCGAGCTTGATGATCTCTCCGCTGCACGCCTGCTCGGCGCCGCGCCCGTTGCAGAAGGCGCCGTCGTGCGCGACGACGATCACCACCGTGGCGCCACGGGCGCGCAACGAGCGCGCGTGGGCGTTGACCACGGGCACCGGATCGGCGAACCGCAGGTCGGCGACGTTCTCCGCCTTCGTCGTCCGGGGCGTGAGCGGCGACGCGACGCCGACAACGCCGATGCGGACGCCGTCGCGCACGACGATGGTGTCGTCAGGAATCCACGGCACGTCGCGCCCATCGGCATAGGTGACGTTGGCGCCGAGCACCGCGTGTCGCAGCTCCCTGAGGCGGACGCGCAGGGTGTCCTGTCCCCAGTCAAACTCGTGATTCCCCAGCGCGCCGGCGGCATAGCCCATCGCGTTGAAGAACTGCACCACGGGGCGACCGAAGGCGATGTTCGATGCCGCGGTCCCCTGGAACATGTCGCCGCCGTCCAGCAGAATCGTCGCACACGCGCTGCCGCACTCGCGCTGGGCGCTGCGGATGGCATGCGCCACCTGCGCTGCGCCGCCCCGATTCCCCTGCGTGCCGTCGGGGCGCGGCTCGAACGCGCCGTGAAAGTCGTTGGTGCTGATGATGCGCAGCATCCTGTCCGCTGGCGCGCGGGCCGGATGCAGCGCGCGATACGCGGCGGCGGCATGCGCCGCAGGGACGATGCGCCAGTTGCGCCTGGAGTAGTCGGCTACGCGCAGCGTACGCCGCTTCTCGACCGCCGCGATCAGCAGGTCGCGAATCTCCACCTGGGTGTCACGCAGCACGCGCGCGCCGCGCAGCATGCCGTATCCGCCGCCGCCGCCGGCACGGTAGTTGTTGAGCGCCAGCGTGAACGAGTCCGTGGGCGCCACCGCACGGCCGCGCACCCGCAGTCGCGTGATGCGGCTCCCCATCGGCCGGGAAAGGTCGATGGTGTAATCGGCGCCGGCAACGATGTCGAAGTTGTAGCCGGGAATCTCGGGATCGGTCGTCACCACCGGCTTCGCCCTCGAACGCACCACGAAATAGCGCGCGCTCTGCTCGAGGTACGACTTGAGCGCCACACCGCTGATCTTCACCAGCTGCAGCGTGTTCTCGTACGGGTAGAGCCGCGCCAGCTGCGCCACGGTGATCTTGCCCGGGCCGAAGCCGGCGCCGAGATCGAACGCCGCCGTCGAAGAGAGCTCGGCATTGAAGACGCGCCGCTGCACTTCGAGCACGAAATCCACCAGCGGCGTGTCGGCGGTGCGCGCCGAATCGGCGCGCCAGGCCGCGGCCGTGGTGCCGATCTCGCGCGCGGCGTAGGCTCGCGCCGCATCGTGTGCAGTGGCGACGGCCTGCACCACGGCCGGCGACTCGGCGTGCCCCTTCGCGCGAACGAGTTCGCCGTGCTTCTCGATGACGCTCCACGACGACCCGCGATTCTGCAGCCGCACCCGGGCAACGGCCAGGCTTCCCGCCCACTGGCGCGGCTGCACGACCAGCACGCCGTTGACGGTGGTATCGGCGATCTCGCGGTGCGAGTGGCCGAGGACGATGACGTCGATGCCCCGAACCTCAAGCGCCACGCGGGCGCCGACGTTCTCGTCGCCTCGACCGCCGGCGTCGTAGCTGCTGGCGCCGCCGAGTCCCGTGTGCATCACGGCCACCACGAGTTCGGCGCCGGCGGCGCGTGCCGAATCCACCGCCGCGCGCACTTCGGGCACGATGTCGCTGACCGTCAGCCGGTCCTGCAGGTGGCCGCGATCCCAGACGTTGGCGCCGGGATTCGTGGCGCCGACGATCGCGACCTTCACGCCCGCGCGCTCCATCATCACGAACGCCGGGAAGTAGCGCGATCCGTCGGGACGCCGGGCGTTGGCGGCGAGGAACGGGAACGTCGCCCCCGACACGGCCCGCGCCAGCACCGGCAGGCCGTAGTTGAACTCGTGATTCCCCACCGCCGCGGCGTCGTAGCGCATGGCGTTCATGGCGGCCGTCACGGGGTGCGTGCCGCCGCCCCGCGACGCGACATACGTGAGCGGATTGCCCTGCAGCAGGTCGCCGGCGTCCACCAGGATGACGCGCCCGGGATTCGCGCCGCGCAGCGAATCCACCGCCGTGGCCAGGCGCGCGAGGCCGCGCGTCCCCTCGGCGGTATCGGCGAAGTAGTCCCAGCCGCGCAGGCGGCCGTGCACGTCGGTGGTCGCCGCGACGACGAGGTCCACCGGAATTCCCTGGCCGCATGCGGCGCCCGGGGCGAAGACGAAGGCGGCGCTCGCCAGGAGCGCCGCGCGGAACGATGGTACCATGGAAGAAAACTATAGAGCCGCCCGCCTGGAGGGGAGGCAGCGAGCCCCCCGGTTGACGGCGCGCGGGCGGCGAGGACAACCTTAGCATTGCCTCCCGGTGCGCCGATACGAAACCGTGACAGCCTCGCCACTGTCCGGCGCGTTCCCAACCGGACATCCTCAATCGGATGCCTCAGCACCGTGCCTTCAATCAAGCCTCTCATCATCGGCATCGCCGGCGGCACCGGCTCCGGCAAGTCCACGGTGGCCCGCCGCATCGCCGAGGCGCTCACACCGGCGTCGGTGGCGTTTCTCGACATGGACGCCTACTACCGCAACTTCGTGCACCTCTCGCTCCCCGAGCGCCGCAAGGTCAACTGGGACCATCCCGACGCCTTCGACCTCGACCTGCTGGTCACGCACCTCGATTACCTCGCCGACCGGCGCCCCATCGACAAGCCGGTGTACGACTTCGTGCAGCACCTGCGGGCCGAAGAGAGCAAGCCGGTGGCCCCGGCCGACGTCATCGTCATCGACGGCATACTGCTCTTCGTGGATGAACGCGTGCGTGCGCGCTGCGACGTGAAGGTCTTCGTGGACGCCGACGCCGACGAACGCCTCATTCGCCGCATCCGGCGCGACACCAGGGTGCGCGGGCGTCCCCTCGCCGATATCATCGACCAGTACCTCACCACCGTGCAGCCCATGCACCTGCAGTTCGTCGAACCGAGCAAGCGCTACGCCGACCTCATCATCCCGCGCGGCGGCCACAACGCCGTGGCCATCGACCTCATCATCGCCACCATCCTCCGCCGCCTGCAGGGACAACCGACGTGAGCGACACCGCACCGAGGGAGCGCATTCTCGTCGTCGATGACGAACCCGACATCGTCGCGCTCGTCGTCTACCACCTGGCCAAGGACGGGTATCGCGTCTCGTCGGCGTCCAACGGCCCCGATGCGCTGGCCAGCGCGCGCCGCGAGCGCCCCGCCCTCATCGTGCTCGACCTGATGCTCCCCGGGCTTTCCGGTTTCGAGGTACTCGAGCAACTCCGCGCTGACGAGAGCACCAAGGACATCGCCGTCCTGATGCTCACGGCCCGCAAGGAGGAGCCGGACCGCATCAAGGGACTGTCGCTTGGCGCCGACGACTACCTCACCAAGCCGTTCAGTCCGCAGGAAATGGTGCTGCGGGTGCGTGCCATCCTGCGGCGCGGCGCGGCGGTGCCCAACACGGGCGACCTGCTGACCATCGGGGCCATCAGCATCGACCGCGGGGCGCACAAGGTGCTGGTGCGCGGTGAGGAGATCGAACTGACCCCCACCGAGTTCAAGTTGCTGCTGACGCTCGCCGAACGCCGCGGGCGCGTGCAGGGTCGCTCGCAACTGCTCGAGACCGTGTGGGAGGCTGCCCCCGACATCCAGACGCGCACGGTGGACATGCACGTGCAGCGCCTGCGGGCGAAGCTCGGGGCGGGTGGTGATCTCATCGAGACGGTGCGCGGCTTCGGGTATCGCCTGCGCGCCCCGCGCGAAGGGTGAGACTCACCCAGCGGCTCCTCCTGGGCGCGCTGTTCGTCGTCGGCGTGCTCGTGCTGTTCATCACCGTTGCCGTCGATCGCAAGCTCGGCACCCGGCTGACCGAGGAGACCACGGCTCACCTGGCCAACGAGGCGCGGCTGGTGGCCACGCAATGGACGCGCGGAGTGGACGCCGATACGCTGGCCAACCACCTCGGGGCGGTGACCGGGCACCGGGTGACGCTCGTCGACTCCACCGGGCTCGTGGTGGGCGACTCCGAGTTCGAGGCCGCCGATCTCGGACGACTGGAAAACCACGCGTCGCGCCCGGAGATTGCCGCCGCGCGCTCGACCGGCGTGGGCTCGGCCCGGCGGCTCAGCCCCTCGGCCGGTGACCGGGAGCTGTACGTCGCGGTGCGCACGCCGCTTGGCTTCGCTCGCGTCTCGCTTCCCACCACGTCGCTCGACGCGATAGTCGCGGCCGCCCGGCGCGATGTCGCGGTCGCGGGACTCGCCGCGCTGCTCGTGGCGATGGTGTTGTCGTGGTTCTTCGCGCAGTCCGTGTCGAAGCCGGTGGCCGAACTCAGCGACGTGACGCGCGCGCTCGCCGCCGGTGACTTCAGCCGGCGCCCCTCGCGCGCGGCGCCGGGCGAGGTGGGCGACCTGGCCATTGCCGTCAGCCAGCTGGCGGAGCAGCTCAGCGCGCGACTCGATGCCCTGCGGGCCGAGGAAACGCTGGTGCGCGAGCTCGCCGAGTCGCTGAACGAGGGGATCCTCGCGGTTGACGCCAGGCAGCAGGTGCTGCGTATCAACGAGACGGCGCGCGCGCTGCTCGGCCTGCGTGCCCCGCTCCCCTTCGACACCAACCAGCTGCCGCGCGATCGCGCGTTCCGCGACGCGATCTCGGCCGCGCTGGGCGGCGAGACGGTGCGTGACCTCGAGGTCTCGCTCGCCGGGCGCATCTTGAACCTCACGGCGCGCCCGCTCGAGGCCGGCGGTGCGGTGATCGCCCTGCTCGACCTCACGCGCCTGCGGCGGCTCGAGACGGTGCGCCGCGACTTCGTGGCCAACGTCTCGCACGAACT
>JBBTJT010000033.1:0-7711 GCA_038059315.1 Gemmatimonadota bacterium
GACCTGCCGCTCTACGTACCCCTCGGGACGGCCGAGCGATTCGAGGCCCGGCACGCGCCAGTTCACCGCGTGCAGTCCGGCGAGCGTGTGGATGACCGCCGCCGACAACGCGCGCAGTTGCCGCTTCTCGAGCGCCAGCGCGCGGGGAAGGGCGCCGCGGAGGATGAGGCCGCGCATGCGCTCCATCACGAAGAACGGCGAGCCGATGACGCCCGCGTCGTCGCAGAGCGCGATGACGGACGGCACGCGCTCGTACGCCGGGCGCAGGGCGGCCAGCAGCCGGCCCTCGCGGAGCACATCGTGGGCGACGCCCGGCTTCACGCCGAACGGCGGCCGGCGCAACACGAACTCGTCGCCGCCGGCCCGCACGAGGTAGGTGAGGTTCGAGAATCCGCTCGGGAACTGCTCGATGTCGATCGAGCCCACCGGCCCCAGCGTCTCGGTCCACCACTCACGCAGCGCGTCGAGCGGGATGGCCTCCCCGCGGCGCACCGCCGCGGGGGCGTCGATGAGCGAGTCGTTGGTCATGGCGGGCTGGTCAGGCGAGCGACTTCGCGTACCCCTCGAGCGTGCGGCGCGCGACGGCGTCCTTGTGCACTTCGTCGGGGCCGTCGTAGATGCGTGAGGCGCGCTCGTGCGCCCACCAGCCGGCCAGCGGCGTGGCGTCGGTGAGGCCAAGCGCGCCGTGCACCTGCAGCGCCCGGTCGAGCACGCGCAGCATCACCTGCGGCACGTGGTACTTGATCATCGACACCTCGTCGCGGGCGCTGCGCGCCCCGTCGCGCTCCATCGTGCGCACCACGTCGCGGACGAAGAGGCGCGCGGCCGTGATCTCGGCCCGGCTCTCGGCAATCCAGTGCCGGACCACCTGCCTGCTGGACAGCGGATCGCCCGGCGCGAGTTCGCGGGCGAGCGCGTACCGGCACATCAGTTCGAGCGAGCGGTCGCAGATGCCGATCCATCGCATGCAATGATGTACTCGCCCGGGCCCGAGCCGTTCCTGGGCGAGCGCGAAACCCGCGCCCTCGGCGCCGATCAGCGCCGACGCCGGCACGCGACAGTCGGTGTACGAGACCTCGCCGTGGCTGGCCCAGCCGCCGCCGGCGTGTCCCATGACGGGAATGTTGCGCACCAGCGCAAAGCCTGGCGTGTCGGTGGGAACGAGGAACATCGATGCGCGATGATGCGCCTTGGGCGCGGCCGGGTTGGTCACCGCCATGGTGATGGCGAACGACGCGCCCTCGGCCGATGAGGCGAACCACTTGCGACCGTTGAGCACCCAGGAGTCGCCGTCGCGAACCGCCGTGGTGTCGAGCCACACCGGGTTCGAGCCGGCACGTCCCGGTTCGGTCATGGCGAAGCACGAGCGAATGCGGCCGGCGGCCAGCGGGCGCAACCACCGTTCGCGGTGCTCGGCGGAACCGTGGGTCAGCAGCAATTCCATGTTGCCCACGTCGGGCGCCTGCACATTGCAGGCGTAGTGGCCGATGGGCGTGCGCCCGAGCACGGCGCTCACCTCGGCGAACTCGGCGAGCGGGAGCGACAGGCCGCCCCACTCGACGGGAAGGTGCGGGGTCCAGAGGCCGCGTTCACGGGCGACCGCCCGGGCAGCGTCGAGCCGGGCATCGATGGAGGTCCACGGAAGGCCGAGAAACGACGGCTCGAGTGGCAGCAGGACCTCGTCGACGAACGAAGCGTAGCGCGCGAGCAATTCAGGCATGCGTGCAAAGCTACGGAGCGCCCTTCGGTGTCGCCATCCGGCGCCGGATGCTACTTTCTCCATCGTCGAGGACTGGCGCAACCGGCCCGTACCAATCGAATACCCATGCCGCACTTCACGAGCAACGGCGTTTCCTTCTTCTACGAAGACACGGGCGGTCCCGGGCCGGCGATCGTGTTCAGCCACGGGCTGATGATGTCGTCGCGCATGTGGCGCTCGCAGATCGACGCGCTGCGGGATCGGTACCGGTGCATCGCCTACGATCATCGCGGCCAGGGACAGAGCAGTGATCCGGGCGGGCGCAGTCACGACATGGAGACCTGCTACCGCGACGCGGTGGCGGTGATCGAGGGGCTCGACGCGCGCCCGTGCCACTTCGTGGGACTCTCGATGGGTGGCTTCATCGGCATGCGGCTGGCGGCCCGCCGCCCCGACCTGCTGTACTCCCTGTCGCTGCTGGAGACGTCGGCCGAGCCCGAGGCGCCGGAGAATGTGCCGCGCTATCGCAAACTGGCGTGGGTTGCCCGGTGGCTGGGCACGCGCTTCGTCGTCGACCGCGTGATGCCGATCCTCTTCGGACGCACGTTCATGGCGGATCCGAAGCTGGCCGCGGTTCGGGAGTCGTGGCGCGCCGAGATTGCGTCGTGTCCCCGGACGATCGTGCGGGCGGTGCGGGGAGTCATCGAGCGAAAGGGCGTGATGGACGAGGTCGCCTCCGTAAGGCTGCCCACGCTCGTGGTGGTGGGCGACGAGGACGTCGCCACGCCACCGCCGAAGGCGCGCCGGATCCAGGCGCTGGTGACCGGCGCCCGCCTGGCCCGAATTGCCGCGGCCGGCCACTCGAGTCCCGTCGAGCAGCCGGCCGAGGTGACGCGGGTGCTGTCAGACTTTTTCGCGTCGCTCCCGCACTAGTACGCGCGCGTCCCACAGGGCGCGCTCGATGGCCGCCAGGCGATCCTGATGGCCGCGCGCCCGGCGCAGCAGCACCGAGACGCGGTGCGACCCGGCGCCTCCGACGAGCACCAGGGCGATGGTGAGCACGAGCCAGAAAATTAGCGGGTCGGGGCCGACCGTTCCGCCCCACTGGTTTCCGACGAGGAAGCTGCTCAGGTATTCCGGGCCGGCGAGCGTGAGGCCGAAGGCGATGCCAAGTGTGACGGCACCGGTGATGCCGGCGTGCAGGTAGGCGAGGGCGCGCAGGCCGCGCCCCTCGGTGAGGCTGTTGCCGAGGGTGGCCGCCGCGTCGTCGAGCTCCTCGGGCGGAAGCGACTCCAGTGACGGACGGCTGAAGGGCTGCGGGTGTTCGATGTTCCACGCCCACGAGCGACTTCGCCGCCGGCGCCGGCGCCGGACGCCCTTGCCGAGCAGGCCGTCGAGCTGGGCGAGGCGGTTGAGGATCTCCTCCTGCCGGGTGCAGGCCACGCGCACCCGTTCGCGCTGCCGGTCGTAGCGTTGCGCAAAGTAGCCGGCCAGCGGCGTGGCCAGGGCGAGCAGGAGGATCAGCGACGTCATCTGCGTGAACCGCGTCTGCTGGCTTCGCGCCCAGTCCTCGGGAGAGAGCACGATGGCGGCAATCGTGACCGCGACGGCGAGCGTGAGCACCAGGAAGGACATGAACATCCAGCTGCGGCGCCGGCGGAACTTGATGCGCCCGATGACGCGGCGATTCTCGACGCGCAGCGCGTCGACCTCGCGGTTCATGACCGCCTGCGCGTCCTCTTCCGGGAAGAGCTGCAGCGGAACGGTGGTGCTCGATCTGCTTGGTCTCACAGGGATATCCCGGTCGAAACGGTCAGCCCTGGCAGCCGTCGCTGCGCGAGCCGGTCGCCATCGCAGCGGCGCTGTCTCGTATGCTCTCAGACGACGAAGGTGCAGTCAATGGTACGACTATCACAATATGATAGTCGAATCGGAATTCGGATGACGGAATTGGAATTCGAATGCGGAATTCGAGACGGAATGCGGACGCGCCTAGTAGTTCCCGGGCCGGTAGGCCTGGGCAGCATTGAAGAACCCCCGCAGCTGCGCCAGGTCCTTCTCCATTTCGCCGCTCATCAGCTGGGGCGGGTTCAGCACGATACGCCGGCGCGGAAAGTCGAACGCCACCGGCACGATGGGAACGCCGGCGCCCACCGCCACCCAGTAGAATCCGGTGCGCCACTGCGGGATCTTCCGGCGCGTTCCCTCGGGTGAGAGCGCCAGGATTATCCGGTCGCGCGTCCTGAAGTAGCCGATGGTCTGGTCGACCACGTTGTTCGACGACTTGCGGTCAACCGGAACGCCGCCGAGCCAGCGGAAATAGAACCCGAATGGCGGGCGGAACAGCGAGTCCTTTCCCAGAAAGGTGCCCCGGATGCCGAGTCCGAACATCGCCATCACGCCGACCGGGAAGTCCCAGTTGGACGTGTGCGGCGCCACGATGAGCACGAACTTCGGCAGGTTCGGGAGCGCCCCCTCGAACCGCCACCCGGTGAGCAGCATCAGCAGTCGGGCGACGACGCTGGTGAAGAGGTTGCCTCTGCGCGGCAGTTGGTCGCCTACGGGAGGGATGAGCATTTGGGGTGCAGAGGAAGGGGCACAGTGGAGCGCTGAGGAAGGGGGCGGGGGAATTCCCCTCGCCGGACGCAGGAACCTCGCCGCATCATTCGCGCAGGGCAAGCCGTGTGCGCTAGCTTCACCCCTTCACTCCGTCCCCTGCACCTCACTCTGCCTCTTCCCTTGCACTCCACTGTGCCTCTTCCCCTGCACCTCAAGATGACGCGTCTGGCCCTCCTCCTGCTCGTCCTTCCGTTGGCACTCGCCGCCCAGCGCCCCACCCAGCCCGCTGATGTCAGGCGACTCGTGTATCCCCTGGCCGACGACTCGATGGCCGGTCGCCTCACCGGCTCGCCGGGCGAAGCGGCCGCCGCGCGTTTCATTGCCGCCGAGATGCAGCGCGCCGGCCTGAAGCCGATGGGCGACAGCGGCTTCTTTCAGCGCGTGCCCGTGGCTGCCGTGCCGCTGGCCACGCCGTCGCGCAGCGGCCGCACCGAACGGCTGGTCCTGCTGCGGTCGCTGGCCGACCTCGACACGGTTCCCGCGGCACGCCGTCGCCCATCGGTGAACGTGCTTGGGTTCATCGAGGGGAGTGACCCGGCCGTGAAGGGCGAGGTGGTCCTGGTGGACGCACACTTCGACCATGTCGGGGTTGGGCGCGCCGTCAACGGCGACTCGATCTACAACGGCGCCGACGATGACGCATCGGGAGTGGCGGCCGTGCTCGAGATCGCCCGCCAGCTGGCCAGCGGACCCCGGCCGAAGCGCACCCTCATATTTGCGGCGACCACCGGCGAGGAAGTGGGACTCCTCGGCACGCGCTGGTTCATCGATCATCCGCCGGTTCCGCTGGCCCGGCTCGTCGCCAATCTCGAGATCGAGATGATCGGCCGCCCCGATTCGCTGGCCGGGGGGCCGGGGAGAGCCTGGCTCACCGGGTACGAGCGCTCGAGCATGGGCGAGGCGCTGGCCCAGGCCGGCCTGCCTATCGTCCCTGACAGGCGCCCCGACCAGCACTTCTTCGAGCGCAGCGACAACATCGCCTTCGCGCGGCGCGGGATCGTGGCGCACACGGTGTCGTCGTTCAACATGCATACGGACTATCACCAGCCCAGCGATGACGTGCGGGGCATGGATCTCGCGCACATGGCGGCGGTCATCAATGCCGCGGCCAGGGCGACGCGCCTGCTGGCCGACGGACCGAAGCCGGAGTGGAAGCCCGGTGGACAGCCGGCGGCGCCTGCGCCGCGGCCGTAACCGCCACCACCCACCACGAAGCGCGAAGGGCGCGAAGGGGCGCGAAGGAATGCCTTGGGCGAACTCACCGGCCGTGCCGTTCGCCGATCAGGCGGTTCTTCGTGCCCCTTCGCGCCCCTCAACCCTCGCGGTGGCAGTTACACGCGTTCCGAGCGCCACGCCTGCGCGATCGGGGCGAGCACGACCGCCGCCAGAAGCCCCATCGAGATGACGATCGCGCCGACGCTCATGAAGATGGCGTCGTAGGCCGGCACACCCGTACGCTGCCGCGTGACCTCCACCGCAACGCCGCCGGCGATTGGCCCGAGCAAGAAGCCGAAGCTCCCGGCAATCTGGAACGTGCCGAACAGGCCTTCGCCCGCGCCGCGCCGCGCAAACTCCGAGACGAGCAGCAGGTT
The DNA here is from genome assembly GCA_038059315.1 of Gemmatimonadota bacterium. Lineage (GTDB taxonomy): Bacteria > Gemmatimonadota > Gemmatimonadetes > Gemmatimonadales > Gemmatimonadaceae > PNKL01. Next base: position 5,911 of record JBBTJT010000033.1, read on the forward strand.
GGGCGAGAACATCATCGCACTCGTGACTCCCGAGACGAGCATCGACACGGGGAGCAGCGCGCCGGGCACGACGCCGTAGGTGGCGAACGTGAGGCCGAACGCCACCGTGCCCGCGATGATGAGCGCGTACCAGCCGAGGTGGTCGGCGAGCCGCCCCACGGGCCAGCAGAGCGCGGCAAAGGGTACCATGAAGAGCGACATCAGCAGGCCGCGCTGCGCGGGTGAGATGCGCTGCACTTCGGCGAGGTACAGCGTGAACGTCGACACGAAGACGCCGACCGTGAAGCGATCGATGAAGCCGAAGGCCAGCGGCATCCACACGGCGAACGAACCACGTTTCCATTCATAGCGGTGCCCCGAGCCCACCGCCGCGCCTTCGGCAAGCGGGGGAATGACAAGCGCGGCGAGTGCGGCCACCACCAGCAGCACCGCACCCGTCAGGTACACGGCGCCCGGACCGCGCAGCGCAAGCCACCCCCCGAGCGGCGAGCCGACGGCGACACCAACCATGAGTGACGTGGCCACCAGTCCGAGCGTGGCGCCGCGCTTCTCGCCGACGAGCCGGTTGGCAGCCACCATCAGCAGCGTCACGGCGGGCAGGTGCGCGAAGCCGTCGAGCGCGCGCCATGCGAGCAGCGCGGGCACCGACCCCGCGGTGTTCATGCCGAGAAAGGCACAAGCGTCGACGAGCAGCGCACCCACCAGCCAGGCACGCAGGTTGGGGCGCCGGCGAACGAGCGCGAACACGATGGGCACGCCCACGATACCCGTCGCCATGTTCACGGCGGCGAAGGCATGCGCGTCGGCGCGCGTGCCGTGCAACGCGACGATGACGAGTTCGTTGAGCCCCGGCACGACCAGCGTGATCGGCACGAGCGTGAGGAACGTGGCCAGCGCGATGGAGCGTCGCGCGGCGTGATGTCTGGAGTCGGGCATGGGGGGCGTCAGCGGAAGCCGTCCTCGTACAGCTCGGCGAGGCGGCGAAGTGTCGTGGAAAAATCGCCGGTCCGGTCGGCGATGGCGAGTGCCCCAATGAGGTCGGCGGTCATGTGCGGCGCGCTCGAGAACGTCTCGGCCAGCGAGCCGGCCACGAGCTGGTGCTCATCCATGGCGTTCACGAATGCGGAGAGCGCGGGGTCGGCGGCGGCCTCGGCCGCGAGCCTGATGGACCGCGGCAGCGGCAGGCCCGCCTCGACCCCGGTGGCGAGCCCCCGGGCAAAGCGGGCGCGAATCAGCGGCGGTCGCTTGCCGTACGACTGCGCCACCGCCAGCACCAGCGAGCCTCCGGTGCTCACCCAGGCGATGCACCCTGTGATGACGAAGCCGGCGTAGGCGCGGACGTGCCCGAAATACAGCAAGGGGAATGGCGCAATGAACACCATGCAGAGCGCGGTGAACATGGGATACGCCATCTGTTTCTTCACCCAGAGGATGAGGCGGTGCTTCGAGTGGTAGAACTCGGCGAGCAGGCGGAGTGCCTCGACGAACGTCCCGGATTCCTCGCCCAGCGTGAGCACGGCCCGCTCCATCGGTTCGAAGCGGACCCCGCCAGTCTTCACGAGGTAGGTGACGCGCTGGCCGCGGCGGGCGCCATCGAGCAGCCACGCGCGCATCTCCTCCACGTGTGGCGCGTCACGGTGCCCGATGGTCTGGAGCGACTTCTCGTTGGTGAAGCCGGCGTGCGCGGCGGCGCGCCACATGCGGTAGAACTCCGCGCGGTGGCGTCCGTCATCGAGTTGGCGATAGGCGGCGAGGAAGCTCGGCACGGCAAGAAGATAATGCGAAGTGCAGGGGGCAGAGG